>CBRG010000228.1 GCA_000470535.1 Streptomyces sp. AW19M42
TGGTCGGGGGCGGGCTGCTGGGGGTATCCGTATGCCTGGCCTTGGTCGGGGGCGGGCTGCTGGGGGTATCCGTATGCCTGGCCCTGGTCGGGGGCGGGCTGCTGCGGATAGCCGTATCCCGGGACCGGCGTCGCTGCGTGTCCCGGTGGGGGAGTCGCTCCGTGTCCCGGGGCCGGCGTCGCTGTCGGATACGCGGCCGGGTACGGCTGGGCGGGCTGCGGCGGGCCGACCACGGGAGGCGTTGTCGGAGCCGGAGGCGGCGTCTCCTGCGGGACGGCGCCCTGCGCGACCGCGTCCTGCGGGTGCGCACCCGGCACCGCATCCGCACGGGTCTCCGCTTCGGCTGCTTCCCCCGCCTCCTCCGGCCCCCCGGACTGCGCCGCGTCCGCGCCGTCCGCCGCGTCCTCAGGGTCTTCCGAGTCGAGCAGTTCCACGGCGTGCCGGCCGAGTTGGGCGATGAGCGCGCCCGGAAGCCAGGGCTCCGAGGTCTCGTCCTCGGCCAGCCGGTCCAGTATCTCGTCGGGCGTCGGTCTGGCCTCCGGGTCCTTGCGCAGGCAGTCCCGGATCAGCTCCACCAGGTCCACCGGGACCCCGGTCAGGTCCGGGTCCTCCTGCGCGATCCGGAACAGCATCGCGTGCACCCCGCTGGCCGCGTCACCGAACGGGAGCCGCCCGGTGGACGCGTACGCCAGCACCGAGCCCAGACAGAACACGTCGCACGCCGTGGTCACCGGCTCGCCCCGCACCTGCTCCGGAGACATGAAGCCGGGGGAGCCGACCAGCGCCCCGGTACGGGTGAGACCGCCGTCGGTGACGGTGTCGAGGGCCCGTGCGATGCCGAAGTCGATGACCCGGGGGCCGTCGATCGTCAGCAGGATGTTGGACGGCTTGAGGTCGCGGTGGATGAGCCCGGCGGTGTGGATGGCCCGCAGGGCGTGCGCGAGACCGTTGCCCAGGATGTGGACCGAGCGTTCGGGCAGTGGGCCGTACGCGCCGGGGGCGGGGCCCGCCGAGATGATCGTGCGGCCCGAGACGGTGGCCTGGAGGGACGGGCCCGCGACGTAACCGGTGGCGACCCAGGGCACGTTGGCGTCGGTATCGGCGTCCAGCACGGGGGCGGTCCAGCTGGAGCCGAGGCGGCGGGCGGCCATCACCTCCCGCCGGAACCGGTCGCGGAACTCCTGCTGCTCGGCGAGCTCCTCGCGTACGAGCTTGATCGCGACGGTGCGCCCACGGTCCGAGCGGGCCAGATAGACCTGGCCCATGCCGCCCGCGCCGAGTCGGCCCAGCAGTCGGTAGGCGCCGATGCGTTGCGGATCTACGGAGCCGAGCTTTTCCATGGTGTGCAGTCCTCCCCCGTACGGCCACACGCCGAACGGGTCGAGAATAGCGGCGCGGTCGTGCCCCGGCGGGGGGTGGTGGCCGGTCCGTGCCCGCAGTCAGGGCCTTTCGCCCGGATCAGGACGGGCTGTGCACCGCGTCCACGGCCCCGGGGCGGGCGGGCGGTCCCGTAGACCGGCAGCGGTCCGGCCGGCACCGCCCCGGGCACCTGCCACCGCGCGGCGACCCGACACCCTGCCGAACGGCACGCCCCACTCCATATACAAGGTGGCCATACCGGGCCGTGCCCGGCGGTGCCTACGCTCGCCGTATGACCCCTCATCCCCGCCATGCCGCCGCCGCTGACCCCGCCGCCGGCGCGGCCGTGAAGGCCGCCGACCGCGCGCACGTGTTCCACTCCTGGTCCGCCCAGGGCCTGATCGACCCGCTCGCCGTCGCCGGCGCCGAGGGGGCGTACTTCTGGGACTACGACGGCAACCGCTACCTGGACTTCACCAGCGGCCTCGTCTACACCAACATCGGCTACCAGCACCCCACCGTCGTCGCCGCGATCCAGGAGCAGGCGGGGAGGATGACGACCTTCGCGCCCGCCTTCGCGATCGAGTCGCGCTCCGAGGCCGCCCGCCTCATCGCGGAGCGCACGCCGGGCGACCTGGACAAGATCTTCTTCACCAACGGCGGCGCCGAGGCCGTCGAGAACGCCGTCCGGATGGCCCGGCTGCACACCGGCCGTACGAAGGTGCTGTCCGCCTACCGCTCGTACCACGGCGCCACCTCCACCGCGATCAACCTGACCGGTGACCCGCGCCGTTGGGCGTCGGACAACGGCTCGGCGGGCGTCGTCAGGTTCTGGGCCCCGTTCCTCTACCGCTCGCCGTTCTACGCGCAGACAGAGGCGGAGGAGTGCGCCCGCGCACTCCAGCACCTGGAGGACACCCTCGCCTACGAGGGCCCCTCGACCATCGCCGCGATCATCCTGGAGACCATCCCGGGCACGGCCGGCATCATGACCCCGCCGCCCGGCTACCTCGCCGGTGTCCGCGAGATCTGCGACCGGTACGGGATCGTCTTCGTCCTCGACGAGGTGATGGCGGGCTTCGGGCGTACCGGCAAGTGGTTCGCCGCCGACCACTTCGACGTCACCCCCGACCTGATGACCTTCGCCAAGGGCGTCAACTCCGGTTACGTACCCCTCGGCGGCGTCGCCATCTCCGCCGAGATCGCCGCCACCTTCGACACCCGCCCCTACCCGGGCGGGCTGACCTACTCCGGCCACCCGCTGGCCTGTGCGGCCGCCGTCGCCACCATCCACGTGATGGAGGACGAGAGGGTCATCGAGAACGCCGCCCACATCGGTGAGACGGTCCTCGGCCCCGGTCTGCGCGAGCTCGCCGCCAACCACCCCTCGGTCGGTGAGGTCCGCGGGCTCGGCGCGTTCTGGGCGCTGGAGCTGGTCCGCGACAAGGAGACCCGCGAGCCGCTCGTCCCGTACAACGCGACCGGCGCCGCCAACGCTCCGATGGCGGCCTTCGGGGCGGCGGCCAAGAAGCACGGCCTGTGGCCCTTCATCAACATGAACCGCACCCACGCCGTGCCGGCCTGCAACGTCACGGAGACCGAGGCCAAGGAGGGCCTGGCGGCACTGGACGCCGCACTGGCGGTGGCCGACGGGTACACCGCGTAGCGCCACCGCCCGCGCGCAGCGCCTCTCCCCCGTCCCCTCCCCACCGGCCAGGCCGGCGGGCTCGGTCTAAGGTGGCCGAAACCGAAACAGGGGAGGGGCGCTCATGCGCGCGAGCGGAGCTGTCACCCGCAGTACCCTGCGGCAGCAGATCGCGGACGCGCTGCGTGACGAGGTGCTCGCGGGGCGTCTTCAGCCGGGGCGTGAATTCACCGTCAAGCAGATCGCGGAGCAGTACGGCGTCTCCGCGACGCCTGTCAGGGAAGCGTTGTTCGACCTCTCCGCGCAGGGCCTGCTCGAATGCGACCAGCACCGCGGATTCCGGGTGCACCAGTTCTCCGTCGAGGACTACCGGGCGATGGTGGAGGCCCGCGCCCTGGTCATGGACGGGGTGATCCGGGACGCCTTCCGCGAGCAGTCCCCGTCCCCGGCGCGGCAGGCGAGGTACCGGGAGGCGCTCGTCTCGGTACGCCGCCGGGCCGAGGAGGCCGCCCGCGCGGCGCGCTGCGGCGATCTGGACGTCCTCATCGGCTACGACCTGCGGTTCTGGCGGGAGCTGGGCGCGCTCGCCGGCAACGCGTACATCGGTGACTTCCTGCACCGGCTGCGGGTCCAGGCCTGGGTGTTCGCCGTCCCGTACCTGCGCGATGACGCGGACGTACGGGACTGGCTCTGGCAGGGGCACTCGGACCTCGTCGCCGCGGTCACGCTCCGGGACCGCGAGGCGCTGCGCGTGGTGGTCGCCCACTACAACGGCCACGCGCTGAACTGGGCGGACCGGCTGGCGGCCGGTGACCCTGACCACCCCGGCCACGCACCACACCCGCCCCGGGCGGAAGAGGCCACGGATCCGGCGGGACCGGAAGTCTGAGCGGCGCCGTTCCCCGAATCGCTCATGGGGGAACACTGTCCGCGACGTGGCGACCGCATTACGCTGTCCCGACCATCGCACGCACCCGTTGGAGAGCGAGACTTCGTGGCCTGTGACCTGTGGCTGGTCCCCCTCGTCGATGTGCTGTGCCACAGCCCCGACAACCCCTTCGCCGAAGAGATAGCCGTCTTCGACCAGGCGCTGGGCGAGGCGGGACTGCCGCCCGTACCCGTCTACGCCTATATGCCGGGCCTGACCGGAGACGTGGCCCCGGTCGCGGGCTTCGACTACGACGCCCTGCACTTCCTGCGCCGCGCCTACCTGCTCCAGATCAGCGGCCTCGCCGTCACGCCCGTGGACGAACTGGGCGGCGACTACGAGCAGTTGCTGGAGATGTTCGAGCCGACGGCCCAGCAGTCGCACCTGGTGTGGCATTACGACCACGCGGGCGCGTACGTTCCCCTGGACTTCGCGTACCCGATCTCCAGCGACGACCTGCTGGAGGGCGGCGGCCCGCTCGGCTCCGCGCACGGGCTGCTCAGGGAGCTGGAGTTCGTCGCCCCGTCCATCGGTATCGATCCGGCCAATCCACCGGCCGCCCCGCTGCCGCCCGCCGCCCCCACCGAGCTGGAGGAACCGGCGGTCCCGATCCCGTACGACGACAACCCGTTCGCCCGGGAACGCCACGTCTGGCTCGGCCTGCACGCCGCGGTCACCCGCAGCCTCGCCCAGGGCTCGATGATCATCTTCAGCTGACGGACGGCCTGACGGACGGCCTGACGCCCGAGGCGTCCGCCGGAGCCCCGCACCGGTCACCGGTCATCGCGGGGACTCCGGCGGCCGCTGCCGAGGCATGTTCGGCCGGCCCATCGACTGCAGCGGGAACCTCGGCTGCGTACCCGGCTCCGCCCGCCCGCCACCCGTGCCCCCGGACACCAGTGCCTGCATCCCCATCGGCGCGGGACCGGCCCGGAACTCCACCATCCAGTCCGCGGTCTCCGACCGGACGAGCTCCGTGACGTCCTCCGAGAACCGCCGCAGCACACCGAGGCACCGCTCGGCGGCCTCGCTCGCCGTCCCCTCGGTCGGGCCGAGCACCTCCCGTACGCACTCCGAGGCCCAGTCGAACTGGAGCACCTGGAGCCTGCGCTGCACGGCCTGTGCCGTGGCGAGATTCCTTATCCAGCCGGAGGTCAGGCCGAAGTACCGGTCGCACGCCATGCACGCGGCGCCCAGCAGCAGCGACAGATACCCCCAGCCCGCCGCACCGTTCAACGCGCCCGTCAGATCGAGCAGCGGCAGCGCGGCGCCCGCCACCGCGCCGACGGCGGTCCCCATCCGCAGCACCCTGGCCGCGCGCCGCTTCCACACCCGGTCGCCCAGGTACCAGTCGGCGGTGCGCAGCGCGTCGGCCTCGATCCAGCGGTACAGCTCTTCGAGCCGCTGCGCGGGCTCGCCCCAGTCGCCGAGCGGGAAGGGCGTACCGGTCAGATCCCGGCCCGGTGCGCCGGAGCCCGTACCGGAAGGAGTGGCGGAACCGGCCGGACCGGGCACACCGGAATCGTTGCGGGGCGGCCCTTCGGGCTGCATCTCCGGCTGACTCACCGGGGTACTCCTCTGCATGCTGCATTGCGACGCGTGGTGTCGACCGCGTCCTCGACGATGGGCGGGATCTCTGCCCTCTGCTCACTGACGCTCGCTGCGACCGGCAGTGCCCCATGCGTAACCTTGCGTGACGGTGGGTGCATGTGCGCGTATCGGGGCGCATGCCCTTCCTACCGCCGAATGGTGGGCCGCGGGGTCGGAATCGCGGTATTCCCGGGTGTGCGGGGCCTGTGATCAGGTATAGGAGTCCTGCCTTCACTGACTCGATCTCACTCGAAAGAGTTGCTTGTCAGCGGGTGGGGCGCACCGCGCGGGGACAACGTAGGCTCGGCGTACCGAAACATTTGTCGTCGAAATGCACTGGAGTGACCGTGATTCCCGGTGGTGGTCAGCCCAATATGCAGCAGCTGCTTCAGCAGGCCCAGAAGATGCAGCAGGACCTTGCGGAGGCCCAGGAGGAACTGGCCGGGACCGAGGTCGACGGCCAGGCGGGCGGCGGTCTCGTCAAGGCGACCGTCACCGGCTCCGGCGAGCTGCGCGCCCTGGTGATCGACCCGAAGGCGGTGGATCCGGAGGACACCGAGACGCTCGCGGACCTCGTCGTCGCGGCGGTCCAGGCGGCGAACGAGAACGCCCAGACGCTCCAGCAGCAGAAGCTGGGCCCGCTGGCCCAGGGCCTGGGCGGCATGCCCGGCCTCCCCTTCTGACCAAGGACATACCAAGGGCATGTCCGAGGACATACCCAAGACGGTACGCACCCCCTACGGTACGTACCACGACTCGGCCGACCAGGCGGCAGGAAAGGCTCTCCGTTGTACGAAGGCGTGGTTCAGGACCTCATCGACGAGTTGGGCAGGCTGCCCGGCGTCGGTCCCAAGAGCGCGCAGCGGATCGCCTTCCACATCCTCCAGGCGGAGCCCACGGATGTGCGCCGCCTGGCCCACGCCCTCCTTGAGGTCAAGGACAAGGTCCGCTTCTGCGCCATCTGCGGCAACGTCGCGCAGCAGGAGCAGTGCGGGATCTGCCGCGACCCGCGCCGCGATCTGACGGTCATCTGTGTCGTGGAGGAGCCGAAGGACGTCGTCGCGATCGAGCGGACCCGCGAGTTCCGGGGCCGGTACCACGTACTCGGCGGGGCGATCAGCCCCATCGAGGGCGTCGGCCCGGACGATCTGCGTATCCGCGAGCTGCTGGCCCGGCTGGCCGACGGCTCCATCACGGAGCTGATCCTGGCGACCGACCCCAACCTGGAGGGCGAGGCAACCGCGACGTACCTGGCGCGGATGATCAAGCCGATGGGCCTGCGGGTCACCCGGCTGGCCAGCGGTCTGCCGGTGGGCGGCGACCTGGAGTACGCGGACGAGGTCACGCTCGGCCGCGCCTTCGAAGGGAGGCGTCTGCTCGATGTCTGACACCGGCCCCGCCCCTCACGACGGCTTTATGTTCAGCGCGACTATGTTCTACCCACCGTCTGCGACCGTGCCCACGGGAGGTCTCCTCGATGTCTGACGCCACGCTGAACACTGTCACCCAGGACCCCGACGACTTCGCGGTCCAGATCGCCGACCAGATCAAGACGTTCATCGTCGCGGTCACCGAGGTGTCCAAGGTCGAGGAGCCGGAAGAAGCCGTTCCGGTGCTGCTGCTCCAGGTCTCCCAGCTCCTCCTCGCGGGCGGCCGGCTGGGCGCGTACGAGGACATCCTCCCGGACGAGCGCTACGAGCCGGACCTCGGCGCCGAACCGGACGCGGACGGCCTGCGCGAGCGCTTCGCGGTCCTGCTGGAGCCGATCGACGTCTACTCCGAGGTCTTCGACCCGTACGAGCCCCGCAAGGCCCCGGTCCCGGCCCGTATCTCCGACGACCTGGCCGACCTGGTCACGGACCTGCGCCACGGCCTGGCCCACTACGAGGAGGACCGCACCACAGAGGCCCTGTGGTGGTGGCAGTTCTCCTACTTCTCCAACTGGGGCTCCACCGCCTCCGCCGCCCTGCGCGCACTCCAGTCCCTGATCGCCCACATCCGCCTGAACCAGCCCCTCCAGGCCCTCGACGGCCTGGACACCGACCAGGACGCCGGCGACGACGACCTGGCCGAGGAGGCCGGCCGCGTGATGGTCGAGGAGATCGCGGGCCCGCTGGGGCTGCGCCCGGTCAAGTAGCGCAGCGGGCGAGGCGGAGACCACCTCCACCTCCTGCTTTCACGAAATCCCGGGTGGCGTCCGCGTGTCGGAGCCGGGGTTCTGTCGTTGGTGCGGGTGCGGCCGGAAATCCTTCGGGCGGCGTCATCTGTACGGGCACCGGGATGCGGTTCCGGGTGAAGGAGGAGCGCGATGGGTGTGGAGACGCGAAGTGCGGGCGGTGTCGCGGGGCGTGCGGGCGCGCGGGCCGCGGTACTGGGTGCGGTGGCCGGGGCGGCGCTGCTCCCGGTCGGTGCCGCTCACGCGAACGTGATCGGGATCGGGAACGCGGCGTTCGGCAACACCTGCGTCAGCCAGGGCGCTGCTCGGGCGGTGGGCACCACGGTGACCGGCAGCGGGGTGGGCAGCGGCAACCTGGCCGGGCTGCCGCTGGATCTGCCGCGCAACCACTGCGGCAACAGCGGCATCATCTGCACGGCCGTCTTCATGTCGAGCGTGTGAGCAGGCCGGCGGGCGCGAGGTGACCGGGCGGACCGCGGAGAGCGGGACAGGGGTGAGCAAGCGCCTGGAGGAGCGGGCGGTGGAGGCGTTGCTCTCCCTGAGCGGGCGGGTGCTGCCTCTGCTGCGCCAGTGGGTCGGTGACGACCCGGGCTGTGGTGTGGCGCGGGCGTTGCTGGCGCTGGCGACCAGTGACCATTGGGACGACGGCGTGCTGAAGGAGCAGTTGTCGATCGCGCACCGGGACGCGCTGGCGGCCGGCGCGCGGGAGGCGAGTCTCGCGTACGGGGTCTTCCTCCACACGCACCGGCAGTACCGGCTGACCGCCGATCACCTGGTGGAGCACTTCGCCAGGTGGCCCGCCGATGAGCAGGCCGGGCTCATGCTGGGCGCGTTCTCCTCCTGCGGGGACGCCGCCTACCGTGCGCACGGCGACGCACTGCTTGAGCAGCAGGCGGCGGTGGCCGGCCCGGACAGCTGGTCGTGGCAGAGCTGGCTGGCCTCGACCAGGGCGGAGCAGGGCCGGGTGCGCGAAGCACACGAACTGGCTCACCACGCGCTGGACCTGTATCCCCGCTCGGGAGTGGCCGCGCACGCCCTCGCGCACGCCGAGCACGAGCTGGGAGCCGGACGCGCGACGGCGGACTTCCTGGACCAGTGGCTCCGGGCGGACCCGCAGGCGGTGCAGTCACGGCACCTGAACTGGCATGCCGCACTGCAGTCCATCGCCTGCGGCGACTTCCCCGATGCCCGTCGGCGGGCGGACACGGCGCTGGCGTCCACGGATGTCGGCATGCGGGCCGCCACGAACTGGCGCCTGCTCCTGGTCGGACAGTCACCGGCCGGCCTGAGCGATCCTGGCCAGGTACGGGAACTGCTCGCCGCACCGGGCGGCATGGCGGAGATCTTCCACACGTTCAACCTCGCCCTGGCCCTCGCCGTGGAGGCCGCCACCGACGACCTGCGCATCCTGGCCCGCCGGGCCGCCGCCGACGAACGCTCCGACTTCCGCGATGTCCTGGCCCCCGTGGTGCGGGCGCTGGCGGAGGTCACCGCAGGCCACCCCCGTACCGCCGCGGAGCTGCTGACCGGTCTGGGCGAGAAGGCGGAGCGGATCGGTGGAGTCCGGGTCGAGCGCGAGATCATCCAGGACACCCTCGCCCGCGCCCTCGTCGACGCAGGCGAGCACGTCCGCGCGGCCGGACTGCTGCACCACCGCACCACAACCCGCCGCCACCACACCTACGAGGACCTCCTCCTCGCCGCACCCGCTCCGGCCCGTGCGGCCGCCTCCCGATGAACCTCGCCGGGCGCCCCGCGAGTGTGTGGGCTGGGACACATACGGGAGTGCCCGGCTGATCGGCGGGCAGCAGCCTCGTACGAGCAGTTCGGAACGACGCGTCGGTGATCACGTGCTGAGCGGGACATCTCAGCATCTGATATCAGCGAGGCGTTTCCGGACTGCTCGTTAAACTGAGCCGACAGCAATGGATTGAGCGAGGAGCGCACGTGGGCCTTGTCGTGCAGAAGTACGGGGGTTCCTCCGTAGCCGATGCCGAGGGCATCAAGCGCGTCGCCAAGCGAGTCGTCGATGCCAAGAAGAACGGCAACCAGGTGGTTGTCGTGGTGTCAGCGATGGGCGACACGACGGACGAGCTGATCGATCTCGCGGAGCAGGTGTCACCGATGCCCGCCGGGCGCGAGTTCGACATGCTGCTGACCGCCGGGGAGCGGATCTCCATGGCGCTGCTTGCCATGGCGATCAAGAACCTGGGCCACGAGGCCCAGTCGTTCACGGGCAGCCAGGCCGGTGTCATCACCGACTCGGTCCACAACAAAGCGCGGATCATCGACGTCACGCCGGGTCGCATCCGGACCTCGATCGACGAGGGCAACATCGCCATCGTCGCCGGGTTCCAGGGGGTGAGCCAGGAGGGCAAGAACATCACCACCCTGGGTCGCGGCGGGTCCGACACCACCGCGGTGGCCCTCGCCGCCGCGCTGGACGCCGAGGTCTGTGAGATCTATACCGATGTGGACGGTGTCTTCACCGCCGACCCGCGGGTCGTCAAGAAGGCCCGGAAGATCGACTGGATCTCCTTCGAGGACATGCTGGAGCTGGCCGCGTCCGGCTCCAAGGTGCTGCTGCACCGGTGCGTGGAATACGCACGCCGATACAACATCCCGATCCACGTCCGCTCGTCCTTCTCGGGGCTGCGCGGAACCTGGGTCAGCAACGAGCCGCTAGGGGACCAGCAGGTGGAGCACGCGATCATCTCCGGAGTCGCCCATGACGTCTCCGAGGCCAAGGTCACCGTCGTCGGTGTGCCCGACAAGCCGGGCGAGGCGGCAGCGATCTTCCGCGCGATCGCGGACGCCGAGATCAACATGGACATGGTGGTGCAGAACGTCTCCGCCGCGTCGACCGGTCTGACGGACATCACCTTCACGCTCCCCAAGGCCGAGGGCCGCAAGGCCATCGACGCACTGGAGCGCAGCCGGGCCGGCATCGGCTTCGAGTCGCTGCGCTACGACGACCAGATCGCGAAGATCTCCCTGGTCGGCGCCGGGATGAAGACCAACCCGGGGGTCACCGCGGGCTTCTTCGAGGCGTTGTCCGACGTCGGTGTGAACATCGAGCTGATCTCGACCTCCGAGATCCGCATCTCAGTGGTCACCCGTGCCGACGACGTCAACGAGGCCGTGCGCGCCGTGCACACCGCCTTCGGTCTCGACAGCGACTCCGACGAGGCAGTCGTGTACGGGGGCACCGGCCGATGACCGCACGCCGCCCTTCGCTCGCGGTCGTCGGCGCGACCGGGGCGATCGGCGGCGTCATGCTCCAGATCCTTTCGGAACACGCGGATATCTGGGGCGAGGTGAAGCTCATCGCCTCACCGCGCTCGGCCGGCGGCAAGCTCGTCGTGCGAGGTGAGGCGACCGAGGTCCTCGAACTCTCCGAGGGCATCTTCGACGGCGTGGACGTGGCGCTGTTCCTGACACCCGACGCGGTGTCCGAACGCTGGGCGCCGCTCGCCGCGTCCAGGGGCGCGGTCGTCATCGACGACTCCGCGGCCTTCCGGATGGACGGCGACGTTCCGCTCGTCGTCCCCGAGATCAACCCCCACGCGGCCCGGATCAGACAGCGCGGCATCGTCGCGAGCCCGAACTCCACGACGCTGGCACTGATCGTCGCGGTCGGCGCGCTGCATGCCGAATTCGGGCTGCGGGAACTCGTCGTGTCCTCGTACCAGGCCGTGAGCGGGGTCGGGCGCGAAGGCGTCGCCGCCCTGCGCGAGCAGCTGTCACTGGTGGCCGGCAGCGAGCTGGGCACGAAGCCGGGTGACGTACGCCGGGTCGTGGGGGACACGCACGGCGGCCCGTTCGCCGCACCCGTCGCCCTCAACGTCGTGCCGTGGGCCGGGACGGATGCCGGGGACGGCTGGTCGTCGGAGGAGCTGGCGATCCGCGACGAGTGCCGCAAGATCCTCGATCTGCCGAGCCTGCGGGTGGCGGCGACCTGTGTGTACGTCCCCGTGCTCACCACCCACTCGATGTCCGTGCACGCCCGTTTCGAGAACGAGGTCACGGTCGACCGGGCGCACGAGATCCTGGCGACCGCGCCCGGCGTGGTGCTGTACGACAACCCCGGCGCGGGCGACTTCCCGACCCCGTCCGACGTGGTGGGCACCGATCCGACCTGGGTCGGCCGGGTCCGCCGGTCGATGGACGAGCCGAGGGCGCTGGAGCTCTTCGTCTGCGGCGACAACCTCCGCAAGGGTGCCGCGCTCAACGTGGCGCAGATCGCCGAAGCGGTGGCGGCCGAATTCCTCGCGTCCTGAATTTCCCCGGTCCTGATCGAACCTGTTTTGTACGGTCTGTGAAGCACCTGTGAGCAAGTTGCTGGTCTGAACCTCTTGAGCTGGGACGCAGCGGTGTCCGACGATGACCTTTCGGCCCGCTGCAACCGCCGGTCGGGCAGCACGCGTCTAAGCCGTCACTTCTTGCGCGGCGAGGCGCACATTCGGGGTATTTGGGGAAGAGCGGTTACGTATGAAGGCATATCGCATGGTGTCAAACGCGGTGCCGTATGCGTACAACCCTGACGGGGGGAAACGTGTCCAACTGGCGTGGCAGAGGTACTCGATATCACAGTGGTGGGCCCCTTGCGCGGCGCTTCGGTGCGACCGCTCAAACGGCCCCGCGCGCCCGGCGGCATGCCGGTGATCGCGCCCATGCCCGCCGCGCGCCAGACGGGGCTGCCGTCACAGCGCGAGGGCGCTGAAGACAGCGTGGCGGCCGGAACTACAGTTGACCATCTCACCGAAACCTACCGCGCCCACTACCGTTCGCTGCTCGGCCTCGCGGCCCTGCTCCTGGACGACACGGCGTCCTGTGAGGACGTCGTGCAGGAGGCGTTCATCCGCGTGCATTCGGCGCGCAACCGGGTACGGGAGCCCGAGAAGACACTCGCGTATCTGCGCCAGACCGTCGTCAACCTCTCCCGCTCCGCGCTTCGCCGTCGCATCCTCGGGCTGAAGCTGCTCTCGAAGCCCATGCCGGACATGGCGAGCGCGGAGGAGGGGGCGTACGACCAGCTGGAGCGGGACGCGCTGATCAAGGCGATGCGGGGGCTGCAACGGCGCCAGCGGGAGGTGCTGGTGCTGCGCTACTTCGCGGACATGACCGAGGCTCAGGTCGCCACGACCCTGGGGATATCCCTGGGCTCGGTGAAGGCGTACGGTTCCCGCGGCATCGCGGCGCTGCGCGTGGTGATGGAGGCGCAGGCATGAGCCGGCGCGACGGCCACGAGCACGGACACCGACACGGGCCCTCATTCGGACATCGGAATGACCGGACTGGAAACGGAATTGTGAATCACGGGCCGGACAGCACTCCGGGAAACGCCCCGGGCAGGAACCCGGACAGGGACCGCGACCCGCTGGCCGGTCTCTTCGGAGGCAGAGCCGGGTCCGGCACGGCCACTGAGGTGGGTGCGGATGCCGAAGAGGACGCCCTGCGCCGGATGATGCGCGGCGCCGTGCAGGGTCTCGAACCCCGCGACGGCACCCTCGACCACCTGTACCGCGCGGTGCCCGCCCGTCGGGCCCGGCGGCGGCAGGCGCTCGTGGGCGCGGCGGCGGCGGCCCTGCTCATCGGTACCGCGATCCCCGCGTTCCTCCATGTCGCGAACTCCGAGGGATCGAACGCCGCCAGCCCCTCCATCGCCGGTCACGGCGAGCAGGCGCAGGGCGGCAGCGGCGAGGAGCCCGGTCCGGGCTCCGGCGGCGCGGACGACGGCGGCGGGAGCGAGGGGGGCGAGGACACCGGCGGAGGTGTCCCGGACACTTCGGCCAGCCCGTCCGCCAGCAGCGGCCAGGGCGTGGAGGGCGCGACGGTCGGCAGTTCGGCCGACCCGCGGGCCAGCGCGGCCGCCGGTATGCCGGTCTGCGCGCCGGACCAGCTCGGGGTCGCCTCCGCAAAGACCGGTGCGACCGGCGCCGACGGCACGGTGTACGGAACGTTCCGGATCGCCAATGTCTCCGGCAAGGACTGCTCGGTGAGCAGTGGCGGCACGGTGGGCTTCGAGGCGATGGGCGCGGCGGATCCGGCCAAGATCGCGGTCGTCCGGCACACCCAGGGGGACGCCGCGTCCGGACTGCCCGATCCCGCAGAGGAGGAGACGACGGTGCTGCTGGCGCCGGAGATGGCGTACGAGGTGCAGTTCGCCTGGGTTCCGGAGGACACCTGTCCGACGACCGGCGGTTCACCTTCGCCGACCCCGACGGACGGTACGGCCGGCAGCGCGGTGGGCTCGGCCGGGTCCAGCACGGGCAGCGGGACCGGGGACACCGAAGCGGGTACGGACCCGCAGCTCGGCGGCGAGGACGAGTCGGGGACGGCGGAGGGCAGCGTCGCCGTGAAGCACACGGCGGAGCCGGGAGCGCCGGTCGCAGAGGCGAAGATCAGCAATGCCTGCGCGGGCACGATCTACCGGACGGGCGCGCTGGAGCCTTCGCCGCAGGAGTAGGAGCGGGCGCAGGAGCCGTTCAGGAGTTCGCGGGCGGGCCGGCTACCCGGTCCGGGTCCGCTTCCTGGTCCGGGGCCACGGCATCCGGGCTCGCGGTGTCCGGGTCCGCGACGAGGCCCAGGCGCACGTCCCGGACGGCTTCGGCCTCGCGCCGGACCAGCCGGAACCACATGAAGAGCACGAACGCCGCGAAGACGAACCACTCGCACAGGTAGCCCAGATTCTGGAAGGCCTTCAGGTCGAGCCCGGTGCCCTGCGCCGCGGCGGCCGGTACGGGACGCAGAGCGGTGGCGGTGGCCTTTCCGGCCTTCCCCGCCGCCTCCTCGACCCCCGCCGCCTCCTCGACCCCCGCCGCCTCCTCGGTCCCCGCAGTCTCTTCGGTCCCCGAGGCGCCCGTGGCGGCCGCGCCGCCGGTGCGGACGTCGGACCGCTGGAGCGTCACCCAGGCGTCGTACACGTCGTACGGCACGAGGTTGACGAGGGACGCGGCGCTGATCATGCCGACCTGCCCGTCGGGGAGCCCGCCCGTCACGTCGACCCCCGCGGTGCCCGCGCTCTCCGAGGCCTGGAGGTCGCCGGTCACGGTGACGTCGCCGGTCGGCGCGGGCGGCACCGAGGCGTGTCCGGCCTTCCCGGGGAGCCAGCCGCGCACCACGGGCAGAGCCTTGCCGCTGTCGGTGCGCAGCATGCCCACGACGTAGAAGCCGGTCCGGTCGTCCAGCTTCCGGCCGGGCACCAGGAACTGTTCGGCGTACCGGCCGGTCGCGGTGGCGGGACGGCCGGAGGTCACCGTGTCGACGGGCAGCAGGCCATCGATCGGCTTGGCGGCCCTCGTGCCCGGAGCGGGCTGCTTCTCGGCGGCCTCGTGCGTCTGCACGCGGTCCTCGAAGCGGCCGAGCTGCCAGGTACCCATGAACACGCAGAACGGGATGGCCAGCACGACGAAGAGGTTGATCCCCCACCATCGCGGGGTCAGCAGGAACCGGTACACCCCTCCACGGTACGGTCCCCGCTCCGGCCGCCCGGAGCGGGGGCACCCGTGGCGCCACCCTTTATCCGGCCCCTACGCAGCCCGGGAGCCCCGTCCGGCGAGGCCGTCGGGCGACCCCAGGTGACGGGCGGCGAAGTCGAGCTCCAGGCGCACCTGCTTGATCCGCTCCTCCACGACGAGCGAGCCGTGCCCCGCGTCGTAACGGTAGACCTCGTGGACCGCGTCGCGGCTCTTCAGCCGGTCCACGTAGTTCTCCACCTGGCGGATCGGGCAGCGCGGGTCGTTGACGCCCGCCGAGATGTAGACCGGGGCCCGTACGGCGTCGACGTACGTCAGGGGCGACGAGGCCTTGAAGCGCTCGGGCACCTCCTCCGGCGTCCCGCCCAGCAGGGTGCGGTCCATCGCCTTCAGCGCCTCCATCTCGTCGTGATACGCCGTGACGTAGTCCGCGACCGGGACGGCGGCCAGGCCCACGGCCCAGTCACCGGGCTGCGTACCGAGGCCGAGCAGCGTCAGGTAGCCGCCCCACGAGCCGCCGGCAAGGACGAGCCTCGCCGGGTCCGCGAGGCCGGACTTCACCGCCCACTCCCGCACCGCCGCGATGTCCTCCAGCTCGATCAGGCCGATCCGGTGCTTGAGCGCGTCCGTCCAGGCCCGCCCGTAGCCGGTCGAGCCGCGGTAGTTGACCCGGACGACCGCGTAGCCGTGGTCCACCCAGGCGGCGGGCCCGCCCGCGAAGGCGTCGCTGTCGTGCCAGGTCGGGCCGCCGTGGATCTCGAAGACGGTCGGGAACGGCCCCTCCGCCGGGGCCGTGGGACGCTGGACGAGCGCGTGGACCCGGCCCCCCGGCCCGTCCACCCACACGTCCTCGACGGGCACGGACCGCGGGGCCTTCGCACCGGGCGGATCGAGCACCACCGCACCGCTCGTGGACCGGACGACGGGCGGCTCCGCGGCCGAGGACCAGAGGTACTCCACCGTGCCGTCCGGGCGGGCGGTGGCGCCGGAGACCGAACCGGCGGGCGTCTCCACCCGCACCAGGGTGCCCTCGCCCGCCGCCGGCTCGTACCGCCACAGCTCGCTGCGGGCCTCGAAGCCGTGCTCGATCAGCAGCGCGGAACCGTCCGGACACCACTCCGCCCCCACGTCGCCGGGCAGCTCGATGGCGAGGTCCGTCTCGGTGCCCGTCACCGGGTCCCAGATCATCGGCTCCCAGCGGCCGCGCCGCTGATGCCCGACCAGCAGTCGGGTGTCCCCGGCCACCGGGGCGAAGCCGAGAACCGCCAGGCCCAGCTCCTTCGTGCCCCCTTCGGTGTCGTCCAGCTCGGCGACCGTGCTGCCGTCCGGCCGCACCACGCGCAGCGCGGAGTGCATCGCGTCACCGTGCTCGGTGTGCTCCAGCGCGATCAGCGTCCCGTCGTGCGACAGGTCACCGACCCCGGCCGACTCGCGGTGACGGTAGATCTCGACGGGCGCCGTCGCCCCGGGCCGTACGAGGTGGACCGTCGTCCCGTCCTCGTCCGTCGAACGGCCTACCACCGCCGTCCCGTCCCGGCCGATCGCGAGTCCGGCGGGGTAGGAGGCCTCCAGACCGGGCACCGCCGGTTCGTCCTCCGCGCCCTCACCGTCGTTGAACGGCCGGCGCATCCACACCCCGAACTCGTCGCCGTCGGTGTCGTCGAACCACCAGATGGCCTCGCCGTCCGGCGTCAGCGTGCCGTCCGTCGTCCCATTGGGGCGGTCGGTCACCTGCCGCTGCTCACCGGTGGCCCGGTCCCAGGCGTACAGCTCGTACGTCCCCGTCGCGTTGGAGACGAACAGCGCGCGGTCCGGCGCGTCCTCCGCCCAGTCGGGCAGGGACACCCGGGGAGCCCGGAAACGCTGCTCCCACTCCGGAACGGAATCGGTCGTCGAACCAGTGGTCTCAGTCATGCCCACCATTCTGCGCCGGACCGACGACAATTCGTTCGCCCCGCCCTCAGCCTGTGGATAACCTCGCGGGCATGCATACACCGATACCCGCCGACTGGCGCGAAGCCAACCGCGCCATGTGGGATGAACGTGTGCCCATCCATTACGGCAGTGACTTCTACGACCTGGACTCCTTCCGCGCGGGCAAGGACGCCCTGCGGGCCTTCGAGCTGGCGGAGGTCGGGGACGTGACGGGCCGGTCGCTGCTCCACCTCCAGTGCCACATCGGGCTCGACACCCTCTCCTGGGCCCGGCACGGCGCCGCCCAGGTCGTCGGCCTCGACTTCTCCGAACCGGCCGTCGAGACCGCTCGCTCGCTCGCCCAGGAGATCGGCCTGCCCCCGGACCGCGCGGCGTTCGTCGCCGCCGACGTCTACGACGCGGCGGAGGCCGTCCCGGACTCCTCGTACGACATCGTCTACACCGGTATCGGCGCGCTGAACTGGCTGCCGGACATCGACCGCTGGGCCGAGACGGCGGCCTCGCTCGTGGCGCCCGGGGGTTTCCTCTACCTCGCGGAGTTCCACCCGCTGACCGACTGCCTCGACGACGCGACCGGTGAACGGATCGTGCACGACTACTTCAGCCGGGAGGCCTGGGTGGACGAGACGCCGGGGACGTACGCGGACTTCGACGCGCCAACCGTCCACAACCGCAGCGTCGAATGGCAGCACCCGGTGGGCAGCGTCGTCTCGGCACTGGCCGCCGCCGGGCTGCGGATCGAGTTCCTGCACGAGCACGACACCTCACTCTTCGCACGTTTTCCCGTGCTGGAGCGGCAGCCGGACGGCGGCTACCGCTTCCCGGCGGAGCGGCCGCGTTTCCCGCTGATGTACTCGATCAAGGCGACCCGCCCGGAACGGCTTCTCTAGGGCCTGGGCAGGGGCGGCGGGTGCCGCCGGGCCGGTTGTCAGTGGTGGGGTCCAGACTCAGGCATTGCCCCCGCCTGCTGATCTGCGCGCCACGGTCGAGAGCTACTGGGCCGCGGCCGACCTCCGCGACTGGGACACCTTCGCGACCACGCTCGCCGCCGACGTGCTGTACGACCTGCCGCAGACCCGCGAGCGCATTCGTGGCAAGGAGCGCTACCTCAGCTTCAACCGGGACTATCCGGGGGACTGGCGGGTGAGCGTCGAACGGATGGTGGCCGACCGGGACGGACAGCAGGTGGCGGTCCGGACACTGTTCACGGTCGGCGCCCAGGAGTTGCACGCCATCCACTTCTTCACGTGCGACGCGCAGGGGCTGATCAGCGAGATCACCGACTTCTGGCCCGGACCGTACGAGCCCCCGGCGGGCCGGGAGCATCTCGTCGAGCGGTATTGAGCATGTCGGTTGAGGGGATTACGGCAGCGGCGCGGCAGGGACTCGGAGCCGTGGCCCTGAGCCGTTGCCGCGCCGCTGCTTCCCGTGGGTCCTACGCGGCCGAGCTGAAGGCGGGCAGATAGCCGCCCGACTGTCCCTCGGCCTTGGGGTGATACGAGTTCTCGATGGGGATCGAGACACTGTGGATCCACGGGTCGCCGGAGCACAGCTCGTGCCCGGTGAACTCGTCCGCGACACCAGAGAAGGTGAATCCGATGTCGGCCGCCTGCTTGGCGATCACGCCGTTGAGCACGTCGGACGCGTTGTTGATGGCCGTGCGCTCCGCTTCCGTGAGCCCGGCGATGCAGCTTCCGTCGATCTTGTAGAAGCGCGGGTAGCCGAGCACCACGACATGTGCCTGCGGGGCCTTCGCGTGGATGGACCCGTAGAGCGAGCTCAGACCGGCCGGCAGCGAACCGTTGATCTGCGACACGGCCGAGTCCACGCTTGAGAGGCAGGCGGCCTCGCCGGAGAGCACGCAGTCCTGCATGACGTCCGCGAACCCGACGTCGTTACCGCCCGCGGTCACGCTGACCAGGGAGGTGGACGAGTTCAGCGGGCCGAGCTGGCTGCTCGCCACCGAACTCGTGGTGGCGCCGGAACAGGCGACGAAGTCGAACGAGGACGGTGAGTTCGCCGCCGCCCAGAGGTAGGCGTAGGCGTTGGTGCTGCGTCGGCAGTCACCGCTGTCGGAGAGGTAGTCCCCCGCTCCGACGCCGGCCGAGTACGAGTCGCCCAGGGCGACGTACCCACCGGCGGCGGCCGAGGGGGTTGCCGAGGCCGGCTGGGCCATACCCAGAGCAGCCGCGGCGGCGAGGAGCAGAGTGGATGCGGACGCCCAGAATCTCCGTACTGACATAGCTGTCAGCCCTCCGAAGTGTGGGGGGTGGGTGGGGGGTTGATGGAGCGTCAACTGTTGTAGCAGCTTCCGGTACCAGTCGGTAATAGGCAGGCGGGAACCTGCCGGAATTGCCCGAATGATCGTTCGGTGCCCGTAGCTTCGCGCGTAGATAATCCTCGAACTCCACCCGAAACAAGGGGTTTACGTCCGCCCGATCGTCACTTCGCAGGCGCCCGCGCCCGGGCCGGGCGCATGCTCGTTCAACGGCTCGTCCGGCGGAGTGACTGGGGCGTGTGCGCAGATGCGTGTCCGAATGTGACAGACGCCTGTCATTGCAGCCGTGCGGCGGAGCGGTCACGATGGACGCATGTCCTCCAGCACCCACCGCGTCGTGATCGCGGTCTTCGCCGATGTCGACCTCCTCGACGTCACCGGTCCGGCCGAGGTGTTCGCCCTGGCCAACCGGGAGACCGGCGGTGACGCGGGGTACGAGGTCAGGCTGGCCGGTCCCGAGCGGGGCCCCGTCGTCACGTCGGCGGGGGTGCGTCTCGTGGCGGATCTGGCGTTCGCGGAGGTGGAGGGCGCGGTGGACACCCTGCTGGTGCCCGGTGCCGTCGACATGCGCCCGGAGGGCCCGGTGGCCCGGGTCGACGACGACGTGGTGGCGTGGGTGCGGGACACCGCTCCGCACGCCCGCCGTATCGCGTCGGTGTGCGTGGGCGCGCACGTACTGGCGGCGGCCGGTCTCCTGGACGGGCGGCGGGCGACCACGCACTGGTCGACCGCCGCACAGCTGGCGGACGAGCACCCCGAGGTGCGGGTGGACCCCGACCCGATCTTCGTACGCTCCGGCAAGGTGTGGACGGGTGCGGGCATCAGCACCTGCATGGACCTGGCGCTGGCGCTGGTGGCGGAGGACCACAGCGAGGAACTGGCACTGGTGGTGGCCAGGCAACTGGTGATGTACCTCAGGCGGCAGGGCGGCCAGAGCCAGTTCAGCGTGCCGCTGAGCAGGCCGGCCGCGAGCCGCCGGGACATCGACGAGCTCCGGGTGTTCATCACCGGGCACCTGGACGCCGACCTCTCGGCGCCCGCGCTGGCGGAACGCATGTGCCTGAGTGAGCGGCACTTCGCCCGGGTCTTCCATCAGGAGACCGGCACCAATCCGGCCGCGTTCGTGGAAGCGGCCCGGGTCGAGGCTGCGCGCAGATTGCTCGAAGCCACCGATGAGCCGCTGGACCGGGTCGCGGCGGCGGCCGGCCTGGGCTCGGTGGAGACGCTGCACCGGGCGTTCCGCAAGCAGATCAGCACCACGCCGGCCGCCTACCGCCGCCGCTTCCGCACCACGACCTGACCTGTTCTTTCCCTGTTCGGCCGACGCGCGATCGCGCCGGTCGGAACCCGCCTGCCCGAACCCGCCTGCCCGGGCCTCCTTGTCCGGTCCTCCCTGTCCGGGCTGCCCTCTCCGAACCACCCCGTCCGAAAGGAACCTTCTGCAATGAGCGTCTCCACGACCCTGCGCGATGTCATCGGTCTCGACGACACGCTGCCCAGCCTCGGCTCGGCCACCCTGCTCATGATCGACTTCCAGAACACCTACCGCACCGGCGTCATGGCGCTGGAAGGCGCCGAACCCGCCCTGGCCGCCGGGGCGCGCCTGCTGGCCGCCGCCCGTGAGGCCGGCGCGACGGTGATCCACATCGTCAACGACGGCGGCGAAGGGGGCCCGTACGACATTCGGGCGGAGATCGGCGCCATCAGTCCCGAGGTGGCCCCGGTCGCGGGCGAGCCGGTCGTCGTCAAGCAGTTCCCCGACGCCTTCCACAGCACGGACCTGGAGAAGGTCCTGCGGGAGCGGGGCGCCGGACCGGAGTTGGTGCTGGCCGGGTTCATGACCCACATGTGCGTCACCTTCACAGCCCAGGGCGCCTTCCATCACGGCTACCGGCCCACGATCGTGGCCGAGGCCACCGCCACCCGCTCCCTGCCCGCCCCGGACGGCGGCGCACTGCCGGCTGCCGCCCTCCAGGCCGCCGCCCTGACCACCGTCGCGGACCTCTTCGGCACGGTGGCCCCGACGGTCGGCCACCTCACGAACTCACACAGGTGAATGTTCAAACGAACACGGGTCGTGTGAGAAAGCGGGGGCATGGGTGTCGCTAACCGTCTTGACCTGACCCTGCGGCTGGTGCAGGGCTCCGACCGGGTGTCCGTGTCGGAGCTCTCGCATCGCCTGGGGGTCTCCGAAATGACCGTACGCAGGTACCTCGACGCACTTGAGCGCCAGGGGCTGGTGCGCCGGGTGCACGGAGGGGCCGTCGCCACGCGGTCCCGTGCGGAAGGGGCGGGTTTCTCGGCGCGCGAGCCGTGGCAGGCCGCGACCAAGGACCGGCTCGGGGCGGCGGTGGCCGCGATGGCGGAGCCGGGTTCCAGGGTGCTGCTGGACGCGGGCACCACCACCGTCCACGTCGCGGAGCACCTTGCGGAACGGGCCCCGCTCACGGTGGCGGTCCTCAGCCTGCAAGCCGCGGTGAGCTTGGCGGACCGGCCCGGGATCGACTTGTTGGTCGTGGGCGGCCGGTCCCGTCCCGGTGAGCGGTCCCTCGTCGGCCCGCTGGCCCTGCGCACGCTGGAGGCGCTGGCCTTCGACTGCTTCGTACTGTCCATCGGCGGTGTGCACGCCGAGTACGGGTGGTCGGAGTTCTCGCTGGACGACGCGGCGGTCAAGCAGGCCGCGCTCCCGGGAGCCACCCGGACGATCGCGGTGGCGGACGCGACCAAGCTCGGGGTGCGCGCGTTCAGCCGGGTCGCCCCGCTGGGCGCGGTCGACGACTTCGTCACCGACGCCGCGGCCGAGGACCCGGCCACCCATCCCAACGGTCCCCAGACCCTTACGGCCCTGCGCGACGAGGGCGTCCGCACCACCCTGGCCTGAACCCGGCCCACTCTGAGGAGCACCCGTCATGACTGCCGTCCCGCGCCCCCTGATGATCCTGGTCGCCGGCCCCTACCGTTCGGGGACCGGGGACGATCCGGCCAAGCTCGACGCCCATGTGCGCGCGATGAACCTGACCGCACTGGAACTCTTCCGCGCAGGCCACCTGCCGCTCACCGGCGAGGCCCTGGCCCTTCCCCTGGTGGAGGCCGCGGGGAGCACGGGGCCACGCGATCCGGTCTTCCAGGAGATCTTCCACCCCGTCGCCGAGCGCCTGCTGGCGCGCTGCGACGCCGTACTGCGCATCGGAGGCCCCTCGGAGGGCTCGGACCGGATGGTGACGACGGCCCAGGGCCGGGGCCTGGACGTCTACACCGGCATCGAAGACATCCCGGCCGCGCGGTGACCGCCGGCCTGGACACCCCGGACCGGCACGGGCGCACGGGCCTGGACCGGCACGGCCGGGACCTGACCGGGAACCCGCGGGTGCGCGTCAGGGACGTGGACGTACTCTCCTGCGACTGGTACGTCCTGCGCAAAACGGCCTTCGACTACCAGCACAGCGACGGGCGTTGGAGCCGGGAGCAGCGCGAGACGTACGACCGGGGCGACGGCGCCACGGTCCTGCTCCACAACACCGAGCGTCGCACCGTGCTGCTCACCCGTCAGTTCCGCCTGCCCGCGTACGTGAACGGGCACCCCGACGGGATGCTGATCGAGGCAGCCGCCGGGCTGCTGGACAGCGATGCCCCGGAGGGGGCCGTCCGCCGGGAGGCGGCCGAGGAGACCGGACACGTCATCGGAGCCCCCGAGCCGGTGTTCACCGTCTACATGAGCCCGGGGTCGGTCACCGAGCGCCTGCATTTCTACGCCACCCCCTACGATCCCGTGACCACGGTGACCGACGGGTACGGGGTCGCGGAGGAGGGCGAAGACATCGCGACCGTGGAACTCCCCTTCGGCGAGGCGCTCGCGATGATCCGCAGCGGGGACATCGCAGATGCCAAGACCATCATGCTGTTGCAGTGGGCGGCCCTGGACGGACCGTTCAGGCACCCCGGTCCGGCGGCCCACCCCTACTGATCGCTTTTGTCGCCGGCCACCTGCTCGCGCAGCGCGGTGCTCATGGCGATGGGTTCGCGCCCGAGCAGGTCGGCCAGTGTCGGGTCGACGGCGGTGAATTCACCGGCGCGGGCGGCCGCGAAGATGCCGAGCAGCTGGTCCGCGACCTCTGCGGGGGCGCCGTGGCCCAGCAGCTGCTCCCGGAATGCGGCGTCGGGCACGGTGGCCCTGGTGATGGTGCGGCCCGTGATCCCGGCGGCGATGCCCGCGATGTCGTCGAACGTGAGCGCCTGGGCGCCGGTGAGCGGCGGTGTGGGCCCCTCGAAGCGGCCCCCGTCGGCCAGGATGGCGGCGGCCGCGTCCGCGAGGTCGGCGTGCGTGGTCCAGGCGACCGGCCCGTCCGCGGGGAGCGCGATCTCACCGGACTCCAGACCCTGGGCGGCGAACTGCACCGCGCTGGCGGCGTAGAAGCCGTTGCGCAGCGAGGTGAACGGCACGCCGGAGGCGCGCAACGCGTCCTCGGTGGCGGCGTGGTCGCGGCAGGCCTGGAAGTGCGAGGCGTGGCCGGCGCCCATCTGGCTGGTGTAGAGGATGCGGCCGCCGCCCGCCGCTACGGCCCCGTCGATCGCGGCGCGGTGCTGCCGCACACACTCCTCGCCCATCTTGTCGACGGAGACGATGAGCACCTGGGAGGCGCCCTCGAAGGCGTGGGCGAGGCTGTCGGGGTCGGTGAAGCTGCCCTGCCGCACCCGTACACCACGGTCCGCGAACGTCTGTGCCTTCTGCGGGTCGCGGACGCTGACGCCGATCCGGTCCGCCGGCATGCGCGTCAGCAGCCTCTCGACGATCTGACGCCCGAGCTTTCCGGTGGCTCCGGTCACGATGATCATGGTGTGCTCCAGTGTGGTGTTTCCGATGGAATCACTTTCACCGTATCACTGGAACTATCGATGGAACCAGTCAGGCTGTATCATCGATATATGGCACCACGTTCACGCGACATCCACATCGACGTCGACAGCGCCAGCGACCTCGCCGGCAACCACAGCGGTGGCAGCGCAGACAGCGACATCCGCGCTGCTGCCGGCATCGCTGCTGCTGACGCCGATGCCGATGCGCATGCGCAGCCCAGGCAGCGGATCATCGAGGCGGCGGCCGGCCTGCTGGCGCGCGAGGGGCGCGACGCCGTCACCACCCGCGCCGTAGCGGTAGCGGCGGGCGTTCAGCCACCGGCGATCTACCGCATGTTCGGTGACAAGGGCGGGCTGCTCGACGCGGTGGCCGAGTACGGCTTCGCCAGGTTCCTCGCGACCAAGCACGTGGACCCCCACCCGCCGGACCTCATCGAGGACCTGAGGGGCGGATGGGATCTGGCGGTCGAGTTCGGCCTCGCCAATCCGGCGCTGTTCACGCTGATGTACAGCGAGCCCACCAGGCCCGCGTCGGCGGCCTTCAGGGCGGGCCTGGATGTCCTCATGGGGCGGATCCGGCGGCTGGCCGCCGGGGGCTGGCTCCGGGTCGACGAGGAGCTTGCGGCGATGCTCATCCACGCCACGGCACGGGGCGCGGTGCTCACCTGGCTGTCCCTGCCGGAGGACCGGCGCAACCCGGCTCTGTTGACGACGCTCCGGGAGTCCATGGTCGCCGCGGTGACCAACCGGGAGCCCGCGGTGCGGGACGCGGGCCCGGCCGGTGCCGCCCGCGCCCTGCGTGCCGCGCTTCCGGAGCAGACGGTTCTCAGTGGCGCGGAGCAGCACCTGCTGAGGGAGTGGCTGGACCGCGTGGCCTCCGACGGCTGAGGTAGACCGGTCAGCTGAGGAAGACCGGTCAGCCGAGGTAGACCGGTCAGCTGAGGTAGTCCGCGCGCCCTTCGTCATCGAGTTCGAAGGGGCCTTCGGGGATGATGCAGAACTCGTTGCCCTCGGGGTCGGCCATCACCAGGAACCCGCCGTCCGCGTACTCCTCCAGCCGTCGCCCGCCGAGGGCCTCGACACGCTGCTGCTCGGCGGGCGGGTCGGGTGCGGTGATGTCGAAGTGCATACGGTTCTTGACCGACTTGGGCTCGCCGGTCCGCTGGAAGCCGAGGCCCAGACCGCTCTCGCGCCGTAGCCACACGTACGGTCCCATGCGGGCCACGACCGGCCTGCCGAGCAGCTCGGACCAGAACGCGGCAAGCAGCTCCGGGTCGGTGGCATCGACGATGAGGGCATTGACCTTCATAGGTGAGTCCGCCATGCCCTGATCCTCTCAGGACGGCATCCGTACGCGAACCGTGCGCGTGGGTGCGCGGCGGCCCGCAGCTCCGGCGTCCACCCCGGGCGCGACACGGTTGAATGACCTGAGCGGCCGGCACCGGTCGCCCCCCGACCGGGGCCCGCCGTGGCACGGCCGCCGGCGCCGTACGCACGAAATGGAGCATCCAAGGATGGCTCGACACCTGGTAACCAGCGCGCTTCCCTACATCAACGGGATCAAGCACCTGGGCAACATGGTCGGGTCGATGCTTCCGGCGGACGTGTACTCCCGGTACCTCCGCCAGCGTGGTCATGACGTCCTCTACATCTGCGCGACGGACGAGCACGGGACGCCCGCCGAGTTGGCGGCGAAGGCGGCCCGACTGCCGGTGGCGGAGTTCTGCGCCCAGGCCCACGACGCGCAGAAGGCGGTCTACGACGGCTTCCAGCTGGCCTTCGACTACTTCGGCCGCAGTTCCTCGCGGCAGAACGCCGAGATCACCCAGCACTTCGCACGGCAGCTGCAGAAGAACGGCTTCATCGAGGAGCGGGCGATCCGCCAGGTTTACTCGCCCGCCGACGGCCGCTTCCTGCCCGACCGGTACGTCGAGGGCACCTGCCCGCACTGCGGCTACGACAAGGCGCGCGGCGACCAGTGCGAGAACTGCACCCGTGTCCTGGACCCGACAGACCTGCTGAACCCGCGCTCGGCGATCAGCGGTTCCACCGAGCTGGAAGTGCGCGAGACCACGCACCTGTTCCTGCTCCAGTCGAAGCTCCAGCACGAGGTCGAGGCCTGGGTGGCGCGTCATGAGGAGCAGTGGCCGCAGCTGTCCTCGTCCATCGCCCGCAAGTGGCTGACCGAGGGGCTGCACGACCGCGCCATCACCCGCGACCTGGACTGGGGAGTTCCGGTTCCGGCCGACACCTGGCCGGAGCTGGCGGCCGAGGGCAAGGTCTTCTACGTCTGGTTCGACGCCCCGGTCGAGTACATCGGTGCGACGAAGGAATGGTCGGACGCCGCACCGTCCGGCGAGAACCGGGACTGGAAGTCGTGGTGGTACGAGGCCGACGGGACCGTCCGCTACACGCAGTTCATGGCCAAGGACAACGTCCCGTTCCACACGGTGATGTTCCCGGCCACCGAACTCGGCGTGCGCGAGCCGTGGAAGAAGGTCGACGTCGTCAAGGGCTTCAACTGGCTGACGTACTACGGCGGCAAGTTCTCCACCTCCCAGCGGCGCGGCATCTTCACCGACGCCGCCCTGGAGACCCTGCCGGCCGACTACTGGCGCTACTTCCTGATCGCCAATGCCCCGGAGTCGGACGACTCGTCCTTCACCTGGGAGCACTTCGCCGCCACGGTCAACAAGGACCTCGCCGACACCCTCGGCAACTTCGTCAACCGCGTGCTGTCCTTCTCCCGCAAGCGGTACGGCGACGACGTCCCGGCGGGAGGCCAGGGGGGAGAGGCGGAGGCACGGCTGGGCGAGGAGATCGCGCGCCTGCTCGCCGAGTACGAGGAACACATGGAGGCTCTCCAGTACCGCAGGGCCGCTGCCGCGCTGCGCGCCCTGTGGTCGGCGGGCAACTCCTACCTGGAGGACAAGGCCCCCTGGCTGGAGGTCAAGACCGACCCTGAGGATGCGGCCCTGACTCTGCGCACGGCGATGAACCTCATCCACCTCTACGCGATCGTCTCCGAACCGCTGATCCCGGTCTCGGCCGCCGCCATGCGCGGCGCCTTCGCGCTGGAGGGCGACACCGCGGCCTGGGTGACCGCCGAACAGGCGGCGTCCCTGGACGCCGTCCCGGCCGGTACGCCGTTCACCGTGCCGCCGGTGCTCTTCGCGAAGATCTCCGAGGAGGACCTGGAGTCCTTCCGGGTCCGCTTCGGCGGAGCCGACGCCTGACGGAGCGGCCCCGTCCCCGCTTCGGCGAACCCGTATCCGGCGCGCCGCCAAGCCGCCGTCAGTCAGTGCTGTCCGCAGGCGTTTCGGGCTTGGCATGGAGGACCTCGCGGGCCTGCTCCGCGGAGCGGATAAGGCTCTCGGTGACGAAGGCGAGGAAGCGGGCGATGTTTTCGAGGCGGACGCCGGCCGGAGTGCGGGGACCGAGAACGCCGACGCCCTGCCGTGCGGTCTCGACGATCTGGGCGGTTGACCGGGCGCTGGAGATCATTGACTGGTACCAGATGTCGTCGTCGACGACGTAGCGCTCGCGGCGGCGTTCGTCGCGTTCCCGGCGAACGAGGCCCTGGCTGTCGAGGAACGCGACCGCCTTCGAGATGGACGCCGGGCTGACCTGGAGGCGCTGGACCAGTTCGGACGCGGTGAGGCTGCCCGAGTCGGCGGTGTACAGACAGGTCATGACCCGGGCCATCATCTTGGGCGTGCCCGACTGTATGAGGGCGGTCGTGAAGATCTCCTCGTACTCGCGCACCGCCTCTGCGTCGCGCCCGTGGGACTGCGCCGGCGCCGCGGACTTCCGGGGCGCGGTCTGCCCGCGCCGGTGGGTGCGGCGTTCGGTCGCGCGGTGGGCGAGGTCGGCGCGGTACGTGGTGGGGCCGCCGTTGCGCATCACCTCGCGCGTGACCGTCGAGGTCGGACGGTCGAGCCGTCTGGCGATCTCCGCGTAGGCCAGGCCGTCGGCCAGTCCCAGCGCGATCTGCTGACGTTCCTGCTGGGTGAGCCTGCCTCCGGGCATCGCGGTCTCCTCCGTGGTCTGCGGTGCCGCCAGCATAGCGTTCACTTTCTCTCCATTGCAACGAAGGTCGGATGGGTCGTTGCATTAGATTCAAAGCCGTTGCAACGATATGAGGTCTCTGAACTGCATAAAGAAACTCTTGATGCAACGAGTGCGTTGCCAGTCCACTGAACACAACGTAGCGTTTCCATTATCAGAAACGCCGAGCGCAAGAAGCGCCCGCCGGAGAAGAGGGAGAGCGCCATGCAGAAGTTCGACACCCCCGCCGCAGTCTCGGCCGTCCTCGACATCCCCGCCGGACGCATCCGGTTCATCGCCGCCGACCGGGCGGACACCACGGTCGAGGTCCTGCCCGCGGACGCCTCGAAGAGCCGCGACGTGCAGGCGGCGGAGCGGATCACGGTCGAGTACGGCGACGGCGTCCTGCGGATCGCGGCCGCACCGCCGAAGAACCGCGTCCTAGGCAGCTCCGGATCCGTCGAGGTGACCGTCCAACTGCCCGCCGACTCGCGCGTCGAGGCGAACGCGGCCGCCGCCGAGTTCCGGGGCGTCGGGCGGCTCGGTGACATCACCTTCGAGGGGGCTCAGGGCGCGGTCAAGCTCGACCAGGTCGCCGGCGCGCGCATCAGCCTCCTCGCCGGTGACGTCTCGGTCGGCCGGCTGGGTGGCCCTGCTGAGATCAGCACCCAGAAGGGCGACCTCCGGATCGTCGAGGCCGTGCGCGGCACGGTCGTCCTGCGCACCGTGTCCGGCGATGTGTCGGTCGGCGCCGCCCGCGGCGTCTCCGCGTCCCTGGACGCCGGCACCGGCTACGGCCGGATCCAGAACGCGCTGAAGAACACCGAGGGCGCCGCCGCCGGTCTGAACATCCGCGCGACCACCGCCCAGGGCGACATCGTCGCCCGCAGCCTCTGAGGAGCAACTGTCATGACGAACCTGGCCATTGAGGCGAGCGGACTGCGCAAGTCCTACGGGGACAAGGTGGTCCTCGACGGGATCGACCTGGCGGTCCCCGCCGGCACGGTCTTCGCACTGCTCGGCCCGAACGGTGCGGGAAAGACCACCGCCGTGAAGATCCTCTCCACGCTCGTGTCACCCGACCCCGGCTCCGGCGACATCCGGGTCGGCGGCCACGACCTGGCCACCGACCGGCAGGCGGTACGGGCGGCGATCGGCGTCACCGGCCAGTTCTCCGCCGTCGACGGCCTGATCACCGGCGAGGAGAACATGCTCCTGATGGCCGACCTGCACCACCTGTCCCGCACCGAGGGCCGCCGCGCGACCGCCGAACTACTGGAACGCTTCGACCTCACCGACGCCGCGAGGAAACCCGCCTCCACCTACTCCGGGGGCATGAAACGGCGCCTCGACATCGCGATGACCCTGGTCGGCAACCCCCGGATCATCTTCCTCGACGAACCCACCACCGGCCTGGACCCCCGCAGCCGCCACAACATGTGGCAGATCATCCGCGAACTCCTCTCCGACGGCGTCACCATCTTCCTCACCACCCAGTACCTCGAAGAGGCCGACGAACTCGCCGACCGCATCGCCGTACTCAACGACGGCAGGATTGCCGCCGAAGGCACCGCGAAGGAACTCAAACGCCTCATCCCCGGCGGACACGTCCGACTCCGCTTCACCGACCCCGCCACCTGCCGCCACGCCGCCACCGCGCTGCCGGACACCACCCACGACGACGAAGCGCTCTCCCTGCAGATCCTCAGCAACGGCAGCCAGCACGAACTGCGCACCATCCTGGACCGCCTCGACGCGGCCGACATCCAGGCCGACGAACTGACCGTCCACACCCCCGACCTCGACGACGTGTTCTTCGCCCTCACCGGCACCCCCGACGCCGGCACCCCCAACTCCACCGATATACCAGGCCAGTTGAAGGAGACAGCCCGATGAGCGCCCTGCCCCTCGCCGCACGCGACTGCACCACCATGCTGCGCCGCAACCTCCTGCACGCCCGCCGCTACCCCTCCCTCACCCTCAACCTCCTCCTCACCCCCGTCATGCTGCTCCTGCTCTTCGTCTACATCTTCGGCGGCGCGATGAGCGCCGGCCTCGGCGGCGGCGGCGCGGACCGCGCCGACTACATCGCCTACATCGTCCCCGGCATCCTGCTCATGACCATCGGCAGCACCGTCGTCGGAACCGCCGTGTCCGTCTCCGCCGACATGACCGAAGGCATCATCGCCCGCTTCCGCACCATGGCCATCCACCGTGGCTCCGTACTCGTCGGACACGTCGTCGGCAGCGTTCTGCAAGCAGTCATGAGCGTCGTCCTCGTCGGGGCCGTCGCCGTGGCCATCGGCTTCCGCTCCACCGACGCCACCCCCCTGGAATGGCTCGCCGCCTTCGCCCTGCTCGTCCTCTTCGCCACCGCACTCACCTGGATCGCCGTCGGCATGGGCCTCATCAGCCCCAATGCCGAAGCCGCCAGCAACAACGCGCTGCCCATGATCCTGCTGCCGCTGCTCTCCAGCGCCTTCATCCCCGTCGACACCATGCCCGCCTGGTTCCGGCCCATTGCCGAGTACCAGCCCTTCACACCGGCCATCGAAACGCTGCGGGGGCTCCTCCTCGGCACCGAAATCGGCAACAACGGCTGGCTGACCATCGCCTGGTCCCTCGCCCTCGCCGCCCTCGGCTACCGCTGGTCGACGTCGACCTTCAACCGCGACCCGAGGTAACTGCCGCAACAAGGCGAACGCCACAGCCAACGCGAACGCCACGGCCAACGCGAACGCGAACCACCGCACCCACACCCACACCCACACCCACACCCACACAGCACTTCAGCAAGCCAGCATCCCCGTCCTCACCGAACCCGTGACCGCAGATCAGTCCGCGTCCGCGCTGGACAACGCTTCGGTGATCATGCGGGTGGCGAAGTCGGGGTCGTCGGCGATCCGGTTGATGTGTTCCGCGAGCAGGAACGCCGTGACCTCAAGGGGAGTCATCTCCGCGTCGGTCCAGTCCCCGTACTGCTGGCGCCACAGATTGGGGCTCAGGCCGGTGCCCGCGGCGATGACCAGGCCGGCCATGGTGGGGATGACCTCGGGGCGGACGCTCTTGGGCATCATGCGCATCGAGGCGATCAGCGCGGGCACCACGTACTCGATGACGTCCTTGTCGTGCTGCTCGTGGGTCACCCGCAGCCACTTCATGAACATGAAGATGAGCGTGCACGCGCCGTCCAGCAGGTCCTGAGCCCCCTCCGGCCCCAGCGAAGCGGCGAACTGGTCGACCATCTCCTGCTGTCCGGGGTCGGCCGCGGTCCTGCCCGCATGGACGCATCTGAGCCTGGAGTCGATCATCATGATCGCCGTACCCACATCGCCGGCCGGAGCGTTCTGGGGGTCACAGGGCGATGACACAGGGTTCCTCCTCAGTTGCCCAAGGTGGGCAGTCCGGCGGGTTCGACAGTAGACCTGCGATGAGGCACGGGTCCCGAAAATCACGGCGCAGGGCTCGTTCGTGGCCGCGGCGCCGCCGGTGCCGCCCGGCCCTCGGCCGTCAGCGGTCGGTGTCCGGGGGCAAGTGGAAGGTGAGGCCGGAGATGTCACGGGCCTGGATCACCGGTGCGGTCTGCGTGCCGCCGCTGATGCTGTTGTGCACGTCACCACCGCTCACCCCCGCCTGGGCGGCCCGCCACCACTCGTCGAGGAGCGCCCGGAACTCCCGGTCCAGGGCGGCCCGTACCCCCAGAGCCGTCACCAGCGCCTGTGCGTGCAGCGGATCGGCGGG
>CBRG010000229.1 GCA_000470535.1 Streptomyces sp. AW19M42
CCCGCCGCACCGCACGCGTACCTGGACCGGCAGGTGGCCCGGTTCGTGACGGCCGGCCTGGAGGCGGGCCCGGTTCGTGACGGCCGGCCTGGAGGCGGGCCCGCTGTGAACAGGCTCGAACTGACCGGGCTCACCGCCCGCCCCTCGCAGGTCCGGGGCGGCATCCGGCTGGTGCCGCTGGTGCGCGGGAACCCCGTCGAGGGGCTCCGGCTGCACCGCGAGGTGTCCGCGGACGGCGGGAGCGGTGTCGTGGAGGTGGGACCGCGCACTCACTGCACCGCGTACATCCCGCACCGCTTCGTGGCCGACTCATCGGGCGAGGGGACCGGGACCGCCGCGTACGGCACGCAGCTGGCCGCCGGTGGCGGGCGGGGAGCACCCCGCCCAGGACCCTGCGGCTGCCTCGGCACCGTCACCACCGGATGGCCGAGCGGCAGCCCGGCGACTCCCGCCTGCCACCGTGGCGCTGGGCGCCACCGAGGAGAAGCTGGTGCGGCGGATCCGGGCCGCGGGCTTCGGGACGCTGCTGCGGGTGCGCGGCTGAGGCCCGTACAACACGCCCGTCTTGTACAGGAAACCTAGGTAACACGGGGTTCACACGAGAGCAACGGACGGGAAATCGCGTCTTGCGAAGCTGCGCTGCATAGACCGCAGCACCCCTAAAGGATGGCTTCCGTGACGTTCAAGGCTGAGTACATCTGGATCGACGGCACCGAGCCGACCGCCAAGCTCCGTTCCAAGACGAAGATCATGCCTGGTTCCCCGTCGTCCGATGTGGCCGACCTGCCCATCTGGGGCTTCGACGGATCGAGCACCAACCAGGCCGAGGGCCATGCCTCCGACCGGGTGCTGAAGCCGGTCTTCACCTGCCCGGACCCGATCCGCGGGGGCGACGACGTCCTGGTCCTGTGCGAGGTCTTCCACATCGACATGACCCCGCACGAGACCAACACACGGGCCGCGCTGCGCCCGGTCGCCGAGCAGTTCGCGGGCCAGGAGCCGATCTTCGGCATCGAGCAGGAGTACACGTTCTTCGACGGCCACCGGCCGCTCGGCTTCCCCGAGGGCGGCTTCCCGGCCGCGCAGGGCGGCTACTACTGCGGCGTCGGCTCCGACGAGATCTTCGGCCGCGACATCGTCGAGAAGCACCTCGACAACTGCCTGAAGGCCGGCCTGGCCATCTCCGGCATCAACGCCGAGGTCATGCCCGGTCAGTGGGAGTTCCAGGTCGGACCGGTCTCCCCGCTGGAGGTCTCCGACCACCTGTGGGTCGCGCGCTGGCTGCTCTACCGCACCGCGGAGGACTTCAACGTCTCCGCGACCCTGGACCCGAAGCCGGTCAAGGGTGACTGGAACGGCGCTGGAGCGCACACCAACTTCTCCACCCGGGCGATGCGCGAGGGCTATGACGCGATCATCACCGCGTGTGAGTCGCTGGGCGAGGGCTCGAAGCCGATGGACCACGTCAAGCACTACGGCGCGGGCATCGACGACCGGCTGACCGGCCTGCACGAGACCGCCCCGTGGAACGAGTACAGCTACGGCGTCTCCAACCGAGGCGCCTCCGTCCGCATCCCGTGGCAGGTCGGACAGGACCGCAAGGGCTACATCGAGGACCGCCGCCCGAACGCCAACGTCGACCCGTACGTCGTCACGCGGCTGATCGTCGACACCTGCTGCACCGCGCTGGAGAAGGCCGCGCAGGTCTGATCCCGCCCGCACGACGGGAGGCGTCCACCGCACGGCCGGTGGGCGCCTCCTGTCGTGCCCGAGGTGAGGAAGTCAACACCAGGGGTGCGTATCGACGGCTGGGAGACGTCTGCTGCGGGGCCGCTTTCTCTGGTTCAATGGGGACATGGCCAGCATCCAGCACAACTCGACAGGTCGCAGCGACCTGGAGCCGTTCTGGCCTTCCCGTCAGCATCACGACTTCGACCGGGTGTGTTGCCGCGCGTTGAACGCGCTGGCCCTCTAAAGCCGCTCACCCCGGTCTTCGGTCCGCGCGCACGCAGCAAGTCCGTCCACAGACGACTCCTCGCGCGAAAGAGCTGACCCCATGGCGAACACTCGTACCGTCTCCGCCGCATCCGCTGCCACCGCGGCCCAGTCGGCGGCCGCTGCGGCCACCACCGCCCGTCCCCCCTCCCCCAACCGGCACCGGCTGCGGGCCGTCGCGCCGGACGAGGTCTTCCAGCCGGCCGACGTGGCCGCGTTCCTGGCGCCGGGCACGACCTGGCTGCCCGCTCCCCAGCACACCCTGCCGGCGCTGCCGGGCCGGCCGCCGATGGTCGGCTACCTGGTGCTCGTCCCCGCCGACCAGCAGCCGCCCGCCGCGGCGGTCGGGGCCGGCCAGTACGTGGTGCCGGAAGTACTGGAGGAGCCTGGCGCAGGGCCGGTGCGCATCGACCCCGTGCAGCGCACCGCCGTGGTGAACGGCAACAAGCTCGACCTCACCTACCTGGAGTTCGAACTCCTCTCCCATCTGGTGGCGCACCCGAACCGGGTGCACACCCGCGACCAGCTGGTGACCACGGTCTGGGGCTACGGGCACGTGGGCGACGGGCGCACCGTCGACGTCCATGTCGCCCGGCTGCGCCGCAAGCTGGGCGCCGAGCACCGGCGCTCGATCCAGACGGTGCGGCGCGTCGGGTACAAGTACACGCCCTGAACCGGCCCGCGCCGAGGCGGCACATACGGGTGGGCCCCGGTTCCGGTACGTACCGGAACCGGGGCCCACCCGTATGTGCCGGGGCTCAGCCGTGCCGCACCGAACCCACCGGGTCCGCCGCCGGGCCGGGCTCCGGCTCGCTGTGGTCCAGGGAAGGCAGCCGGGAAAGTCCGCGCGGGGTCCGCCAGTTCCGCTCACCGAGCAGCGCCATCACGGAGGGCAGCAGCACCATCCGGACGATCGTCGCGTCCAGCAGCACCGCGACGGCCAGGCCGACGCCCATCTGCTGCATGTCCTGCATGGACAGCGTCCCGAAGACCGCGAACACCGCCACCATGATCACGGCCGCGCCGGTCACCGCGCCCGCCGTCCGGCGGATGCCCTCGTCGATCGCGGCCGGGGTGGAGAGACCTCGGCCGTGGGCCTCGCGGATCCGGGAGACGACGAAGACGTGGTAGTCCATCGAGAGCCCGAACAGGACGACGAGCACGAAGAGCGGCATCCAGGACTCGATCGCGCCGACGCCCTCCGAGCCGATCAGCGAGGCGCCCCAGCCGTGCTGGAAGACGGCGACCATCACTCCGTAAGCGGCGGCCACCGAGAGCAGGTTGAGCAGGATCGCGGTCACGGCGATGACGTAGCTGCGGAAGCAGAACAGCATCACCAGGAACGTCACCGCGGCGATGAAGAGGAAGACGGGCACGATGCCGCTCTTCAGCTGGGCGGTGAAGTCCACGGACCCGGCCGTCTCACCGGTCACGTAGGCGTGGGCTCCCGTTCCGTCGAAGGCGGCCGGCAGCCGGTGTTCGCGCAGTTCGGTGAGATCGGCTTCCCCGTGCTCCATCGCGACCTCGATCTCCGCGACGTTCTGCGCCCGGTGGACTGTCACCTGGTCGAAGCCGTCGAGTGCCTGGCGTACGGCGGGTGCCTCGATGTCGTCAGCCTCGACGACCACCTGGGCCGGGGCGGGGCCGCCGGGGAACGCCTCGCTGATGTTGCGGTAGGCGACGGCCAGTTCGGAGTGGGAGCCGAACTGCTTCTCCAGGCCGAGCTCCTCGGTCTTCATGCCGAGGGCAGGAGCGGCGAGCACCAGGAGCACGACGACCGAGGCGGCGGCGAAGAGCTTCGGCCTGGACAGCACGGGCCGCAGCAGCTTTCCGGCGATCCGGCCGCTCTCCTTCTTCGCACCCCGGCCACCGCGCTTGCTCCGCCGGTTGAGCAGCGGCACGCGTCCGGCGTCGATCCGGTCGCCCAGCCAGGACAGCAGGGCGGGCAGTACCGTCACGGAGCCCATCATGGCGATGAAGACCACGATGATCGTGGCGACGGCGAAGCCCTTGAACAGGAGCAGTCCGGACAGGAACATGCCGGCCATCGCGACCATGACGGTCAGCCCGGAGACCAGGACGGACCGGCCGCTGGTCGCCGCGGCGATCCGCAGCGCGGTCTCGGCGTCGCGCCCCGCGGCCCGCTCGTCCCGCTCGCGCCGCAGGTAGAAGAGGCAGTAGTCGACGCCGACGGCGAAGCCCATCAGGAACATCACGGAGTACGTGGTCTGGAAGAGGTGCAGCTGGTGGCTGGCGAGCGACAGCAGGCCGAAGGCGGCCATGCAGGCGGTCAGCGCGAGCCCGACGGGCAGCAACGCCGCGACGACGGCGCCGAAGGCGACCAGCAGGATGCCCAGTGCCAGGGGTACTGCGGTGAACTCGGCCTTCTTGAAGTCGTCGGAGAGCAGGTCGCCGAGCCACTTGCCGGCGCTGGCGTCGCCGAACTGGTGGACCGTGACGTCCGGCTCTCCCTTCTGGACCCCCTCGACGGCGTCCAGGACGGGCTGCACCCGGTCGGACGCGGTGGCGGCGTCCCCCTTCATCTCGAAGGTGATCAGCGCGTCCTTGCCGTTCCTGGCGGCGACCGGGGCCTTGAGGTCCGTCACCTCACCGGTCTTCCCGAGGGCGGTGGTCAGCTCCCGTGCCGCGGTCTTCCAGCCGTCCGGCTGCGCCGACGACACCATGACCAGCTCGCCCGCCCGGTGGCTGAGGCCGGCGTCGGAGAGGATCTGCTCGGCCCGCGCCGAGTCGCCCGCACCGTTCTCCGCGTTGGTCATCTCGACCATGCCCGACGCACCGCCGATGCCCGCGGCGAGCACGACGAAGAGCAGCCAGCCGAGAATGGCCGTCTTTCGATGGTGTGCGCTCCACACACCGATACGTGCCGCGAGATTACGCCTCATGGCGTGTTCGCCCCCTGAAGAAGTCGTTGGAAGAACTGTTGGAAAGAACCGGTCGGAGAACCGCCGGAAGAACCCTGTTGTCGAGACACCTCGAATCTAGGAATCCGGGGCCCGCCGCCCCAGCCGCTGGAACACCCACTCCCCCGTGCCGTAGGGCGAGGTCGCGGGGTGGTGCTGAGTACACCCCCGCCGGGTGTCAGAACGGCTGATGCCCAGGTCGCCCGAGGCGTCAGACTGTGTGCGGACCGGGGCTGCCACGAGTGCCGGCGAGGGAAGAGGGACCGATATGAACACGCCGCACGGACGGACAAGGTCCGCACTGCTGGCCGCCGGGCGCGGGCTGGTGCTGTCGTTCGCGTCGATCGTGGGGTCGGTCACGCTGTTCGTGCTGGCGGTGGTCTCCATCGCGCTCATCTCGATGGGCATCGGCCTGGTGACCACGCCTTACGTCATGACGGCGGTCCGCAAGCACGCCAATCAGCGCCGGCTGCTGGCGATCACCTGGTCGGACGTCCGGATCCCGGTCCCCTACCGGCCGTTCCCGAAGGATGTCCGCAGCGGGTTCACCGGGCAGGTGGAGCGGACCACACTGCTACTGAAGGACCCGGCGACCTGGCGGGACATGCAGTGGCTCCTGGTCGACATGACGGCCGGCTACGTGGTGTCGATCCTGGCGGCGGCGCTGATGATCTACCCGGTGGAGGGGTTCGTCCTGGCGGCGGGGCTGTGGCGGGTCTTCACGGACGACCGGTACTGGTACGGGTTCGTGCCCGTCGACAGCCAGGCGACCGCGCTCGCCGCCGCGGCGCTCGGCGTGGCGCTCTTCGGGGCCGGAGTGCTGCTGAGCGAGCGGCTGCTGCACGCGCACTTCGCGATCGCCCGCTCGGTGCTGGCCCCCACCCATGAGCAGGAGCTGGCGCTGCGCATCGACCGGCTGACCGAGACCCGGCACGAGGCGGTCGACACCGCCGCCTCCGAGCTGCGGCGCATCGAGCGCGATCTGCACGACGGCGCGCAGGCCCGGCTGGTCGCCATGGGCATGAATCTGGGCACCATCGAGGCGCTGGTAGAGAAGGACCCGGCGCAGGCGAAGAGGCTCCTGGCGATGGCCCGCGAGTCGTCCGCCGAGGCGCTCACGGAGCTGCGCGATCTGGTGCGGGGCATCCATCCGCCGGTCCTGGCCGAGCGCGGGCTCGGTGACGCGGTCAAGGCGCTCGCGCTGCGGATGCCGATCGGGACCGAGGTCGAGGTGGAACTGAGCGGCCGCGCAGAGGCGCCGGTCGAGTCGGCCGCGTACTTCGCGGTCAGCGAGATCCTGACGAACGCCGCGAAGCACTCGGGCGCGGACCGGATCTGGGTGGATCTGCACCACGGCGACCACATGCTGCGGATCTCCGTCACGGACAACGGAAGGGGCGGGGCGAGCGCCGGATCGGGCTCGGGCCTGAGCGGAGTCGAACGGCGACTCGGTACATTCGACGGCATCATGGCCGTCAGCAGCCCCGCGGGCGGTCCCACCATGGTGACCATGGAGATCCCTTGCGAGTTGTCCTAGCCGAAGATCTCTTCCTGCTACGCGACGGCCTGGTGCGCATGCTGGAGGCGTACGACTTCGAGATCGCGGCCGCCGTCGAGACGGGGCCCGAACTCACCCGGGCGCTGGCCGAGTTGAAGCCGGACGTCGCTGTTGTCGACGTCCGGCTTCCGCCGTCCCACACGGACGAGGGGCTGCAGTGCGCGCTGGCGGCCCGGCGCGCCAGACCGGGCCTGCCGGTGCTGGTGCTCTCCCAGCACGTCGAGCAGTTGTACGCGCGTGAGCTGCTGGCGGACGGCAACGGCGCCATCGGCTATCTGCTCAAGGACCGGGTCTTCGACGCCGACCAGTTCATCGACGCGGTCCGCCGGGTCGCGGCGGGCGGCACCGCGATGGACCCGCAGGTGATCTCGCAACTGCTGTCGCGGCGCTCGCAGGACAAGCCGATGGGCGGGCTGACGCCGCGTGAGAAGGAGGTCATGGAGCAGATGGCGCAGGGCCGTTCGAACGCGGCGATCGCCGCGCACATGGTGATCACGGAGCGGGCGGTGGCCAAGCACACCTCGAACATCTTCGGGAAGCTCGGCCTGCCGCCCTCCGACGACGACAACCGCCGCGTTCTCGCGGTACTGGCGTATCTGGACCGGGGTTAGGGCTTGGCCGGCGCGGTGCCGAGGTGCAGCGTCGTGGCGGCCAGGTACGGCTTCGCCCTGGACTCCAGCACCTTGACCCGGACCGCAGAGGCGGTGACGGCCTCGGGCAGCGGCAGGATGCGCTCGTGGCCGATGGTGGTGCCGTCCGCGATCCGCTGCCACGTCCCGTGGATCCGGGCCTCCACGGCGAACTTCTCCACCCGCTGTCCGTGCCGGACGTCCTCACGGACGGCGACCCGGTCGAAGGTGTACGGGCCCGGCCCCTTCTTGCGCACATCGGCGCCGTAGACCTGGCGCAGGGTGGCCCCGAAGGCGGTCAGCGAGGTGACGTCCTCGTCCGCGATCCGGCCGTCGGGCGCGGGCGGGACGTTGAGCAGCAGCGAGGCGTTTCGGCCGACGCTCTTCTCGTACAGGTCCATCAACTGCGCCGGTGTCCTGGGCTTCTCCTCCGGGTGGTAGAACCAGCCGGGGCGGTTGGAGACGTCGGCCTCCGCCGGGTACCACTGGAGGTAGTTGACGCCGGGTTCCAGGAGCCGGTCCCTGGAGCCGATGTCGGGGTCCGTCGAGTCGTTGGGCAGGCTGCCGAGCCCCGTCCACGGGTCGGTGGTGTGCGGGGTGACGCTCCACTCGGTCTCGCGGGCGACGCCGGATTCGTTGCCGACCCAGCGGACACCCTGCGGGCCCTGGAAGACGACGGTGTTCGGCGAGAGCGCCTTGACCATGTCGAACCACTGCTTGACGTCGTATTTCTGGGTGATGCCGGAGCCGGACCAGGGGTTGGCGCCGTCCAGCCAGAGCTCCTCGACCGGGCCGTACTGGGTGAAGATCTCGTAGAGCTGGTTGAGGTAGTACGCGTCGTAGTCGTCGGCCTTCACCTTGAAGGTGGGCAGCTTGCCGCTCTTCACGCGGGCGGCGCGGTCGTCGCCGGGGACGAGGGTGGGAATGGTGCGCTCGGTGACGGCGCTGCCGTTGCCGAAGCGGCCCTGGCCTGCCGGGGCCCGGTCGCCGTCCTCCAGGGCCATCCGCTCGGGCAGGCTCAGCGCTTCACCGGCTGCCTGCTTGGCCCGGATCGTCTCGACCCATTCGGCGTGCCAGGCGTGCGGGAGTTCGGCGCCGTCGGAGGGCGAGAGGTAGAGGCCGACCTTCAGGCCGGCCTTGCGGGCGGCCTTCACGTAGAGGGCGACGACGTCGGGGCTGCCGGGGCTGAGGGCGACCGAGTGGTCGGTGTAGCGGCTCGGGTAGAGCACGAAGCCGTCGTGGTGCTTGACGGTCAGCATGACCTGTTTGATGCCGGCGGCCTTGTAGGCGCGCATCCACTGGTCGGCGTCGATGCTCTTCGGCGCGAACAGCTTCTCGTCCTCGGTGCCGGAGCCCCATTCGCGGTCGGTGAAGGTGTTCATCCCGAAGTGCGTGAAGGCGGTGACCTCCCGCTGCTGCCAGGCCAGCTGCCCTGCCGTGGGGACGATGTTCGCGGCCTTCTCGATGATCCGGTCGGGGCTGTCGCATGCCTCGACGGTCATCTGCGAAGCGGGTCTCACGGGTGCGCCGCAGGGGGTGGCGGGATGCGCCGACTGCTGCGCCGTGGCCTGTACGGGGATGAGCGCGGCGGCGGCCGCCAGTGCGAGCGCGCTGAGCACATGGGTGCGTCGTGCCATGATTCCCTCCCATTCCCGACCACGAGTGGTCGGATCTCTTGGGTGCCGACGCGTGCATGTTGCCGCACGGAGTGGCCTGCGGGAAGGGCATCTGCCAAATACGTCCTATCTCTCGTGCGCAAAGTCCAAGTGCTCAGCACATCCGGTCAGCTATTGATCCAGTCAGTTGTTGTTCCGGTCAGCTGTTGAGCCGGTCAGCCGTTGAGCCGGTCAGCTGTTGATCCAGCTCGCCACATCGAGCCGGAAGGCTTCCGCGGAGGCCATCGCGCGGAGGTCCGCCTCCAGCGCCGCGACCCGTTCCGCGCCGAGCACCCGGACCCATTCGGCGCGCAGTCGGTCGAAGCCCGCGGCGGACCGCGCCAGCACGTCGATCCCGCGCGGGGCGAGCCGTACCACCTTGCGGCGACCGTCCTGCGGGTCGTCGGCGCGCTCGACGTAGCCGAGGCCTTCGAGCCTGTCGACGGTCTTCCCGGCCGCCTGCTTGGAGACGCCGAGCCGTCGCCCGATCTCGCTGGCGGTCGCCCCGTCGCGGCCGACCGCCTGGAGCGCGTAGCCGTGAGCGGGGCGCAGTTCGGGGTGCCCCTGTTCGGCCAGTTCGCGGTGGAGGTTGTCGATGATCGACCGGAAGCCGGCGAACAGCAGTACGGGCAGCTCGAAGCCCGCACCGGCCCCGCCCGAAGAGCTGCGTCCAGCGCGCTCAGCCATTGCGATACTCGACAACTTGGTTTACTTTTTCGTCAATCACGTTGTCGAGTTTACCGCGAGGGATCAGCCATGCCCGCAACCGTCTTCACCGACCACACCCCCGAGTCCGCTCCCGCCGCGTCCCGCCCCGCCATGGCGGCCGTGACGGCGAAGCAGGGCTATCTGCCGACCGGCGTCGCCCTGCTCTCCTCCTCGCCGGAGCTGCTGAACGGCTTCCTGAAGATGAGCGCGCTCTTCGAGTCGACCACCCTGGACCAGCTCTCCCGGGAGGTCGTGATCATGACCATGGCCACCCGCAACGGCTGTCACGTCTGCGTGGCGATGCACACCGCGAAGCTCACCGCCCTCGACGCGGACGGCGCACTCATCGCCGCGCTGCGCGGCGAGATCCCGCTGCCGCTTCCCGACGAACGGCTTGAGGCGGTACGCCGGTTCACCGTCGCCGCGATCAAGTCGAACGGGGCCGTGGACGACGACACCCTCCAGTCGTTCCTGGCCCACGGCTACAGCTCCCGCAACGCGCTGGAAGTGGTTCTGGGGATCGGCACCTACACCATGTCGACCCTGGCCAACCGGATGACGGCGGCCCCGATCGATCCTCAACTGGCCCGATTCGCCTGAGGCACGCGCCGGAAGACCGCCCCGGGGGCGCCCGGCCCGGGGTGACCATCGCACGATTCGCTCGTTCAGCTGAATGTGCGCCCACTGCCAGAGGTACCGTCAGCCACCGCCCCGGTCGATGCGGAGCAGGCCGAGGCCTCGCTCGTCGAGCACTACCCGCGACTGGTCCGGCTCGGCTATCTCGTCCTGCCGCCCTCGCTGAGCCGCTCCCGGCGCGTTCTGGCGGCCCACGCCCTGGCCCAGCGCTCACTGCAGGCCGCGCGCCGGGCCGGTCCGGCGCAGGGGACGGGCCTCCCGCCGCCTCGCCGCCCCGGCCGTGCGGC
>CBRG010000230.1 GCA_000470535.1 Streptomyces sp. AW19M42
CCCGCCTCGACGAGCCGCAGTTCACCCGCGTCCGGGTCGTAGGTGTACGCCCCGGGCTCGATGCCCCGCACATGGCTGACGAAGGCGTGGAGCCGGGCCTGCCGCACGGCACCGTCCGGGTCCGCGTCGCTCTCCAGCGAGGTGGCGGCGCAGGCTGCGAGGACCGCCGAGAGCTGGGCCGGGGTGAGCGGCCGGGCGGCGTCGAAACGGCCGAAGCTGCTGCGCCGCCCGCGCAGGGTCCGGCGCACGGGCACGTCGGGGAAGGCCGGGGCGGGCAGCGCGACACGGGTGCCACCGGCGGGTACGGGCAGGGCGGCGGCCGCGGCGAGCGCGCCGGGGCCGGGACGGTCGGCCGCGTGGGCGGTGGTCGCGGTGTGCATGGCGCGCACGGTCGGGAAGTCCAGGACGGTCCGCGACCGTTCGACGTCCCGGTGCCGTACGGCCGGGTCGGGCCCGGAGGCATCGACCGCGGCGACGGGGCCGCGACGGCCCGCCCAACGCAACGGGACGACGGCGAAGACGCCCTCCTCCTCCCCCGCGGTGCCGAGCAGGCCGTTCAGCCTGGGCTCGTCGAACCAGAGCACCGGCGCGGTCCGAAGCCCCCGCCCCCCGGCCCAGATCCGCCAGGTCTGCACGAGCGTGCCCAGGTCGGTGGAGACCACGTGGTAGGAGAAGCTGTTGTACTTGAAGGAGTTCTGCCAGTACTTGACGCCGAGGATCAGGTACTGGTCGGTCTCCAGCGCCTCCGCGGGGGCGTCCGGGCCGAGTGCCTCGCGGATCCGGGCCGAGACGTCACCGGTCAGCAGCCTCTGTACGGCGTGCCGGTGGATGTCGTAGTAGTGGATGCCGGGGGTGAGCGGGCCGGACGGTCCGGCGGCCCAGTAGATGCTGACCGGGTAGAGGCCGCCGCCGCCCGCCGTGCCCCGGGACCAGTTGGCGTGGGTGTAGAAGGGCAGTCCGGACAGGTCACTGTTGGCCTGGATGCCGAGGCGGCGGCCGGTCAGCCCGTAGGAGTCCTTGAGCATGGCGGAGAGCAGCGGCAGCGTGAATCCCGCCGGGTCGGGCGCGGCGGGGTCCGGGACGGGCACGCCGGGGAGCAGACCGCGGCCCGCCGGGGCGTCGGGGAGGCCGTCGCCGTCGGGCAGGGCGTAGGACTCGACGCCTGGGTAGAACTTGCCCTTGCGCGGCCCGTCGGGCCAGTTGGGCACGAAGTCTGCGGGATCCATCGGGACGCGGCCCCGGTGCAGGACGGCGTCGGCGTACTCGTGGGCGTACCCCATGGGGCCGGCCCCCTTTCGGATGGGCGTGCGGTACGGACGAGCCGTCACGGGAACGGGTGCGGGGCGGGGTTGAGGCCGGCGGCGCCGACAACGGTGCGTATCCGGGGCATGTGGCGGGCGCGCTGCCGGGACCACCCGAAGTCGATGGGGACGAGACCGGGCACCAGGACCTTCACCGTGTACAGCCCGACGGCGCGCTGCTCCGGCAGGGTCTGGTCGACCACGACGACGTCGTACCCGGCGGCGGTGACGGCGCCGACCGCGCGCAGCAGGTCCTCGCGCAGGTCCGGGGCGGCCGGGGAGCCGTCGGCGTCCGGCCACACCAGGTCGGCGACGGTGAGCACGCGCTTGGGGTCCTCCTGGCGCAGCAGGAAGTCGGCGTGCCGCCCCATTTCCGGGACGCCGTAGACCAGCGGATGGTCGTGCAGCGTGGTGACCTGGTCGAAGTCGGCGGCCATGGCTCGCAGCCGGGGCTCGTCGCGCCGGGTGCGGCCGACCAGGTTGACCGAGTCGGTGGCGATCTCGCAGAGCGCGGAGTCCAGCGCCGATTCCGGGTCGAGCCCGGCTCCCGCCCCGAAGCACATGCGGCCCGCTCCCCCGTCGAAGCGCTCTGCGACGGCGGTGACGACGGGGACGGGGAAACTGATCCGGTTGTCGAAGAAGCGGGCCCGGTAGCCGTACATCGCCAGCCGGTCCACCATGTGCCGGGTGGCGGGGCGTGTGCTGGTCGCGGGGTCGATCTCCCGCAGCGGAACCTGCCCGTACCAGGCGAGCAGGAAGGCGTCCCGCTCGACGACCTCCATCAGCCCGAAATAGACCGCCTCCTCCGTACTGCCGCCGGACGCACAGCCGTTGGAGCTCTCCTGGACGAAGCGGTTCTCCAGACCAGGTGCGTGGTAGTAGGCCAGGATCTCGGGGACCGGACGGGGCTTGGCGTCGCGCAGGGACCAGCCCCACACCCAGGGGATCTCCCGGTCCGGGGTGAAGAAACGCACCCGGGGGTTGGCGCGGTGGAACTCCTCGGAGTACAGGCCGGTTTCGCGGGGGTCGACGGCATCGGGGCCGAGGTCGTCCAGTGAGGCGGTGAGCCGGGTGGCCTTGGCGCGGGCGCGCATCCCGGCGTAGCGCTCCAGCCCCTCCAGGACGCCGATGCGCTGGCTGTGCGCGTAGGTGCCGGCGTGGCCGCCCCAGAAGGTCTCGCGCAGGTACTCCCCGGACCGGGTGGAGAAGCAGCCGACGGTGGCGGAGGTGGTGGTGGAGGCGACGTCGCAGATGACGGACGGGCCGAGCGCGCCCCAGTGCGGGTTGGCGAAGGCGTCCACGGGCAGCCGGTAGTCCTCGATCCGGCGCACCCGGAAGGCGCCCGGCCGGTACTTGGGCGCGGGCTGGGGGACGTAGGCGGCGCCCTCGGCGGTGTCCGGTCCGGGCGCTCCGCAGTCGGGGCACTCGGGGTCCGGCACCAGGGGGTGGCTGCGCACGGTCATGGCGTCCAGGTCCAGCAGGTGCACCCTCGGGTACGGTCCCGGGTCCGGCTCCGCATCGTCGAGGCAGGCCAGGAGCGCCGCCACGGCGGTCGTGGCGAACGGGGTGGCGTACGGCCAGTCGCCCACCGACCGGGTGCCGGAGCCGAGTTCCAGCCCTTCGCGCAGCGGCACAGAGCGCACGCCCTGCCAGCGGCGCGCCAGACAGGTGCCGCACCCGGCCGCCCCGCCCAGGGCGGGCCAGGGCCCGACGAGGACCTGACGTCCGTACAGGTGGACGGGAACGGCGCCCTGTTCCGCCGATGCGGTGCCGGCCGGGGTGTACGCGTCACGATCGCCCAGCGGGGCCACCGTCACGGCGGGGGCGGTGGTGGGGACGACCTCGTCGAGGCCGCCGCTCAGAGCCCCGGCGAACCGCCGTGCGGACGCGGACCGCGCGGTGGTTCCTGGGTGTGCGGTCGCCCCTGGGCGCTCCGTGGGCTCAGCCCGCATCGGTGACCGCCCGGGTGAGCAGGACGCGCACGGTGTGGATTCCGGCAGTGGGCAGGTCGGCCGCGTACGTGGGCACGACCAGGGCGTCCCGGCCGGCGTCGCGGAGGCGGTCCAGGACACGGGGCCAGTCCGTCGCGGGGCCGGGCGGGGCGGGCTCGCTGCGGGTGACCGCGATCAGGGCCGCGTCCAGGTCGCGGAGGAGGGGGTCGCCCGTGTCGGGGGCGGCGCCGGCTCCCCCGTCGGCATCGGCCGCGTACTGCGCCTCGCCGAGCAGGTCCCGTACGGCGTCCACGGCGGCGCCCACGCGGTCCAGGCCGGCGCCGAGGGCCCAGTGGGCGGGTCCGGCGGTCCGGGCCAGCACGACATGAGCGCCCGAATGGGCCGGTTCGCCGAGGTCGAGCAGTTCGACCTTGAGGCCCAGGTGGGCGGCGGAGCGGAGCAGGAACGTCATCTCCGGGTCCTCGCCGAGCGCCACGTGCGGGATCACGGCGGTCTCTCCGGTCTGCCGGACGGCCCGGCCAAGGGCATCGTGGGCGAGCGCGGAGAGCAGGCCGCAGGCGGCGGCCTCCGGCAGGTCGGCCCCTGCGCCGGCGCCGGCCCGGGTGGGCTCGAAGCCCCGGTCGGCGTTGTCCCGGCCGAAGGGGCGTACGGCCCCTGCGGGCACCCGTGTCTGTTCCTTGGTGACGAGCGAGGTGGCCGGGGTCCAGGCGATGTGGGTACGGACGCCGGTACCGGATGCGATGGTGAGGGCCGCCGGGTCCACGGCGGGCACGGTGTCGTCCGTGGCGGGGGCCGCGGGCACCACGTGCTCGGCGTAGACGGCCGCCGCCGCGTTCAGCGCACGCAGCCGGGCCCCGGCGGTGTGGTGGACGTCGAAGGCGGTGATGGTGCGCAAGCCGCGCGGTCCCAGACCGAGGGTGACGGAGCCGGCCTTCAGCGGGGTCTGGGTGAGCGGCTCGTCCGCGTAGCGGGAGAAGACCCCGGCGTGCGGGCGCACCAGCACGGACCGGCGCTCCAGCTCGGCCAGCGGCCCCTGGGCGGCGTCGTCGTCCGGGGCGGTGGCGACGGTCGGCAGGAACGCCGGGCGGGCCGGGGCCGAGGAAATGTCGACCGGTTCCGGGGCTGCCGCGGCGGTGGCGCAGAACGGGCAGCGGGGGTGCGGCAGGAGCGGTTCCGAGGCGACGTCGAAGGACGCCATGTCCTGGATGAGCAGCTTGCCCCGGGTCTCGGCCGGGAGCGCCTCTGTGACCAGGCGGAACACTTCGTAGCCCAGCAGGTTGCCGAGCATGGCGGCGAGCGGTCCGGCGGGCTGGGCGCCCGAGGTTCCGGTGCCCAGGGCAAGGCCGCTCCACAGGTCGGCGGCGGCCGCGTCGCTGGGGCCTCCGGAGGCCCCGAGGCGCAGAGCGGCGCAGGACCAGCAGCCCGTCGAACCGGCCGTCATCACCGGCCCGACCACGGCCCGGGGCCCGAAGGTCCAGGCGGGCAGCAGTGTCCGGCCCTCGGGAACGCCCTCCCGCAGCAGGGCGAGGACGGTCGCCGGTACGCCGGTGCCGGCGGCGGCCACCACGACGTCGTACCCCTCGTACGCCGCCCAGCCCCCGGGGGCGGACCCGGTGTCCGGCAGCATCGCCAGCTCGACGGGGCAGTCCTGGCCGGCGAGTTCGGCCGCCTCGCTGTGGACGGTCGCGAACTCCTCGGGCGTGACGCCGCCGGAGCCGTCCAGGAGCGCGGGGTCGAAGGCCACGGTGGCGCAGCCGTTGCGGATCAGTGACAGGACGCACCAGCGGGCCACCGGGCCGTCGCCGAGTACGGCGACGCGGGTGGCACGGTAGCGGGCGAACCGGGCCGCGGCGTCGTCCGCGTAGTGGTCGATGTAGGCGATCTGCTCGGCGAAGCGGACGGTGGCGGCCGGGGAGGCGGCGGGGGCGTCGGCCGCCTCGTCCGCCGGGGGCGGCACCGGACGGGCGAAGCCACGCGCGTAGAGCGCAGCGACGAGTTCGCCCACCATCGCCTTCTGCCGTTCCCCGAAGCCCTGACAGATCTCCTCGACGGATCTGCTGCCGTCCAGGTGCGGCACGAGAAGGGTGGCGAACCGGTAGCCGGACTTGGCGGTGAGCTGGAACCCGCCGTCCGCGTTGTGGAAGATCACCCCGTTGGGCGTCTCCGTGAACAGGACGTCGCGACGGACTCGCGGCCGGGTTCCGGCGGTCTCTGCGTACGGCGTTGTTGCCATGCGTGCGTCACACCTCTTGTTCGGGGGCGGGGCCGGTGGCCCGGGGTCTGGGCCTGTTCGGTTGTCGTGCCGGCAGGCCGGTCTCGGGCCTGACGGGGCGTTACGGGTGGTTCGGGTGGTACGGACGGAGCTCGTGGTACGTCGAGTGGCGCGGCAGGCGCACACCAGTGGCTGCCGCCCGGGGCCAAGTGCGGGCGGTACGGGTCAGCGCAGGGCGGCGGTGCTGACCACCGGGGGGACCTCCTCGCGCCGCGGCGGCCGTAGCAGGGCCGGCGTGTGCCCGGGACGGGCGGCCGTCGCGCGTCGGGCGTGCGCCCGGAGCAGGTCGTGCATCCAGAAGGCCCCGGGCCGTCCCTCCTCCAGGAGACCCGCGTCGAGGAGCCGCTCCATCACCTCCTCCGCCGTCTCCTCCGGGATGCCCAGGACATCGGCGGCCCGGCCGGTGGTCAGCGGATCGGGAGCGGTCGCCCCCAGCAGCAGATGCGCCTCGGCCAGCGCCGGGGGCAGCCGCTCCAGGGCCTCATCGAGGGTCAGCGGCACCGACATGCGGGGGTCGTCCGCCAGGGTGAGCCGGGCGGGCAGGTCGCGGCGCAGCCAGTCCGCGCAGTCGGCCAACGGCAGCCGGGGCCGGGTGAGCAACCGGGCGGCGGCGATTCGCAGGGCCAGCGGGTGGCGCCCGCACACGGCGGCCAGCAGATGGGCGGCCGAGGGCTCGGCCTCGACCCGTTCGCGGCCGAGCACGGCGGTGAGCAGGTCGTAGGACTCCCCCGGTTCCAGGGCACCCAACCGGTACACGGTGCCGCCGTGCGTGGCGACGAGTGCGGCGAGCCCCATCCGGCTGGTGACGATCGCGGCGCCGTCCGCGTTGGCGGTCAGCAACGCGCGTACCTGGTCGGGGTGGACCACGTCGTCCAGGATCAGCAGGGTCCGGCCGCGCCCGGTGGCGGACGAGGGCAGGGACCGGCGCAGCCGCTCGGTGGCTTCGCGCACCGGCAGCGCGGTGCCGTCGGGGCGGGTCAGCGGGAGCAGGACGCAGCCGCCCGGGTAGCGGGCGGCCACCGTGTGGGCGGTGTGCAGGGCGAGCGCGGTCTTGCCGATGCCGGGTGCCCCGGAGAGCACCGCGACGGACGAGCGCCCCGACGTTTGCTGATGGCCGGTCAATAAGGCGACCAGTGCGGCCACTTCGCGTTCACGCCCGGTGAAGCAGGGCACGGCGGGCAGCGGCGCGGTCCCGGCCGCCACTTCGTCGGGCCACCCGGTGCCGTGGACCGTGTCCACGCCACCGGGTGCCGCCTCTCCCCCGGACGCCGGGCCGCCGGGTCCGGCGTCCGGGAGCGGTGTGAGCGGGACGGACGCACGGCCCGCGTCCGGACTGCCGAGGTCGTCGCCGCGCAGGATGGCCAGTTCGAGCCGCTGGAGCCCGGCGCGCGGATCGACACCTAGTTCGTCCCGCAGATACCCCTTGACCCGGTGGTATTCCGCCAGCGCCTCCGTCTGCCGACCGGTGCGGTACAGGGCCAGCATGAGCTGCTCCGCGAACCGTTCATGGCCCGGGTATACGCGCGTAACCTCCCAAAGATCAATGAGTGTTTCGCGGCAGCGGCCATGATCCAGTTCGATGTCGCAGACCCGCTCCAGCACCCGCAGCCGCTCCTCCGCGAGCCGGGGCACCTCGTCGCGGTGCAGCAGGTCGGAGGGGACGTTGGCGAGCAGCGGACCCTGCCACAGGGCCAGCGCCTGGCGCAGGGTGTAGAGATCGGACTCGTCGCCGGAGGTGCCGGCCCGGTCCACGAGCTGCCGGAAGTGCAGCAGGTCAAGGGTCTCGGCGTCGGCGCTCATGCGGTAGCCGCCGGCCACCGCAACCACCGCCTGGTCCTCGATGCCGTACTTCGCGAAGATCCGGCGCAGCCTCAGGACGCAGCTCTGCAGCGCGGCCTTGGCGGTGGCCGGCTGTTCCTCACCCCAGACGACGCCGCGCAGATGCTCGGTGGAGACCACGGAGCCGGGGCGGATGAGCAGCGCGGCCAGCAGCGCGGTCGGCTTGGAGGGCGGGAGCACCACGGTGTCCCGCCCGTCGGTGATGCTCAATGGCCCGAGCAGTTGGAATCGCACTCTCGACCGCCTTCCCTCCGTACCTCGCCTCGGCCACGTCGGGCCGCACGGATGACGTACCGTCCCGTCCTACTGCCAGCCGAAGTCGTGAGGGAACTGTTCGGGAACAGGGGGAACCGGGCGTTGGACCTGGTCGGGGATCGCGCCGGGCCGGAGATTCACGGCGGCCGCGTCAACGGTGGGAGCCGCAGTCGCGACCCCTGCCGCCGCGAGGGCCGGAACGGCGAGTGTCCCGACGGCGAACCCGGCGAGGACGAGCATTCTGAGTCTCGGACAGGAGGTGCGGTGGAGGCGAGTCACGTGGGGAGCCCTTCCAACTGTCTGTGGGAAGCGGTCTACAGCATGGCGAGTTTTGTATGAAGTGATGCATCGGTGTAGGTCAGACCGCTGGACCGATGAGGCCATGGCCCCTTCCGTCCAGACATCCCCCGGGCCCGCGGCCGCACGGGAGCGAAAGGCCCTCTGCCCCCGAGCGCGCGCCCGTGTCATGATCTTTGCCGAAGCGTCGCCGGAGAGTCGAAGAGAATCCATCGCGCCGTGCGGACATAACCACCCGGAGGCGCCTGTCTCCTGGCGAGGAGGGACGATGCTCGGCCCCTTAGGTCTGGACGCCGCGGCGGAGGCCGTGTACCGAGCACTGCTCGGCCATCCGCACGCGACCACGACTGAGCACTGTTTCCAGTTGAGCATGACACTGACTCAGTTCAACGATGTCATCAAGGAGTTGACGGTTCTCTCACTGGTCCGTCCGGCCGCCGGGGGCGGCCCCCACCACGTTCACGTCGTCAATCCGCGGCTCGGCCTGGAGATGCTGCTGGCCCGGCAGCGGGCCGACCTCGCGGCGCGCGAACAGCAGGTGCGGGCGGGAGAGGCGGCGGTGGCCGACCTCCTCAGCCGGCTGCCGGCCTCGGACCCCGTCTCGGGCGAGTCGCCGGTGGTGCACCTGAACGGCGTGGACCACGTGCGGGACTACCTGGACCGGCTGCACGAGGAGGTGTCGGAGGAGATCCAGACCTTCGCCACGGGCGGTGCGCAGACCGAGGAGAACGTGCGTGCCTCACGTCCGCTCAACCAGCGGCTGCTGGGACGCGGGGTCCGCATGCGTACGGTCTATCTGGACAGCATCCGCAACCACGCTCCCACGGTGGCCCACGTCACCTGGCTGGCCTCGCTGGGCGCCGAGGTCCGTACCGCACCGTCCCTCAGCACGCGGATGATCATCACCGACCACCGGCTGGCGCTGGTGGCCCTGGACGACCAGGACTCCTCGCTGGGGGCACTGGTGGTGAGCGGGCGGGGGCTGATCGCGGCCCTGGAGGCGCTGTTCGAGAGCGTCTGGGACCGGGCGGAGCCGCTGGGTGGGGAGGAGAAGCACGAGGACGACGCGCTGACCCGACAACAGCAGGAGACGCTGCGGCTGCTGGCGCGCGGATACACGGACGAGGCCATAGCCAAGCGGCTCGGCGTGTCCCCTCGCACCGCTCGCCGTATCGCCACGGGCCTGCTCGGACACCTGGACGCCCGCAGCCGCTTCCAGGCAGGCGTCCACGCGGCCCAGCTGGGCTATCTGCGCACGGGCGGGCCGAAGTCGTAAGGCGCACGGCCGAAGTACCGCCGTCCGTCCCGAACCGGCCCTCGCTGAACAGGTCATCGCCCCCGTGCTGTCCGAAGTCTCTGAACGGATGTCCGTGAGGTGATGGCCCGCCGGACGCGCGACCGGCGGGCGACGGCCCGCCCATGCCGCTGGAGACGCCGGTGACCACGGCTGGACGGTCTTCCAGCGGCTGGTCGGTCAGCAGGTTCGTCATGATCAGGGACACGTCCGGCTTCTCGGCATCGGCCGGGGCGGTCAGGTGGCGTCGTCGCAGGCCGTGGCGGCGGACTTGTCCTGCCAGGTCGCGAGGTCGTCCTGAATGCTGCGGATCTTGACCATCTGGCGTTCGATCGCGTCGCGACCGCGAACGCCTCGCTGATCCCGGCCACCGCGAACTTCGAGGCGCCGTACATGCTCACCCCGGGCTCGCCCTCGAAGCCGGAGCGGGAGCCAATGTTCACGGGCCGGATCCGGCTGCCCTCATCGCAGGCAGGACCGCACGGGTGACGTTGATCAACCCGAAGACGTTGAGATCTAACAGGGACCGCGCCTCGGCGTTCGTGATCTCCAGCGCGCCCAGTAGGCCGCTGCCGGCATTGTCGACGAGGACGTCGATCGTGCCGAAGCGCCCTACGGCCGGCTGGACGGCGGTGGTGATGTCCTCGATGCGAGTGACGTCGAGGGCGATACCGAGGACGCGGTCGTGCCGGCGCAGCTCGTCCGGCAGCTTCCGCGGGTCACGAGCGGCAGGGTGCGCCCCCGGATCGTCGATGCGATGCGACGGCCAGCGGGTTAAGGTGGCGGCGCCGTAGGCCGATAACCGGTATATGCCGCACGCACGCACACGCCGTACCGCTCTCACGGCCGGGGTCCTGGTGGGCGCCGGAGCTCTCCTTGGCGCTGCCTCCCCGACCGGTGCCACCAGCAAAGTCCTCGCCGAACACCAACTGAGCGACCGACTGGTCGAGCTGACCATGCACTCCCCCGCTCTCGGCGACCGGAGCACGGTAGCCCTGCTGACACCACGCGGCTGGGACCGGCGCCGCCCCGGCGACCGCTGGCCCACCCTCTATCTGTTCGCGGGAGGGGACGGCGACCACACAACCTGGACAAGCCTGTTCAAAGTGCAGGACCTGCCGGAGCTGCGTGATGTCCTGGTGGTGATGCCGGGCATGCCGCTCTTCGGCTTCTGGACCGACTGGTGGAACCACGGCAAAGGAGGCTCCCCCCGGGTACGTACATACTTCCTCCGTGAAGTCGTGCCCCTGGTGGAACGGGACTACGGCGCCGGGCCCAACAGAGCCGCAGCAGGCGAGTCCCAGGGGGGATTCGGTGCTCTCGGACTCGCCGCTCGTGTGACGGGACTGTTCGGCGCCGTCGCCGCTTTCGGGGCCCCCGTACACCCGGTCCGGCACCCGGAAATGTGGCTCTCCGGTGCGAGGTTCTTCGACGTGGACGGCTACGCGATCTTCGGCGACCCGTCGGAACAGTGGAAAACCTGGCTCGACTGGGATCCGTACAACCACGCCCGAGGACTACGACACACACCCGTCTACCTCGCCTCCGGTGACGGAACGCCCGGTCCGCTCGACGGCGACGAGCCCGATCCCCACATCCCCGGCACCGAGAAATGGGTCGCACTCGCCGACGACGGAGTCGTTTCGATCACCGAAGCCGTGTGCGGTGAGGAGACACGGATGCTCAGCGACCGTCTTACGTCTTTGGGCGCACCCGTAACCACCCACATCTATCCAGGAGGGCACAGCGGCACCTACGGCCACAGGGAGCTGCGCCACGCTCTGCCGATGCTGACGGCGGCGCTCCGGCGGTGACGCAGTGACCCGGAGTCGGGACCGTCTCTCCGCGTGCAGACCGCACTGCACGCGGTCTCGAAGGACGTGCCCGGGCCGGCGACCGTCCCTGAGCGTGCGGACCGCACGGTGGTCAAACACCGCGCACTCGAGCGTCACAGGCTGGTTCACCTGTGACAGCGGACCTGGACCGATTGCCATCGAAGTTGGACCAACGCCATTCCGTGACAGCGAAGATGGGCAGTCGCGGGTCAGGAGGACAGAGTCCAGGCCGCCGTCACAGGACATCGTTACGAGAACGGCGCCCAAGACAGCTCGTCTTGGGCGCCGTCAGCATGACAGCACGGCAACCGTCGTCGTCGGTCAGTCTCCGTAAGGGTGGATCTTGAGGTGGACGTCAGCGTCCTGCGCCGGCTGTTCGCTGCTCCAGTACGCCCATCCATTCCACTGGCCCGGGGTGTCGTGGTCGCCATGAGCCGTCGTCGCACTGAGAGAGGCCCCAGTTCGAAACGACGTCACCTCGACGTCGTCGCCGTAACAGACCGGCGCACCGCCGTTCGCTCCGATGAGTTTGCCGCCGGGTGTAAGTCGTGCCTGGGTGCCGCCGTCCCTGGTGAAAACCAACTCACCGTCAGCACCCTCGGAAATGCTCCAGCTTCCGATGACGACTTTGTTGCCTTCTGCCACGATGTTCTCCTCACTCCACAAGGCGTCCGGGCGAATCGGTGCCTTGTTGAAGGTAGGCAGTCACGTGGAAGGCAGCGCGGTAGCCATCCTGGGACACACCGTCAGCTCCGTCGAAGGTGTATCGACCTTGCCTGTGTTGACGAAAAGTCATGGGATGTGGGCTCGTGGCCGGAGATGGTGTCATACCGCTGGAACATCTGGACTCGATCGACGAGGTCCGGGCTGTGCACAAGATGCTGTTCGACCGAAAGTTCGACGGCCAGGAGGATGTGCGCTCACGAACCAGCACGATCTACTGGCGAGATCTCTCCGCATCTCCGAACGGCGACACCCGCGGGTCACGGTCACTCCGCCACTCAAGATTCCTCGTCGCAGGTCAGAGCGATCGCGTCAGGAAAGACTCGGTGACACAGGACAGCGGTGAAGTCGCACCGATTCCCTTCCTGGTGGGCCCCGCGTCGCACCAGACTGGTCGCATGACACCAGGAGCGAGGGTGTACGGCCGCGAGCGGGATGCCCCTGAGCCCGGGCCGCAGCCAGGCCGCGACTACCGCGAGCTGACCGGTGGGCCGCTGGATGGGCAGCTGATCGAGGTGACCGGCTGGACTCAAGAGGAGATCACCACCGGCGTGTGCTCGATCACCCCTCACAGCGCATACGGGCCGGGCGGGCGGGCCTCACACGGGCCTACCTTCAGCCGTCCTGGCGGTCCGTGGGTGTGGGAGGCGACACGCCATGATCGGCTAAGGACGCAGGCCGAGCCCGGGGCAACGAGTTCCGCGTCATCCCCCGAGGGCTCCGGCTCCGTCGGCCTCGATGACCAGGGTCATGCCCACCATCTCGCGCGCGAGTCCTCGGTTCATGGGTGTGCGCTGCGGGCCTGGTCGAACCGTCGCGGCTTGTCCGTGCTGATCGGGCTCGACGGTGCGGCGGTCCGTTACCGGGTGTCGGAGGGCCGAGGCAGGAGCGTTCGAGAGACCGCTGCGGATCGGAGTTCCTCCAGGGTGTCGCTCTGCTGCTCGGCGCGTTCCAGGAGCGTGTCCAGGCGGTCGGCGGAGAGGCGCTCATCGGATTCGGCCAGGATGCGCAGGGTTCGCCAGCAGGCTGCCTTGCCCAGGACTCCCAAGAGCATCGATTCCGCTTCCAGGAGGTCGCTGAGCGGTGAGCGGGAGAGGATGTGGCCGTTGGGCTTGAGCCGGCCTGCCTTCTCCGCGAGCCAGCCCATGGCTGCCTTGGACTGGCTGGTGGGCACGCCCAAGTCGGTCATGATCCGGATCAGTGCGTCACGGTCTTCCTCGACCTGCTGGGCCAGATCGGCCAGGGCTGCCCCGTCCTGCGAGTTCGGGGTCGCCTTCGCGGCCCGCCGGAAGAGCTCCAGGCCACCGGTAGCGCCGGCGTAGTGGTCGTTGAGGTAGACCGCCAGCAGACCGGTGCGTCCCGTGTCGCCCACCGGACTGATTGGCCCGTCTGCGCTGCCAGCCTCGACGCGCATTTCGCGCTCCACGGATTCACCGAGCTCCCTCCAGCTGTCCTCGAACTTGGCCAGTCCTTCGCGTTCCAGCGTGTCGGTGACATTCCCGAAGTCGACACCGACGTCCTCCAGAGCCTCCAGGTGGGCGGCGGCGGCCGCGAAGTCATCCGCTGTCAGCGCGTTGGAGGGGAGGGTGCCGTGATCGGCGAAAGCCTCCAGGGTGGTGCCGGGCATGGTGTTCACGGTGCCGGGGATGACGAGTTCGCTGACATACATGGTGTCGGGGTAAGACGGGTCCTTGACGCCGGTGGACGCCCACAGGGGGCGCTGGACGCGGGCTCCGGCTGCGGCGAGACGCTGCCAGCGGGGCTCCGCCAGCGTCTGCTGGTGTGCCTGGTAGGCCAGTCGGGCGTTGGCGACGGCGGCCTTGCCCTTGAGCACCTGCGCCTCGTTCGTGCCGATCGCGTTGAGGCGCTGGTCGGCTTCGGTGTCGACGCGGGAGACGAAGAACGAGGCGACCGAGTGGATGTCCGCCAGGTCGCGCCCCGCCTCCCCGGCTTGCTCGAGTCCGCTCTGGTAGGCGTCCATCACCTCGCGGTAGCGCTCCAGGGAGAAGATGAGCGTGACGTTGACGCTGACGCCCTCGGCGATGACAGCGGTGATCGCTTTGAGCCCCCTTCGGGTGGCCGGAATCTTGATGAACAGATTCGGGCGCTCGACCGCACCCCACAGCTTGCGGGCCATGGCTGCGGTGGCGTCCGCGTCCTGCGCCATCCGAGGATCCACCTCAATGGAGACCCGGCCGTCGATACCGCCGGTGCGCTCGAAGACGGGGGCCAAGGCGTCGCAGCCGCTACGCACGTCGTCGGTCGTCAGGGCGAACACCGCGTCATCGACGCTGTTCCCTTCCTCGCCCAGGCGGCGCAGCTGCTCGTCGTAGCGGTGGCCCTTGGACAACGCCGAAGCGAAGATCGTGGGGTTCGTGGTGACCCCCGCTACGTGCTTGTCCGTGATCAGCTTCTTGAGCTCTCCGCCGGCCAGGAGCTCGCGGGAGAGGTCGTCGAGCCAGACCGATACCCCCGCGGCGGACAGAGCGGCAAGCGGGCCGGAGTCGTCGGGAGCAGACATGCGAAACCTCCAGAAGGGTGCGGCACCGCACGCGCTGAGCGAAAATCTTGGGCGACGGCGCTCGGCACGGTGGTCTTTCTCATCTGAACGGGTTGCTCTGGTGCAGGTATGCGTCGTGATGGCCGGGGTCCAGCCGGGGCAGATGCCGCTGCAGGCTTACGACGGCCTGCAGCGGCATGTCCGGGGCTCAGACCTGCGGGGTGAACCGCTCCCAGACGCGGTGGGTGCCGAGAAGCGCAGTGACGCCTTCCAGAACGGCGGCACCACTGCCGGCAATGACCACACCCTGCGCGCCGGCGGGCACGCCGGCCGCGGCGAGGGTGCTGTCCCCGCCTGACCAGGCACCGATGGCCTTGCCGTGGCGGAATGCCTCGTTCACCAGCAGCAGCGCACGGGGATCGGTAGCAGCCTCCGCGGCTGCGCCGGTGTTGTCGCCCGCCTTGGCGTCCCTGGCACCTGCGGCGTCGCCGCCGGGGCCGGGGGCCCCGGCGAGGAGGATGGCGTCGAACTCGACGGACCGGGCGGTGGCGAAGGTGCGCTGGACAGTGACGGCGTCGCCGTCCGCGTCGAGCTTCCCGCCGGCCGGAGCGATGACCAGGGGCACCATTCCGGCATCGAGGACGGCCTGGCGCGCTGCGCGTACGCCGTCCAGGTCGGCGGCCTCGTCGGCGACGATGCCGATGATCCGCCCGTCGAGCGGCCACACACCGCCCAGCTGGGAGAGCGCGGGGCTCGGCTCCGGGTCGGTGAGCTGCGAGTCGGGGCCAGGGGCGGGTAGACCGAGCCCTGCGGCGACCTCTTCGCAGAGCCGGCTGTCGATGCGGGCGAGCACGGTCAACGCCCGTTCCTTGATGGCCTGCTCATAGCATTTACCGAGCTCGAAGGTGTAGGCGGAGACGATGTGCTCGCGCTCGACCGGAGTCATGCTCAACCAGAACTGGCGGGGCTGACTGTAGTGGTCGTCGAACGAGGCGGGGTTCTGCCGGACCTTGCGGCTCGCGGCCACCTCGGCCGGTACCTCGACGAATGCGCCATTGTCCTCACCGGCGAGGAACGGGCAGCCGCCGTCCAGGGAGTTGGGCAGATACGGCGCGACGCCGCGATGGACCGCGGTCTGGTGCATGCCGTCGCGCAGCATGTCGTTGACCGGAGCGTGGGTGCGGTTGATGGGCAGCTGCCCGAAGTTCGGTCCGCCGAGCCGGCTGATCTGGGTGTCGAGGTAGGAGAACATGCGTCCTGCCAGCAGCGGGTCGTCAGTGACGTCGATGCCGGGAACCAGATGGCCGGTGTGGAAGGCGACCTGCTCCGTCTCTGCGAAGTAGTTCGACGGGTTCGCGTTCAGGGTCATCCGCCCGATCGGCTGCACCGGGGCCAGCTCCTCGGGTACGATCTTCGTCGCGTCGAGCAGATCGATGCCCTCGAACATCTGGTCCTCGGTGTCCGGGAAGGTCTGCACACCCAGCTCCCACTCGGGGAACGCGCCCGCCTCGATCGCGTCGGCCAGGTCACGGCGGTGGAAGTCCGGGTCGACTCCGGCGGTGATCTGCGCTTCCTCCCACACCAGGGAGTGCACGCCGAGCTTGGGCTTCCAGTGGAACTTCACCAGCGTCGTGGCGCCGGCGGCATCGACGAGGCGGAAGGTGTGAACGCCGAAGCCCTCCATCATCCGGTAGGAACGCGGGATCCCCCGGTCGGACATGTTCCACAGTGTGTGGTGGGTCGCCTCCGTGTGAAGGGTGACGAAGTCCCAGAACGTGTCGTGAGCGCTCTGCGCCTGCGGGATCTCCCGGTCCGGGTGCGGCTTCCCGGCGTGGATGACGTCGGGGAACTTGATCGCGTCCTGGATGAAGAACACCGGGATGTTGTTCCCGACCAGGTCGAAGACGCCTTCCTCGGTGTAGAACTTCGTCGCGAAACCCCGGGTGTCACGCACCGTGTCGGCCGAGCCCCGCGAGCCCAGCACGGTGGAGAACCGTACGAACACCGGAGTCTCGACGTCCTTCGCGAGGAACGCCGCCTTCGACAGCTTCGCCGCCGTGCCGTAGCCACGGAACACACCGTGGGCTGCCGCCCCGCGAGCGTGCACGACCCGCTCGGGGATGCGCTCGTGGTCGAAGTGGGTGATCTTCTCCCGCAGGTGATGGTCCTGCAGCAGCACCGGCCCGCGCGGACCGGCCTTCAGCGAGTGGTCGGTGTCAGGCAGCCGTGCGCCCTGGGCGGTGGTCAGATAGGCGCCACTCTGGGCGCTCCGGGCGGGATCCGCGCCGGTGGGCTGCCCGGTCGGGCTCACCGTCTCCGGACAGCCCTGGTCCTGTTTCGGAGGTAGCGGCTCCTGGGGAATCGTGGGTTCCTGCACGGGCGGCGACACCACAGCCGGCTTCCCGGGCACCCCGTCTTCAGGGCCGCTAGTGCCCATCACGGCGTCGGCGGCCTTCTCGGCAGCAGCTCGCAGAGGGTTCTTCTTCTCGGTCATACCTACACCTGTTTTCCTACCGATAGGGCACGAAACGCCCATAACGGGATGCGGAGGCGTATGGCCTCTTCGATTGCGCCACTTGCCACCGCCGGAAAACGAACGGCGGCGGCAGTACCATGCCGCGCGCGCCGGCTATCGCTTCTGCGGGTTCACCGCGTCAAGGGTGTGCCGCAGGGCTCCGCGTGCCTGCTGCGACGGCCGCTGCTGCTCACCGTGCAGGGCGTTGAGGACGATCAGACCACCGGTGAGGGCCGGGAGTACCCACTGGACCAGGGCGAGGTCGTGCTGAGCCTTGTCGGTGTCGATGGGGTGCTTCGCCGCCTTCTCGAAATCTGCGGGGTCATCGGACGAGGCGAGCTCGATCTTCTTGCCCAGAACCCGGCTGTAGGCGGTGGCGGCCAGGGCAGCGCCGGTGAGCACCGTCTTGGCGATGGTGGACGCGGCCACGCCTTTCTGCGTGGCGACCCGGGTGGCGTTCGCGCCCAGGAGCCCGCCGCTGCCGGCCAGGTGCACGGCGACCGCCGCGGCGTTGACCGGCGTCCACTTCGCCCAGCCGACGCTCGCGATCTGCGCGGTGTTCCGCCACGTACCACCCCCAGCACTCGCCGCGCTGTTCAGACCGACCGCGCCCATCAGCGAGCCACCGAACCAAGCCGCCAACCCCACATCGTGCATGCTGCGCAGGACCGTGTTGCGTTCCGACATATGAAGCTCCTCAAGGCTCAGCACCGGCGATGCGGACTGGTGTGCCGGCAGTGCCTCCACCGTCACCCGCGCCTGGCACGCGCGCATGTCGGAGGGCGCGGATGCACAGTCCAGCGAACGGGCCGTACGCCGCCCTCGGTCGTGAAGGTGGACGCGGCCAGGCCGGTGCCTGGAGACAAGGTCGGGCCGCGGTCCACGTCGAACCTGAACGGTGACGCGCCCTCCTTCTGGCGGTACGCGCCCCGTCCCGGCGGCGCGGTCGTGGTCGCGGGATGCGGCGGACCCGTTGCAGTCCCTCCGCCAACGGCTCCGGCCCCTTCGATGACCGGGTCTCCCTGTACAGCGCTGTTCACCGGCAAGCCGCGATCTCCCGTTTGAACGGCCCGAGCAGGGGACCCGAGGTGTGGAGCAGGGGAAGTCGCTACCCCCACTGCCGCTGCGGTCCTGGGTCCCGGGTACGGCCACACTGTCGGAGAAGAACCAGGTTCTGCCGACGAAACGCCTCGACCTGAGCACCGTCTGGCTTCGCACCATATGCCTGCTGCGGTCGTGCCGGAATGCGACCGGCCGCGACGGGAGCAACAGTGTCGTACAGCCGCTGCGGGCGGAAACATGATCAAGGAGCGTGCACATCATGGCGAAAGGAAAGAAGCTGAAGAAGGGGGACCAGGTCTCCTGGAGCAGTCACGGGCACACCGTTCCCGGCAAGGTGAAGAAGAAGATCACAGAGCGCGGCGAGGTCGCGGGACGCACGGTCAAAGCCTCGGAAGATGAACCGCAGTATGAGGTCGAAAGCGGGAAGTCCGGCCGGACCGCTGTGCACAAACCGCAGTCTCTGCGGAAAAAGAACAAGGGCTCCTGAAGACCAAGCCGTCGAGCTCTCGCGGAGCTTTCATTCTGTGCAGAAAAGCCTCTGCCGTTGGCTGGCAGACCCCGGGTGAACGCGCTTGCCAAGCTGTCGGGCATCCCCTGGCAACAGTGGGCATGTCCCAGGGCCTGCATTGATCAAGATCGGGACATATTCGATCCAGCACTCCCGGCTGGGTCCCCAGGGTCACCGTGTTCACAGTCCGTGAGTTGTTGCCGCTGAGCCACCAGCACGCGACGAATTCGCCGGCCGCGGACAGATCCTCTCGCCGTGACGGCCGACGGCGGCTTGACCGGACCGCAACACCACCATTCGTCAGCCAGACCGCTCGCCCGAGAGGCAGCCGGGATCACCGGTCGCCTCAAGCAGCAGCCGAGCCGGCTTGACACACAGTCAGTAAAATCAGCATTGAGTCAGCATTCGTCCTGGCACACAAGGTCAGACGCGGACACAGATGAGAATGCTGGCCCAGCGGGAGGCCTTCTCCTGTATGCACTCTCAGCCGCTCCCTGCCCTCCCCCGCCAACAGCACGACGCAGGCATGATCGGGCACGGCTCGAAACCCAACACCCCGTAGGAAACCGCAGCTCAGCGCACACGTCCCCGGGGCTTCAAGGGCACAGGGGGCAACGCCGGAGCGGCCAGCGGTGCACCGTCATAGCCGCGTACGGTGCCGAACCGATCGCTGTTCATCCAGTCCTCGCGGGCCTGCGTGATATCGTCCTGGGTTCTGGCCACGAAGTTCCACCACATGACGATCTCCTCCTCGAAGGGCTCGCCGCCCACGAGCATCAGACCGGCGTCGGACGCCGCACGCAGCGGGAGTTCGTCGCGGCCGCAGCCGAGATAGAGCATCGAGCCGGGCAGGACGGGTACGCCGTCGACCTCGGCCTCGCCGGACATCGACAGCACGGCGTATTCGAAGTCGGGGTCGAGCGGGAGACGCGCTTCGGCGCCCCGGTTCAGCGCCAGGTCGGCGCCGACGATCGGGGTGTACGCGGTACCGGGGGAGGTCGCGCCGTCGAGGTCACCGAGGATCACCGTGGCGGTGAGGCCCGGGGCAGTGACCGTCGGCAGGTCCGTGTGGTGCTGGAAGTGCGGCTCGACATCGCGGTGGGCGTTCGGGAGCGCGACCCAGAGCTGCGCGCCGTGCAGCAGCGCGGCGTGCGACCTGGGGCTCTCCTCGGAGTGGCTGATCGCCCGGCCGGAGGTCATCAGGCCGAGTTCGTACGGGCGGATCGTCGCCAGGCTGCCGAGGCTGTCGCGGTGCAGGACCTCGCCCTCGTGCAGCCAGCTGACCGTCTGCAGCCCCATGTGGGGGTGGGGCGGTACCTGCATCCCGGGCTCGTCGGTGATGTCGTCGGGGCCGTAGTGGTCGACGAAGGCCCAGGCGCCGACCATGCGGCGGCCGAGATTGGGCAGCAGTCTGCGGACCTCGGTGGACTCCCCGAGCTTCACGTGACGCGGGGCGAGGAGTTCACGTACCGGTTCGGCCACGACGAAGCCGCGTCCTCCGCAGACGGAGGGCACGGCCTGGCGATCGAGATTGCTCATGGCGCTCAACCTATTCCCGTACGGGCCCGGTCCGACGGCGCCCACGCCGAATATTTAATGGAATGTTAAACCATCCCTGGGTGTTGTGGAGGTCGACGCGTACGGGACCGGCCCGACGGCGAGCCTCGGCCGAGGAGGACGAATGAGCGACACCTACTACGAGTTCGGGACCGCCGCCGAGCGGTGGGAGCGCGCACAGTTCTTCTTCGAGTCGAAGGAGTACCTGGTCGCGGCCCGGATTCTGGGCGGGCTGGTCGAGGAGGTGCCGGAGCAGGTCGCGCCGCGTCTGCTGCTGGCCAGGGCCTACTACCACTCGGCGCGGCTCGGCCGGGCCGAGACGGAACTGCGGGCCGTGCTGGAACTCGATCCGGTCGAGCACTATGCCCGGCTGATGCTCGGCCGCACCCTGGAGCGCCAGGGGCGCCCGGCTGAGGCGGCGACGCACCTCCGGGTGGCGGCCGCGCTGTCCGGGGACTTCGCCCCGGCCGGGGGCGAGTAGCCGCAGGCCGGCCACCGTCGCCTTCGGGGCCGGCCTGCGAGGATATCCGGGTGCGGCCCGCCCGGACCGCGTGATAGTCCACTGAGTCATGACTGCGCTCGGTACTCCACGCCTCCTGCTCCGCGCGATGAGCGCGTCCGACGCCGAGCACGTGGTGGCGGGCCACCCACCGGACGGTGTCCGGTGGGCGGCCGGGTACCCCTCCCCGGGCGAGCGGGCGGCGGCCACCCGTCTCCTCGGCACCATTGCCGGCACCGGGGATCCGAGCCCCTTCGGCTCGTACGAGATACGGCTCGGGGAGGACGGGCCGGTGATCGGCGGGCTGGGGTTCCACGGAGCGCCCGACGAGGCCGGGCACGTCACGATCGGTTACGGGCTCGTACCCTCGGTCCGGGGCATGGGGTACGCCTCCGAGGCGCTCCGTGCGCTGCTGCGGTTCGCCCGGGGCCGGGGCGTCACCTGCGTGCACGGGGACACCGACCTCGACAACATCGCGTCCCAGCACGTCATGACAGCCGCGGGCATGCGTTTCGTGCGCCAGGATGCACTGCTGAAGCACTACCGGGTGGACTGGGACGGACCCGGCCAGGAGTGAGTCCGACCGGAACGCGGCGGAACCCGCGAGGTGAGTCCTCGCGGGTTCCGCCGTGTTCCGGTCGGACAGCGCGTCCGTGCGGGTCAGCCCGCGGCGGTGGCGGTTCGTTCCGACGTTCCGCTGCCGGCCGCGACGGCCTGCGTCCTCGGCACCAGCAGCCGCTCGGTGAGGTAGCCGAAGACCAGCCCGAAGGTGGTCCAGAGCGTGAACTGGACCGCGAGCGTGGCCAGTCTGAACTGCCACAGCAGGGTGGCCGGGAAGTCCCTTCCCACCTCGTTGAACGAAGGCAGGAAGGCGTACGCGAGGCCGATCAGCAGCACATAGCCGGCCGCCGCGGCGATCGTCGCGTTCCAGGCGCCCAGGCGGGGAGCCAGTCGCTTGCCGACGATGACGGCGGCGACGGCCAGCAGCACGCTGAGGGCGACCATCAGGAAGAACAGCGTGGTGCGCTTGCCGATGGTGTCGGGGTTGCCGACGGCCGGCGGATTGGCCGGGTACTTCAGGAACGGCACGACGTACACAGCCAGCAGGGCGGCGCCCGCGATCAGCGCCGCCGTGGCCCGCGGGCCGAGGCGGCCCATGCGGCCGAGCGCGTAGCAGAAGACGAGTGCGGCGATGCCGCCGATGGCCACGCCGAAGACGAGCACGCCGGTGGCGAGGCCCGCGGTGGACTGCATGGTGCGGCTGACGAGTTCCTCGCCGCCGCCATGGTCGTGACTGTGCGCCTCTTCGAGGGCGATGGCCGCGTCCACCCGGGACTCGCCGAGGCAGTAGGCGACGATCAGCGCGAGCGCACCCGCGACGAGGCCGGCCAGCATGCCTCGGACCAGCAGAGCTCTGACAGATATGGAGTTCATGAGGGATTCCCCTGGATCAGCCCGGTAGGTCAGTGGCAGGGGAAACCGAGCAGATGGCGGCCGTCGTGGACCCACTCGTGCACGCCCGCACCCGAGATGACGGAGGTGGCGCCCTGCTCGGCGCCGACGAAGTACAGCAGGATCAGCATGACGATGCCGAAGAAGACCGCCCAAGGGGCAATGGCCTTCAGCGAGATGGGGGTGATGGCAGGTGCGCCGGTGGTGGGGGCAGCAGTCTGTGCCATGGCAGAACCTCCTGTGGGAACACGCGTCCCGATCGTGGTGCCTGAGACGAAGGTGCTGGGTCTGACTTCCCGCACAGGTACGGGTTCACAGTGGCGCGACCGTGCCGGATTCTCACCGGGCTTCCGTCACACCGTCGTCATGTCGTCGCGACCATACCGTCTGGAAGCGGGGCCCGCCATGGCGCATCGAAGGTGCCTAGGAGCCCGGATGCCATGGTGTCCTTGGCCAAGTGGCCACAGTTCAGGGAGTTGAGGGCGGTAATGACCGTACGGGTGATGTTGATCTCACCGGCGACGAACGCCGCGCTGCGCGAGGCCCGGTTCGCCGGCGACGCACCGCTTGACGAATCCGGGCTCCGGCAGGCCCGGTCCGCCGCGGGCGCCGTACCCTCGGCGGACCGGTGCCTGCGGGCTCCGTCCCTGCGCTGCGCCGCGACCTCGGACGCCCTCGGGCTCCGGTCCGATCCCGAACCCGCCCTGCTCGACTGGGAGATGGGCCGCTGGTCCGGTGCACGGCTCAGCGAGGTGAGCGCGGACGAGCCGGACGGGGTGGCGGCCTGGCTGACCGATCCGTCCGCCGCTCCGCACGGGGGCGAGTCCCTGCTGGAGCTGTGCGCCCGGGTGGGCGCGTGGCTCGACTCCTCGCACGGAAGACCCGGAAGACCCGGGAGACACGGGAGTGACGACGGGCGGGTACTGGCGGTGGCCGAGCCCGCCGTGATCCGGGCCGCCGCCGTCCACGCGCTGGACCTCCCGGCGCAGACCTTCTGGCGGCTGGATGTTGCCCCGCTGACGGTCACGGAGCTCAGCGGCAGGTCGGGGCGGTGGAACCTGCGCTGCGGCCGGCCGCTTCCGCAGGCGCCGGGGAGCTGACGCGCGTACCGGCGGGACTGCGGGTTCCATGCGTGCAAGAACTGTGGTCTGTGAGGAGCCTTGACACGCTCTTGGTTCACTTCTTAAATCACGTAGTGAACTAAGGACGCGACTCCCCCACGTGACCGCCATGCCCCCACTTGTCATATGCATGGTGAATCACATTCCCTCCGTCCCGTACGGAAAGGAAATCCACATGAGCTCCCCCCACCTGACCAGGCGTCTTCTGGTCTCCGCACTCTCGGTTCTCGCCCTCGTCTCGGCCTCCTCCGGCCTTGCCTCCGGCGCTCCCGCGCCCCTTCCATCGGCACAGGGATCCGTCACGAACCAGGCGTCCGCCGCTGCCGCGACGTTCACCGACGACTTCGACGGGGCCGCCGGTTCCGCCGTGGACGGCGGCAAGTGGCAGATCGAGACCGGTGACAACGTCAACAACCACGAGC
>CBRG010000231.1 GCA_000470535.1 Streptomyces sp. AW19M42
GGCGGGCCGGCGGTGCGGCGGGTAGGTCGGAGCGGCGCGGCGGGTGGGGGCGGCGGCCGGGTGCGGACAGACTCTTCACAGTGTCTTCCAGGTCCTCGATGTCAGCGGGTGACGCGGTGTGTGCTCCGGTACGGAGCTCCGGCAGTCCGCCACCGGTCCGGGGAAAGGCCGGGAGGCGCTGCGCTGCGGTGGAGAGACACCCTGCGAGGGCCGGGCGGGGGCGGCTGGAGCGCCCCCGCGGACGGGTCGCGCGGGCGTGGTGCTCTCAGACCCGATGACACACGGCGGAGCACACACGCTTCAGGTCGATATGACCTCGCGTCGTCAGGTGTGCGGATCGCTGCATGCCGCGCAACGTAACCGGACCGGCGCAACCCGGTCAAACCATTGCCGCATCCTGGACACCCGTTCCCCCACCGGGTGTTGCCCCGCGTTGCGGCGGTGTGACGGGCATCCGGCGGAGGCGTGAACAGTGGCGCCCGGACCGGGTGGTGCGGCGGGGGCGGAGCCCGGCCGGCGGCGGGTGTGGGCCGGATGGCGGAACGATTCCCGGAATTAACCTCTGATGCCTTGTCATGGCCGGTTCTACGCGCATAGCTTGTGCTCCCTCATCACACTCTGAGGGGCAGTTTCCGTGCGCATATCCAGACCTCGCTCCGTCCTGCTGGCCGGCGCGGTCGCCGTGACCCTCTCGGCCACCGCGCTGCCCGCCGCCTTCGCGGCGCCGTCCGCGTCCGCCGTGATCTCCGAGGTGTACGGGGGCGGCGGGAACTCGGGCGCGACGCTCACCCGCGACTTCGTCGAACTGGCCAACGCCGGCTCCAGCGCGTACGAACTGTCCGGATTCAGCGTCCAGTACCTGCCCGGCGCACCGTCCGCCGGCTCGCAGTGGCAGGTCTCCCCGCTCACCGGTGCCGTCGCGCCCGGCGGCCGCTATCTGGTGGCCGAGGCCGCGGGCACCGGCGGTACCGTCGCCCTGCCCGCCCCCGATGCCACCGGCACCGTCGCGATGTCCGCCGCGAGCGGCACGGTCGCGCTGGTCTCCGGCACCACCGCGCTGACCTGCAAGACGGCGGCCGACTGTGCCTCGGACACCCGGGTCGTGGACCTCGTGGGCTACGGCTCCGCGGTCGTCCGGGAAGGCGGCGGACCGGCGACGGGCGCCTCCGCCACCGCCTCCGTGGCGCGCGCGGCCTCCCTCGCGGACACCGACGACAACGCCGCCGACCTGTCCGCCGGCGCACCCACACCCGTGAACGCGGCCGGCGAGACCTCCGGCGGCGGCGAGGACCCCGGCGACCCGGGCAACCCGACCGAGCCCGGCACCGTGCGCGTGCACGACATCCAGGGCGCCACCCGGGTCTCCCCGCTGGACGGCAAGGCGGTGACCGGGGTCCCCGGCATCGTCACGGCGGTACGCACCACGGGTTCGCGCGGATTCTGGATCCAGGACCCCTCGCCGGACGCGGACCCCCGTACCTCCGAGGGCGTCCTCGTCTACACCGGCTCCGCCGCCCCGGCGGTCTCGGTGGGCGACTCGGTCCTGGTCAGCGGCACGGTGGACGAGTACTACCCCTCGGCCACCACCCAGTCCGTCACCGAGATCACCGCGCCCAGGACCACGATCCTCTCCTCCGGCAACGCGCTGCCCGCGCCGGTGGTGCTCAACGCGGCCGCGGTACCCGGCGGTTACGCCCCCTCCGCGGACGGCGCTCCGATCGAGGCGCTGCCCCTCGAACCGGCGACGTACGCGCTCGATCTCTACGAGTCCCTTGAGGGCGCCCGGGTCGAGACCGCCGACACCCGGGTCACCGGCGCCACCAGCTCGTACGGCGAGGTCTGGGTGACCGTCGAGCCGAAGCAGAACCCGACCCGGCGCGGCGGCACCCTGTACTCCTCGTACACCGACCAGAACACCGGCCGGATCAAGGTGATGTCGCTCGACGGCACCCGGCCCGTACCGGTGGGCGACGTGGGCGACGTGCTGTCCGGCACCACCAGCGGCGTACTGGACTACGACTCCTTCGGCGGCTACAGCCTCCAGGCCACCCGGCTCGGCACCCTCACCGACCGGCACCTGAGGCGCGAGGTCACCAGGAAGCAGAAGCGCGACGAACTCGCCGTCTCCACCTACAACGTGGAGAACCTCGACGCGCGCGACGAGCAGGGCAAGTTCGACACCCTCGCCAAGGGCGTCGCGGTCAACCTGGCCTCCCCGGACATCGTGTCGCTGGAGGAGATCCAGGACGACAACGGCGCGGTCAACGACGGCACGGTCGGCTCCGAGGCGACGCTGAAGCGGTTCACCGACGCGATCGTCGCGGCGGGCGGTCCGCGCTACTCCTGGCGCTATGTCGCTCCGCAGGACGGCAAGGACGGCGGCGAGCCCGGCGGCAACATCCGTAACGTCTTCCTCTTCAACCCCGCCCGGGTCTCCTTCGTGGACCGCGCCGGCGGCGACGCGACCACCGCGGTGAAGGCCGTACGGACGCGCCATGGCGTCGCCCTGTCGGCATCGCCCGCCCGGATCAGCCCGCTGGACGAGTCGTGGTCCGACAGTCGCAAGCCGCTGGTCGGTGAGTTCCGCTTCCGCGGCGAGCCGGTGTTCGTCATCGGCAACCACTTCACCTCCAAGGGCGGCGACCAGCCGCTGCACGGCCGCTACCAGCCGCCCGTGCGCAGCTCGGAGACGAAGCGGGTCAAGCAGGCGGCCGAGGTCAACACCTTCGTCACGTCCCTGCTGGCGGCCGACAGGTCGGTCCGGGTCATCACCCTCGGCGACCTGAACGACTTCGCGTTCTCACCGACGATGTCCGCGCTCACCGCCGGGAAGGTGCTCAAGCCGCTGATCAACACGCTGCCGGCGAACGAGCGGTACAGCTATGTGTACGAGGGCAACTCACAGACGCTGGACCACATCCTGACGAGCCCGGGTATCCGGCGCCTCGACTACGACGTGGTGCACATCAACGCGGAGTTCGCGGACCAGGCGAGCGACCACGACCCGCAGATCGTACGGGTGCGGGCCGACGCGTCCGGCCACGGGGACCACGGGCATCACGGCGGCCATCACGGCCACCACTGATCCCGCGCGGGCGGGCGGCGGCGGGGCCGTCCGGCGGACGCCGCCCATGCCGGGCAGGTCGGCGGTGACGACGTGGGCCCTCGGCCCCAGGTGCTCGTCCATCTGCGGTCAGCCGTACCCGCCCTGGAGCGCGCCGCCGAGGACGATGACCGGCTCGGTGCGGGGTGAGGGCTGGGGCAGGATCCGGTAGCTGCAGCGCGGCCCGTCACCGACAGGTTCCGGATGATCTCGTCGGGCATGGTGGCCGTCCTTGGAGGGGCCGCACGGTCAGGCCCTGGTGAGGACGAGTGCGGCATTGTGGCCGCCGAAGCCGAGCGAGGTCTTGACGGCCGCGTCGAACACGGCGGGCCGGGCCTCCTTGCTCACCACTTCGAGCGGGATCTCCGGGTCCGGGGCGTCCAGGTTGACGGTGGGCGGCACGAGTTGGTGCTGGAGGGCCAGCACGGTCAGCGCGGTCTCGATGCCGCCCGCGGCGCCGAGGGTGTGCCCGGTCATCGCCTTCGTGGACGTGACGAGGGGGTGCGCACCGAGCACCCGGCGCAGCATCGTCGTCTCGATCAGGTCGTTCGCCACGGTCGAGGTGCCGTGCGCGTTGACGTGTCCGATGTCCGCCGCGCCGATTCCGGCGTCCGCGAGGGCGGCGCGCAGCGCCCGTTCGATGCCGAGGCCCTCGGGGTCGGGTGCGACGGCGGAGTACGCGTCGCTGGACGCGCCGTAGCCGGCGATGTGCGCGCGGACGGTGGCGCCTCGGGCGCGGGCGTGCTCGGGGCGCTCCAGGACGAGGAGTCCGGCGCCCTCACCGACGACGAAGCCGTCGCGGTGGGTGTCGAAGGGGCGGCAGGCGGACTCGGGGTCGTCCCGGCGGGTGGAGACGGCCTTCAGCTGGCAGGCGCTGGCGATCAGCAGCCGGGAGCAGACCGATTCGGCGCCGCCCGCGACGACGATGTCGCAGGCCCCGGTGCGCAGCATCTGGTGCGCGGTGCCGATGGCGACGGTGCCGGACGAGCAGGCGGTGGAGACGGCCTGGCTGGGGCCGTGCGCGCCGAGGTCGGTCGCGACGCTGCTGGCGGCGCCGTTGACGACGGTGAGCGGGGCGAGTTTGGGGGAGACCCGGCGGGCGCCGCGCTCGGTGAGGGCGGTGTGCTGCTGGTCGTAGAAGGGCAGTCCGCCGTGGGCCGAGCCGATGACGACGGCGACACGGGAGCTGTCCCAGACCGAGGGATCGAGTCCGGCGTCCGCGACGGCCTCACGGGCGGCGATGACGGCGAGCTGCGAGAAGCGGTCCATGAGCCGCTGGGTCGCCACACCGAGGATCGCCCTCGTGTCGAGGTCGGTGATGGTGTACATGAAGTCGCAGGGCAGGTCGTGGAGTTCGGGCCGGCGCGGGACCGAGGGCGCGGTGGCGACCTCTGCCACCCCGCGCCAGGTGGCGTCGGTGCCGACGCCCGCCGCGGTGACGAGGCCGATCCCGGTGACGGCGGCGGTGAACGGCTCGGCGCGGTACCGGCCGGTCACGCGGCGGCCTTGGCGCTCACCACGTCGACCAGTTGGCCGACGGTGTCGCGCGAGGTGAGCTGGACGTCGTCCAGGTCGACGCCCAGCCGGTCCTCGATGAGGAGCCGCAGTTCCTCCAGGGCCAGGGAATCCATCCTGAGCTGACGGAGCGACACTTCGGGGCGGATCGCCACGGGATCGGTTCCGAAGTTCGCCACCAGCAAGGTGCTGATCTCGTCTGCCGTGCTCATGGGCACTCCTCCGCTGTCGTACGCGGTGACGCCTTGCCGCGTGAGAGGTCACTGCCGTCGGGGGACGCCGGCCGGTCCGGAGGGACCCTTTATACGCCCTGCGGGAGGCGGCTCCGTTCCGCGTTCCCCCGTGCGGTGGTGTGCTGGGCAGGTGTACGAATCCCCCGGTGCGCGGAACGGAACCGGCCGCACCCGGGCGCCGGGCGTTCGCGTCGGCATCCGTACCTCAACTCCATTGGAGTGACAGCGAGTTCGACACGCAGCGCGCTGATTGTCATGTCCTGAACAGCTAGATAATCTGAGCGGGCTTCGCGACCCCGGCCCACCCCACCCCACCCCGGGCCCGGTGGCCGTTCCCCCACAGAGCAGGAGCAGGTATGCCCAGCCGCCCGGCAGTCCACACGAAGGCCCGCGCATCCGTGCTGGCGGCCCTCACCGCCACCGTCCTGACCGTCACCGGCACCCCCGCCCTCGCCGCACCGGACTCCGGCCACCCGCTGAACCAGGCCTTCGAACGGGCGGCGAGCCGGTTCGGCGTGCCGCGCGACCTGCTCGCCGCCGTCGGATACGGCGAGAGCCACCTCGACGGCCACGCCGGGCTCCCCAGCCAGGCGAACGGCTACGGCGTGATGCACCTCGTCAGCAACCCGTCGAACCGGACCCTGGAGCGGGCCGCCGCCCTCACCGGCGAACCCCTGGCCGACCTCCGCGCCGACACCGCGGCCAACGTCCTGGGCGGCGCCGCGGTGCTGCGCGGCTACGCGGACAAGCTGGGCCTGGACGCCAGGGACCGGGCGGACATCGACGCCTGGTACCCGGTCGTCGCCCGGTACAGCGGTACCGGTGGCCCGGTCGCCGCCCTCTACGCCGACACGGTGTACACCTTCCTGGCGGACGGGCTCGACGCCGTCAGCCCGGACGGCGAACAGGTCTCGGTGACCGGCCGGCCGGTCTCCCCGCACAAGGGCCCGCTCGCCGCCGCGGAGGTGGGCGCCCGCAGCGCCGACTACCCGGCCGCGCTCTGGGTCCCCGCCGATCCGGCCAACTTCGCGACGGGCCGCTCCGCGGCGATCGACAAGGTGGTCATCCACGTCACGCAGGGCTCCTACGCGGGCTCGATCAGCTGGTTCCAGAACCCGGCGGCCGTGGTGAGCTCGCACTACGTGGTGCGCTCGTCCGACGGCCAGATCACCCAGATGGTCCGCGACAGCGACACCGCGTACCACGCGCGCAGCGCCAACTCCTCGTCGCTCGGCATCGAGCACGAGGGATTCGTCGACGACCCGTCCTGGTTCACGGACTCGATGTACCGCTCGTCGGCGGCCCTGACCGCGTATCTGTGCGACCGGTACGGAATCCCGAAGGACCGGGCGCACGTCATCGGCCACAGCGAGGCGCCGGGCAACGACCACACCGACCCCGGTCCGAACTGGGACTGGACGCGCTACATGCAGCTGGTGGGCGGGACCACCGGGGGCGGCACCACCCCCGACGGGCTGAGCTTCGCCACGTACGCCGTCCAGCGCAGCGGCTCGACGGGCGCCCAGGTCAAGGCGGTCCAGCAGCTGCTGAACGAGCAGGGCCAGACGGCGGGAGCGGCAGACGGCAGCTTCGGCCCGGCCACCGAGGGCGCGGTGACGGCCTACCAGGCGGCGCGCGGGCTGGACCCGGACGGCGTCGTGGGAGCCAGGACCTGGACCGCGCTGTTGTCGGCCGGCCCGACGACGACCCTCCGGGAGGGCTCCTCCGGCGAGGACGTGAAGCGGCTCCAGCGCGCGCTGACCGCGACGCTCGGCTCGTCCGTCGGCATCGACGGGAGCTTCGGGCCCGAGACGACGACGGCGGTGCGCGGCTACCAGACGAGCCGCGGCCTGACGGCGGACGGCGTCGCGGGGCCGGACACCTGGGCGGCGCTGCGGGCAGGACGCTGACGGACCCGCCCCGGGCGGGCGCCTCAGTACCTCATCGACGCGTGGGTGCGGGAGACCACGGCCCGCTACGGCTGCCCCACGGGCCCCCTTGCCGTCGAGCTCGGCAGGCGGACCGGCAGCGGCCTCGACCTCGCACTGACGCTCGTCGGCGCCTACCGGGGCATGTCCCTGCTCTCCAACGCCCTGCGGGACCCGGAGATCATGACGCGCTAAGCCTGTCGTCAAACTGCCGTCTGCCGCGCGGCAGACGGCAGTTTGACGGCGGGCCCCCTAGGGGGCCCGCCTCGTGCGCGAGCCGGACGGCCCCGGGCCGGGGCCGGAACGGGTGATCAGGAGGCGCCGGGCGGGGTCCGCCGGGCGATGACCTTGCGGCGGGCGATGCGCCAGCCCCGCTCGCCGCGCACGGCGGTGTCCTCGTACGTCACACTGCCGCACGTGCCGTCGGCATTGACACCGATGGCCTTGGAGCGGGCGCCGATCCGGCCGTCACCGAGGTCGGTGAGCACGATGTTGGTGACGTGGTGGCCGACCGGATCGCGCGCGCCCATGGCGAGTGCCGCGTCCCGGAAGGCGTCCACCCCCACCAGCGAACCATGCCCCAGGTCCGTGACGTCGTAGACGATGTCGTCGGTGAACAGCTCGTCCAGCCGGTGGAGTTCGCCGTCGTCGACCAGGTGGCCGTGCAGCGCGACCAGTTCCATGACGGCGAGACGGTCCTCGATACCCAGTGCCACGGGATTCCTTTCGCCTGCACGGGAGCGGGCCACGACCCTACTCACCGGACGGGTCAGCGCGCCGAGGGTTTTTCGGCCCGCTCGTACCGCAGTTCCACGACGCCGTTGCCGAAGGTCCGGGTGCCCGCGAGCCGGAGGGCGGTCAGTGTGTCCGTCGACGGGAACATGGGCTTCCCCCGGCCGATGAGGACCGGGTGGACGTAGACCCAGTACTCGTCGATCAGATCGAGCGCGGCGAAGGACGCGGCGAGGCCGGCGCCGCCGAGCCCCAGGTCGCCGCCGGGCTGTTCCTGCAGCGCCCTGACCTCGTCGGCGACGACGTCGTGGACCACCGTGGTGTTCCAGTCCGCCCGCTCCAGCGTCGTGGAGTAGACGTACTTCGGCATGTTGCGCCAGATGACGGCGAACTCGGCCATCGGCCCGGCGTTGGCCGGGTCCTGGTCGGCGGTGGGCCAGAATTCCGCCATCAGCTCATGGACGACCCGGCCGTCAAGGAAACCGCCCATCCGGGAGATCCGCTCGTTGAAGTGGCGGTGCAGTTCGTCGTCGACCCGGTGCCAGCTGATGTCCTGGTCCGGCCCCTCGATGAAACCGTCGAGAGAGATCGACATGGAATAGATGATCTTTCGCATCGCGCACCTCATGGAAAGCCTCGGGGGACGGACCTGCTGAATAAAACCGACCATACCCGGCAGTGGTGCGCGGGAGCCCGGCGCCGCTTGACGAACGGCGGGCGCGCCCCGTAGGAGTCGGGGAAACGGCGGCGTCCGGAACCCGCCC
>CBRG010000232.1 GCA_000470535.1 Streptomyces sp. AW19M42
CGTCGCGGGTTGTGGGGCGGCCACCTGCATGTCAGCTCTTGCTCGATGCGGTGCTTGAATGGACCGTCGTTCCTGATCCCGCAAGGAGATGCGCTGTGCCCCTGGTGTCTGTAGTGATGCCCGTGTACAACTCGGCCGCGACCCTGGGGGCAGCGGTCCGGTCGGTGCTCACCCAGACCCATAGCGATCTGGAGCTGCTGGTCACCGACGACCAGTCCTCCGACGGCTCCATGGAGCTGCTCCGCGAGTTCGCCGCCCAGGACGAGCGCGTCCTGCCCGAGCCGGCGCCCGAGCGGGGCGGTGCGGGCCGCGCCCGCAACCTCGCCATCGCGCGCGCCCGCGGGGACTACGTCGCCTTCCTCGACAGCGACGACATGTGGCTGCCGGAGAAGACCGAGAAGCAGCTCGCCTTCGCCGCGGAGGCCACCGCGCCTCTGACGTTCACCTCGTACTTCAAGATGGACGCCGACTACGCGGGCGACAGCACCGACTGGGTCCCGAACGGGCGGGTCATCCCCGCGCGGGCGCACGTGGACTACCGCGCGATGCTGGTCAAGGACTACATCGGCGCCCTCACCGCCATGTACGACCGCAACGCCCTGGGCACGAGGCTCATGCCGGAGATGCGCAAGCGCCAGGACTACGCCCTGTGGCTGTCGATCATGCGCGACGGCGCCGACGCCCGCGGCCTCGCCGAACCGCTCGCGGTGTACCGGGCCCACCAGGCGGGATCGCTGTCCTCCAACAAGCTGTCGCTCGTCCCCTACAACTGGAACCTGTACCGCGAGCACGAGCACCTGTCGGTCCCCCGGGCGACCCGTGCACTGGCCGGCGCGGTGTGGCAGTCGCTGCGGAACTCGCGCGTCTGACGACGGGCGGGCCGGGAGCTCCGGCCCGCCCGTCGCGTGCTCAGCGGGGCTGCTTGGCGTCCTCGACGAAGGCGGCCCAGGCGTGGTTGCCGAGGATGAGCGCGGGACCGGTGGGGTTCTTGCTGTCGCGGACGGCGGTGCGGGCGGTGAGGCCCGCGACCTCCAGGCAGTCGCCGCCGTCGGAGCTGTAGCTGCTCTTGTGCCATCGGGCGGTCCCGATTTCGGTGGAGTTGGTCATTGGCTGGCCTCTCGTCTTGAACGTTGTTACATGTCCCGTCGCACCTTGGTGATCAAGGTCAGGCTGTCTTTTGGGTTCAGCGCAACGGCCTGGAGAGAGTCAAAGATCAGCCCGTAGGTGTCTGCCTCATCGGGGCTCTCCAGGTAGTAGGTCCCCGTCCGATGCTCCAGGCAGGCAACATCAGTGATCGATGAGTGCGGGAAGCTGAAAAGCACGAACGATCCCGTCAGGCCGGCGTGTGCTCCAGCATGGTCAGGAATGACTCGTATCTCCACGCTCGGATGCTCAGTCATCGTCGCCAAGTGCTCAAGCTGCTTGCGCATGGCCGCAGCGCCTCCCACCTGTAGCCGAAGAGCGGCTTCGCTCTGAACGACACAGAGGCGAGGCGGTTGGGCGCGGCTCAGGATCTCCTGTCGATTGACGCGTGCTGTCACCAGCGCATCAATCGCTGCCGGGTCCAGCTTTGTTGGAGAGACGGCGATGACGGCCTGGGCGTATTCCGGCGTTTGGAGTAGCCCGGCGATCAGATTGCCCTGGTAGGAGCGGATGCGGTCGGCGGTCTCCTCGTAGCTGATGAAGTCGGTGTACGACGGACGCACGCGGGCCGCACGCTGTACCCATGCCGGCCCCCGGCTGCGCCGGGCAAGCGACACCAGGGCTTCGATCTGATCAGGGTCCTCCACGCCGTAGAACGTCAGCAGGTCACGCAACTCTCCCAGCGAGATGCCGAGTCGGGCGTTCTCGATCCGGCTGATCTTCGACCTGTGGCAACCGATGCGCTCGGCCGCCTCCTCCGGCTTCTTGTCGGCGGCTTCGCGGAGCTCGATCAGAGTGGCGGCAAGTCGGCGCCGTCGGGCAGGTGGTCGTGGTTCGGCCACGTGCGGCCCCCTTTCGTGCGTGGCAACAAGCAAAGACTAGTGCGCGCAAAAGATCTTGGAACATTTTCCTTCTGATTGGGTTGCAGTCGGGATGGGTTCGAGGGCAACCTAGGTTACGTAGCTCAGGGTGATCAATCGATCGCGCTCGGGTTGCGCGGCGCTGCGCGCAGCGCCCATATAAAGACCCCCGCGACCTGCACCGGTCCGGGGGCGTGGCCGCCGCCCTCCAGGAGCGTCGACATGAAGCATGTTATCGACTGGCTGTTTGGTCCGCTGCGACGATCCATGAAGCCGCCCCCTCAACTCCGTCCCCTCCCACCGCCCTTCCCGGCCAGGCCCCGGTCCGGCGCCATCGCCCTGGCGGACGCGCGGCTGGCTGCTGCGCCCGGCCCCTACTCGCCCGCCGCCTGGGCCCGATGGGAGCGTGCCGCGAACCGGGAGCGGCGGGCGCGGCGGACCGTGTGGTGGCTGGCCGCGCACGGTGACTGTGCGAGGAAGGGGCTCATCCACGGTGTGGTGGTGGGGCGGTGATGCCGGAACAGGTGGTGCGGCGGTGGAGCCGGCATCCCCGGCAGGTCGGGCGGGCGCGCGCCGAACTGCGTACGGCACTCGCGAGTTGGGCCCTGGTCCCGGTCACCGACACCGCGTTGCTCGTCCTGTCCGAGTTACTCACGAACGCCGGGCGGCACGCCCGGGTCTCGCCGGGCCGGGAGATCGAGACCCGCTTCGTCCGGCTGCCGGACGGCGTGCGGATCGAGATGCACGACGCCTCGTCCGTCCGCCCGGTGCGCCGGGAGCCCGTGCCGGACGCGTGCGAAGGGCGCGGGCTGTTCCTCGTGGCCGCGCTCGCGGACCGGTGAGGCGCTGCTGACCGCAACGGCCCGGGGAAAGCGGTCTGGGCGGAGTGCATGCTGCCGTCGCAGACCGGAGGCGGTCCGGATGCCGTCTGAACAACTGCGGTGCGCGGTACGGATGAGGCGCGGCGACCTCGTACACGTACAGGGGGAGTGGCGTGAGGTGTGTGCCGTGCGGCTGGACCGGTACGCGACCGGCGGCATGGCCGTGGTGCTGACCTTCGCCGGAGGGGGCCGCCCGCTGCGCGTGCCCGCCGATCACCTGGTCACCGTGCCGCTACCGGAGCCGCCGAGGCCGCCGGGCTGGGTGTTCGTCGAGGACGCGTCGGACAGCCCGGCGGTGCATGAAACGGAGTGCACCACGTGTGGGGAGGGCCCGGAGCCCACCGCGTCCCAGGACGTTGCCGTACGGCACCTGTGGTGCGCCGAGCACGCGGCCCGGACGGGACACACCGGGTTCCTGGCCCTGCGCGTGGGGCTGCTGAGGGCGGTCGCGGTGGACGGGGTCCCTCATTGACGCGGTGTTCCCGACCCCGCGTGAGGGGGTCGGTCAGCCGAGCAGGCCCGTGTCGGCGCCGATCTTCTTTATGCACGCGTCCTCGGAGGCGAGCAGGGTGATCACGCCGTTGTCCGCCAGGACCAGGTAGCTCGCTATCAGGGTCCAGCCGCGCTGCTTCAGGACCGTCCGGGACTCGGCGATGTCGCCACCTGTGTGCTTGCGGTCCTCCCGTTTCCGGGACAGCTGCCAGTCGCGCTCGCCCAGCTCGCTCACCACTCCCTCGAAACTGCTGAGGTCAACAGGCGTGGACTTGGTGCCGAAGCCCTTGAAGGCCACCGTGCACGAGAGCTGTGAGCCGTCCGACCGTTCCTCGATCGAGCGGGCGTAATCCGGTGCGTTCGCCGGAACGCCCGCGTCCGCGGCCGAGGTGTCCAGGTCCGTGCGTACGACTTTCTCCGGGAGAGGACCGGTGCCCTTGGGGCGGGGTGATGGCGACGAAGGGGCGGCTGCCCCGGCGTCGGCGTCGCTCGTGCCGCAGCCTGCGGCTCCGAGCGCGATGACCGCTGCCGCCACGGCAACCCAAATCGTCCTGCTCACGGTGTCCCCTCCCAGGTCGCGGGAGCGTGTGCCCCGCGTTCGAGAGGGGAGTTTTTCACGCTGCGCCGCCGTGACGGGCGCCGGGAGCCGCACCCACCGCAGCCGTGCACCGCCGGAGGCGCTACGCCGGGAGCATGGCACGGCGTCCCGGCGCGGCGGACGACTGTGCCGTCATCCCGCCGTCCACCACGAGGAGCTGGCCGGTGAGGTAGCGGGACTCGTCGGAGGCGAGGAAGACCATGGTGTGGCCGATGTCCTCGGGGGAGCCCAGGTAGGGGAGGGCGTTGCCCCGCTTGAGGCTGTCGACCACTTCCTGGGGGAGGTTGTTCTCCAGGGCGGGCGTCACCACCGCGCCGGGGGCGATGGCGTTGCAGCGGATGTTCTGCGGACCGTACTGGGTGGCGACCGACTTGGTGATGCTGACCACCGCGGCCTTGACCGCGCCGTAGGAGGTCTGCAGGACGTCGCCGACGAGTGCGGCGACGGACGCGGTGTTGATGATCGAGCCGCCGCCGGCCCGGATCATGTGGGGCATCGCGTGCCGGGAACCCAGAAGTGTGCTGCGCATGTTGAGGGCGACGGCCCGGTCGAACTCGTCCATCCCTGGTCTTCGCAGGGAATCCCGGCCTTCAGGCCGGGCGGGAATGCGATCTCGTGGCTGCTCTGACGTGATGGTCAGAGCGGACGTTTCTGCTGCTCGATGTACTGCTTGACGATGCTCAACGGTGCTCCGCCGCAGGACCCTGCGAAGTAGGACGGGGACCAGAAACGGCCGTGCATGATTGCTCGGTTGGTGCGGCCGGTGAACTCCTGGCGCAGGTATCGGGAGGAGACCCCTTTGAGGGAGTTGACCAGCTTGGAGAGCTGGACCTTCGGTGGGTAGTGGACCAGAAGGTGGACGTGGTCGTCTTCGCCGTTGAACTCGCGCAGCTCTGCCTCGAAGGACTGGCAGACGTCCCTCATGATCTCTTCGCAGCGGGTCAGCATGTCGTCGTTGAAGACACCGCGCCGATATTTGGTGACGAACACCAAGTGCACATGCAAGTTGAAAACGACATGATTTCCCCTACGAACATCGGGGTCGGTTTCCCAGCGCGGTGACATCCACCAAGGGTAGAGTTTTCGACGAAGCCGGGCGTAGGGGGGTGGGTTGATTGATTCGTGCGTACAAGTTTCTGTTGCGGCCCACCGTGGGTCAGGCGGTCGCGCTCGGTGAGATGCTGCGTGATCACTGCTCGCTGCACAACGGTGCGTTGCAGGAACGCCGTGACGCCTACCGGCATCCGTCGAGGACGAGCATCAGATACGGGATGCAGTCGGGGCAGCTCAAGGGCATCCGGGCGTTCGACCCCGAGCGTCAGGGCCGCTGGTCGTTCAGCTCGCAGCAGGCCACGCTGCGTCGGCTGGACAAGGCGTTTGTCGCATTCTTCCGCCGGGTCAAGGCGGGGGACACGCCCGGGTACCCCCGCTTTCGCGGGGTGAGCTGGTTCGACACGGTGGACTTCCCCCGGGACGGTGACGGCTGCCGCTGGGACTCCACCCCACACGATCCGGTCACCCGGGTCCGCTTCCAGGGCGTCGGGCACGTCAAGGTCAACCAGCACCGCCCGGTGCAAGGCGCGGTCAAGACCGTCAGCGTGAAACGCGAGGGCCGTAAATGGTTCGTCGTACTCGCCACGGAACAGCCCCGGCCCGAACCACTGCCCGCGACCGGCTCCGACATCGGCATCGACCTCGGAATCGCCTCGTTCCTCACTGACTCCAACGGCACCCACATTCCCAACCCGCGCCACGCCCGCAAGGCTGCCGCCAGGCTGGAGGCCGCGCAGCGGGCGCTGTCCCGCTTCCCGCGGTGCAGGGCCAAGGACCGGACCCGCAATCATCAGCGGGCGGTGGAGAAGGTAGGGGCCCTGCATGGCAAGGTGCGGCGTCGGCGGTTCGATCACGCGCACAAAACCGCCCTGAGGCTGGTTCGTGAGCATGACTTCATCGCGCACGAAGACCTCAAGATCCGGAACATGAGCAAGGCCCCTGCTCCGAGGCCCGACCCCGATACACCGGGCGTGTTTTTGCCGAACGGGGCCGGGGCCAAAGCTGGGTTGAACCGTTCGATCGCTGATGCCGGATGGGGGGTGTTCCTGACGATCCTGAACGCAAAGGCTGAGAGTGCCGGGCGGGAAGTGATGGCCGTGGACCCCCGCAACACCTCCCGCACGTGTCCCGCATGCGGACACACCGCGAAGGAGAACCGGCCCACACAGGAGAAGTTCCACTGCCTCGACTGCGGCCACCAGGCACACGCCGACGAGGTCGGGGCACTCAATGTTCTACGGGCCGGGCTGGTCCGTCGCAACGCCAACACGGCTTAGCGAGAAGCCCCGCCCCCCAGGGCGGGGAGGAGTCACGCGGAGCACGTCGAGGTCGGTACGCGGGTTGGTGCCGCCGACGTGGTTGCACAGGACGTTCAGGGCGCCGTACTCGTTCACCGTGGCGCTGATCATGTCCGCGATGGAGTCCTCCTCCATGACGTCCACCGTGAGGGGCAGTGCCTGACCGCCCGCCGCGGTGATGAGGGCGGCCGTCTCCTCGGCTGCCCGGGTGTCGTGGTCGGCCACGACGACGCGGGCGCCCTCCTTGCTCATGAGTTCGGCGGCGGCGCGGCCGATGCCGCTTCCGGCTCCGGTGATGACGGCCACTTTGTCGTGCAGACGGTTCATGTTCGTTTCCTTACGGTGCTTTCCCGGCAGCGTTGTGTACTATGCATGCCTTTTTCACGATACATATAGCGTGCACTATGCACAAACAATCGCCGGGCCGACCCGCGCCGCGTTGAACCCCTCCGTGTGACGCAGGTCTCAACGGGGCCGTGCAGCAGGCGAGGCTCCTTCCCCGTCAAGAGGGGGACAGGAAGGGAGGAGTGCTGTGGATCTGGCAACCCAATGGAGTTCGCTGCGGTCCGGTCCGGTCCGGCCCGATGTGCCCGACCGGGCGGTTCCGGCGCAGGTGCCCACGGATCCGGGGACCGGCTTCCAGGCCTTCGTCGCCGCCCGTTCCGGCGCACTGTTCCGGGGCGCCCTGGTGCTGACCGGGAGCCGTGAGGCGGCCGAGGATCTGGTCCAGGAGACTCTGGAACGTACCTGCCGTCGCTGGCGCACCATCGCCGAAAAGGACGCGCCGGACGCGTACGTGCGGCGCATCATGGTCAATCTGGCCAACGACAGATGGCGGCGGTTCCGCCGTGTCGTGCCCAGGCACGACACGGGCGACGACCGGCCGGCCCCCGGCGACGACTACGGGCGCATAGACAGCCGGGACCAGCTCGTCCGGGCTCTGCAGGGTCTGCCGATAGGAATGCGCACCGCCGTGGTGCTGCGTTACTTCCATGACCTGTCGGACGCCGAGATCGCTGAGGACCTCCGGATCTCACCGAGCGCCGTCCGGTCCCAGATCACCCGCGGCCTCGAAAAACTCCGGGCCAAGGCGCCCGCACTCTCCGAACCTTCGTCACCGCAGCCCCGGAAGGGAACCCGATGAACGGCTACGGATCGCGGCCCCTGGACGGCGGCCCCGGTGACACCTCCTTCGAGCAGGAACTGGTATCCGCCTTGAACGACTTCGCGAACAACTCGCCCGCGCCCCACTTCGACGCCACCGGCATCCAGCGCCGCTCCCGCCGCAGGCGCGCCGGGCTCATCGCCGGTGTGGCCGCCGCTGTGGCCGTCGCCGGAGGAGGCACCGCCCTGGCCGCCATCACCACCGGCAGCCCGAACACGTCGAGTACCACCGCCGCGAGCAGCACGGATGCGACGACCGTGATGATCTCGGGCAAGAAGATCGATATGACGGGCTGGGATTCCGGTTCGGCCAAGGCTGCTTTGGTGCAGGTGGGGTTGAAGGTGGGGACGGTGACGGAGAAGGCGGTGCCCGACTGCAAGCCGACTTCCGTCCTCGGGGTGTCGCCGCACAGCCCGCACAGCGTGTCGCCGGGCGACACGATCAACCTGACCATCTGCTCCCGCTGACCCGAGGGTCTTCCCCGAGGCCCAGTCACCTTGCGCGCGGACGCAGAACGCTGGCGGGG
>CBRG010000233.1 GCA_000470535.1 Streptomyces sp. AW19M42
GGCGCGCTTCGGGGTCAGGCCTGCGGTGCCGCGGCCTTGATCGCGGAGATGTCGAAGTTCAGCTTCACCTTGTCGCTGACCATCACGCCACCGGTCTCCAGCGCCGCGTTCCAGGTGAGGCCCCAGTCGGAGCGCAGGATCTCCGTGCCGCCCTCGAAGCCGACGCGCTCGTTGCCGTACACGTCGGTGGCGGAGCCGTTGAACTCCAGGTCGATCGCGAGCGGGCGGGTGACGTCCTTGATGGTGAGGTCGCCGGTGACGCGGTACTTGTCGCCGCCCAGCTGCTCGGCGGAGGTCGAGCGGAACGTCATGAGGGGGAACTTCTCGGCGTCGAAGAAGTCGCCGCTGACCAGGTGGCCGTCGCGGTCCGCGATGCCGGTGTCCACGCTGGCAATCCTGACGTCGATCGAGGCGGTGGAGTCGGCCGGGTTGCTGCCGTCCAGCTTCAGGCTGCCCTCGTGCTCACCGAAGGAGCCGCGCACATTGGTGACCATCGCGTGGCGCACGGTGAAGCCGATGCTGCTGTGGGACGGGTCGATCGTGTAGTCGCCGGTGAGGGCGGCCAGGGCCGGGTCGACGGCGGTGGTGGTCGCGGTGGTCGCGCTGTCGTTGGTCTTGCGGTTGAACAGAGCCATGGCTCCTCCTCGGGACGTGGTCGAGCGGGGCTCGACGTGATTGTTTAAGCTTCAACGAGATTGACTGTAACCCCATCTAGTTCAAAGTTCAACATCAAGGGTCCAGGCCTGTCCGTGCGCGCCAGGCATTCACGCGACCGTCACGCCATGCCCTCTGGCGGACGCGCGTAGAACTCGGGCACTATCTCCCTGCCCCCAAATTGTCATGCACAGGAGGAGTTCCCATGGTGTCCCGTATGACGCTGCGCCCCGTCCTGACCGTTCTCGCCCTCGTCCTCGGAGTCCTCTTCGCCCCCGGAGTCGGTGTCGTCTCCGGTGCGACGGACGCCTTCGCCGTCAGCAAGCTCACCCACAGCCAGGCGACCGCCAGATTCAGCTCGTCCGGCGTCACCTGGTCGTCCTCCGGCGGCTGTTCCAACCGGAACGTCTCCACCTGCACCTCGTTCGACCAGGTCAACCTGCCGACCGCCCAGGGAGCCCAGACGCTCAAGAGCGCCACGGGCTGCGCGCTCAACATCACCGGAGGCACCGAGACCGGGCACGCCAGCGGCACGTACTCGCACTGGAACGGCTACAAGCTCGACATCGGCAAGACCACCTGTCTCACCAACTACGTGCACGGCGTGTTCAGTTACATCGGCCTGCGCGGTGACGGCGCGCCCCAGTACCAGTCCGGCTCCGGCAACGTCTACGCGGACGAGGGCAGCCACTGGGACGTGACGTACTACAACTGCGGCGGCTGCTGAGAGCTTTCGCCCGAGCGCATGACGGCGCCCCCGCCCGAGGTCCCGGGCGGGGGCGCCGTCATGCGCTCGGGCGGCTGTGGTCAGCCCACCGACTCCAGGGCCCGTCGCGCCCGGGCGACGACCTCGGGGTCGGTGACGAAGTGGGTGTCCTGCTCGGCCGACGCTCCGCCCGCGCCGAGCGGTACCCAGGTGCCGCCGAGCCGGCGCGGCGCGCGGGTCTTGGCGGAGAGGTGGACGGAGGCGACGCCGGCCGAGGCCAGCGCCGGGATGTCGGCGAGGCGCACGCCGCCACCGGCCATCACCTGCACCCCCGGGGCGGCGGTCACCATCGCGGCGATCGTCGCCAGCCCGTCGGCCGCGGCGGGAGCGCCACCCGAGGTGAGGACCCTGGTCAGACCGAGGGGGGCCAGCAGTGCGGCGGTGGCCACCGGGTCGGCGGACTGGTCGACGGCGCGGTGCAGGGTGACGTCCACCGGGCGGCCGGCGGCGCGGGCCGCCTCGGCGAGCCGGGCGACCGCGACCGTGTCCAGGGCGCCGTCGGCGGTGAGCGCGCCGATGACCACTCCGACGGCGCCGGAGGCGATGACGGACCGCACCTCTGCGACCATGAGCGCGATCTCCTCCGCGTCATGGACGAAGTCGCCGGGCCGGCATCTGACCAGCGCCTGCACCGGCAGCCCCTCTGCGGCGACCGCCTCGACCAGCGCGGCCGACGGGGTCAGACCGCCCAGCTCCAGCGCGGTGCAGAGCTCGACCCGGTCGGCACCGTTCTCCCTGGCGGCGCGGGCGCCCGCGGGTGAGGTGACGGCGATCTCCAGGGCGGGACGTGCGCTCACTCGTCGTCCCCGGTCAGCGGCTGGTCGGAGGCGGGGATGACGCGGGCCGACAGGTCCGGGTCTGCCATCTCCCGGTCGAACGGGAACATCGGGCGGCGGATGCGGTGGTGGCCCAGGCGCACCAGGTCCTGGTCCACACCGCCGGGGGTGAGCGCCATCTTCCAGCCGACCGACATGTCGAAGAGTTCGGGCTCCAGGTAGCCGATCTTCACGATCACGACGTCGGCGCCCCGCGGGTCGAGGCCGAGGTCGGTGAAGTCGTGTTCGTGGTGGTAGGGCTTACGGAGCTCCGTGAGGATCGCGTACACACCGCCCACCCGGATCACGACCTCGGTCCGGGCGTCGCGGTCGCCGTGCCGGACGGAGTGCACGGTGCCGGTCAGGGTGACCGGGCCCGCGTGCCGGTCGTCCACCTCCGCTCCGGCGGTGACCGTGACGGTCGCGCCGACACCGGCGGCGACGGCCTTCGCGACGGCGGCCGGTCCCGGCACCGAGGCGTAGACGACGGTCGGGCCGTCGTCCTCCTGGAACTCCGGGCGGGCCAGCAGCCGGGTCAGCCCCCAGGTCATGTCACCGGAACCTCCGGCGGTCGGGTTGTCCCCGGTGTCGCTGATGAAGTACGGGCGCTGGTCGGAGCCCAGGGCCTCGTCCAGGATGGAGTCGAAGGTGCCGGTCGGGGCGACGAAGTCGAAGTCGTCGCGGGCCTTCCAGAAGCCCTCGGCCAGCCGCTCCGCACCGGCGGACACGGCGGCCCGGTCGGCGCCGGTGACCACCACCGCGGCGCGGTTGCGCGGTTCGTCGGCCCAGGCGTAGCCGACCCAGATCGCGGCGTCGGTCACGCCGTCCATGGCCTCGACGTCGTCCACCGCCGCATACACGCTCCTGGCCGGCTCGATCCGGGTGGAGGTCTGCTCGCCGGCCAGCAGCACCGGTACCGGCACCCAGGCCTTGACCGGACGGGGCGCGCCTGAGGCCAGCAGGTCCACCAGGTTGCGGACGGCCCGCTCCTTGGTCTCCATGTGGTCCTCGTGGGGGGCCATCCGGTAGCAGGTGATCAGGTCGCTGCCGTGGACGAGTTCGCGGGAGACGTTGCCGTGCAGGTCCATCGAGGTGGAGATGACGACGTCGGGGCCGACGGTGGCGCGGATGCGTTCCAGCAGGACCACCTCGGCGTCGTCGATGCCCTCCACGGTCATCGCGCCGTGAATGTCGTACCAGAGGCCGTCCGGGCGGGGCAGCGCGGCGAGCCGTTCGATCAGCTCGTCGGTCAGCTCGGTCCAGGCGGCGGCGGTGACGGTGCCGCCCGGCAGCGACTTGCCGACCAGCGCGCCGTGCCAGTCGGCTGCCTCGCGCAGTTCCTCACCGGCGGCCAGGAAGGGGTAGCGGTCCAGCACCTCGGTGCCGCGCGAGGGGTGGAAGGCGGCGGCCCCGGTCCGGGCGGGGGAGAAGGTGGAGGACTCGATGCCGAGCCCTGCGATGGCGATGACCGGGCGGGATGCTGCGGTGCGGGAATGCGACATGGCTCCTCGTAGGGGGTCGGGTATCAGACGTGACGGGGGGCGAGAGTGCCGAACCGTTCGGTTCCGCCCACCTCGTGCAGGGCGTGGGCCAGGGCGCGTTGCAGGGCGAACTGCCCCGCACCGACCAGTCCGGCGTCGGCGCCGAGCCTGGTCCGCTCGATGGTGAGGTGCTCGGTGACGAGCGGGTGGCAGCTCTCGTAGAGCCGGCTGCGCACCGCGGCGACGAACTGTTCCAGGGTGGAGAGGATGCCGCCGAGGTAGACGGCGTCCGGGTTGAAGAAGTTGACGTTGGCGGCCAGCACCTGGCCCAGGTAGTCGCCGGCCCTGCGGACCGTGCGGGTGGCCAGCGGATCGCCGTCGAGGGCCAGTCGGGCCACGTCCTCGGTGCTGCTCACATCCGCCCCGCGCTCGCGCAGGATGCGGACCAGCGCGGCGCCGGACGCCACGGTTTCCAGGCAGCCGGTGTTGCCGCAGGAACAGGGGATACCGGCACCGGCGTCGATCCGGATGTGGGTGATGTCCCCGGCGGCGCCGGTCGCGCCGCGGTAGAGGCGACCCTCGGCCATCACGCCCGCTCCGATCGCGGATCCGATCTTCACCATGATCGTCTGGGCGGGCCCGTCGAGCCGGACCGTGTGTTCGCCGACCGCCATGCAGTTGGCGTCGTTGTCCACGGCCGCCGGAACCCCGAAGCGCTCCTCCAGCCAGGCGGTGACCGGGAAGCGGTGCCAGCCGGGCATCCGCGACGGCCGGACGACAGAGCCCGAGGCGATGTCCACGGGTCCGGGCAGCGAGAGCCCGACCCCGCGCAGGCGGCCGGGTCCGCGCTGTCCGGCCAGCGCTTCCAGCGCCTCGGCCAGCCGGGGCAGGGCAGCCTCGGGCCCGTCGGCGATCAGGAAGGGGACGGTCGAGACGTCGGTCAGGCCGCCGCCCGGAAGCACCACGCCGATCCTGGCGTGCCGGCCGCCGAGGTCGGCGGCGACGGCGAACTCGTCACGGCTCCCGACCCTCAGCGCCTTGCGGGGACGCCCACCGGTGGAGGACTGGGTGCCCTCCTCCGCGACCAGGCCGCGGTCCACCAGATGCCCCACGGCGAGGGAGACGGTGGAGGCGGCGGCCCCGAGGCGTCTCGCGAGTTCGGTACGTGACGTCGCCTCGCCCGATGCGATCAGTTCCAGAACACGCACGGCGAGGGACGGGGTCCCTTTCGTGGCCTTGCGGTCCCACGTACTTATTCCAGTCATGTACAAAGTTACTTCCGCAACGGGGTATGTGGCGAAGACGATACGCCCGCACTTCGCACAGGGGAACAGCCTCATGAAGGAAGTGCATCACCCGTAAAATCCCCTATATCACCTCAACCTATCCTAAGTTGTCGGGCGAAATGGGACGAGAAGGCTTTCGTCGAAAGTGCAGTAACTTACTTGTTATTAATTCTTGTTTGTTTCTTCGGCAATGGCGGCGTTAGCTGTCGTGAACGCAGCGCCGACCCCCCTGAGCGGCTGCGGGCCCTTTCGTTCCGAGGAGAGTCATGATCCTTACCCGCACGGCGAACAGCCGCCGCTGGGCCCTCACCGCGGGCGTCGCCACCACGGCGGCCGTTCTGCTGTCCGGCTGTTCCGGCGGGGGCACGACCTCGTCCGGCGCCGGCTCGAAGGACAGCATCAACTACGCGCTGCCGGCGAACTTCACGCCGAACTGGATCCTCCCGGTCGGCACCGCCTCTCACCTGAACACCAACAACGCCTCCATATCCCAGTCCCTCTGGGAGCCGCTGATCGCGTACGACGGCTCCACCGGCAAGGTCGGCTGGAACAAGAACAACTCGCTGGCCACCGGCGCCGACTTCGCGAAGGACAGCAAGAGCGTCGCGATCACCCTCGGCGCCCGGCACTGGAGCGACGGCGAGAAGATCACCTCGCGCGACGTGCAGTTCTGGTTCAACCTGGTCAAGGCGAACAGGGAGGACTGGGCCAGCTACAGTCCGGGCAAGGCGCCGGACAACTGGACCTCGCTGAAGATCGTGGACGACACCCACTTCACGATCACGTTCGACAAGGCGTACAACACGCAGTGGATGCTCGCCAACGAGCTGAGCATGATCCGCCCGATGCCGCAGCACGTCTGGGACAAGAGCAGCGACGCGGGCAAGGTGTCGGACCTCGACCTCACCACCGCGGGCGCCAAGAAGGTCTGGGCGTACCTCAACTCCGCCGCCAAGAAGATCTCCGCCTACGCCACCGACCCGCTCTGGAAGACGGTCAGCGGCCCGTACACCATCAAGTCGTTCTCGACCGCCGGCAAGGTGCAGCTGTCGGCCAACGCCAAGTACGACGGCGGCGGCAAGGCCAACATCAAGACGGTGAACCTGCTCCCGTTCACCACCGCGGACGCCGAGGAGAACGCACTCCGGGCCGGCACGGTCGACTACGGCTACATCAACGCCACGAACCTCAGCCAGGAAGCGTCCTTCACTGCCAAGGGCTACACCCTCAAGCCGTGGGCCGGCTGGGCGATCACGTACATGCCCTACAACTTCAACAACCCCACCATGGGCCCGGTCTTCAAGCAGCTCTACGCCCGCCAGGCGATCCAGATGTCGGTGGACCAGGCGACCCTCTCCAAGGTGATCTTCAACGGCACCGCCGTCTCGACCTACGGCCCCGTTCCGCAGGGCCAGACCTCCGCCTTCGTCTCCTCGAAGCAGAAGGGCAACCCGTACCCCTTCTCCACCGCCAAGGCGAAGAAGCTGCTCACCGGCCACGGCTGGACCGAGCAGAGCGGCACCATGGTCTGCACCCACCCGGGCAGCGGCGAAGACCAGTGCGGCGCCGGGGTGGACAAGGGCACGAAGTTCCAGATGCAGGTGCTGTCGCAGTCCGGCTCGACCGTGACCGACAACCTGATGAGCGCTCTCCAGTCGTCCTTCGCCAAGTCCGGCATCGGCTTCGGCATCAAGACCGCACCGGTCAACTCCGTTCTCGCGCAGGCCGGTCAGTGCACCGCCGGCGATTCCGGCTGCAAGTGGCAGCTGTCCTTCTTCGGCAGCGCCGGCAGCTGGTACTTCCCGGCCTACCCGAGCGGTGACTCCCTCTTCGCCACCGGCGGCGCCTCCAACTTCGGCGGCTACTCCAACCCCGCCGTGGACAAGCTGATCGGCGAGACCACGACCGACTCCTCCGCCGTCGCCATGCAGAAGTACAGCGCCGCCCTGGCCGAGGACCTTCCGGTGGTCTGGCTGCCGGAACCCGACTACCAGGTCTCCGTGGTCAAGAGCGGCCTCGGCGGCTTCGCCCAGGACTCGCTGGCCAACTTCCACCCCGCCATGTGGAAGTGGACCAACAAGTAGGGCCGGTTGCCGACCATGCGCATCACTGAGCCGAAGCGACCGGAATACACATGAGCACTTCCTCTTACCTGATCAGGCGGGTCCTCCAGGCCGTCGTGGTGATCGTCATCGTGACGATCGTGGTCTTCGGTCTGCTGCACGCCCTGCCCGGGGGTCCCGCACGCGGGATCCTCGGCCCGCAGGCCACCCCGCAGCAGATCACGTCCTTCAACCACGAACAGGGCCTCGACAAGCCGCTGCCCGTGCAGTACTTCTACTACCTGAACCAGCTGCTGCACGGAGACTTCGGGACCTCGTACACCCTCAACGAGCCGGTGTCCCAGCTCATCACCGAGCGGCTGCCGAAGACCCTGCTGCTGACCGTCCTGTCGGCGGTCGTCGGCCTGGTGCTGGCGATCCCGCTGGGCATGTGGCAGGCGATGCGGCGCAACAAGCCGGCGGACTACGTCATCACCACGCTGAGCTTCATCGCCTACTCCACGCCCGTGTACTTCCTCGGGCTGATCCTGGTGCTGGTGTTCAGCCAGACGCTGCCGTGGTTCCCCTCCCAGGCACCGCAGGGCGACACCCTCGCCCAGGTGATCTCCGATCCGCAGGCACTGGTCCTGCCGGTGATCGCGGGCGCCGCCTCGATGATCGCGGTGTTCAGCCGCTACATGCGGGCGGCCACCCTGGAGAACCTCTCCGAGGACTACGTCAGGACGGCGCGGGCCGGCGGGACCCGCTCCCGCGCCCTCCTGTGGCGGCATGTGTTCCGCAACTCGCTCACGCCGGTGGTCGCCATGCTCGGGTACTACGTGCCGGTGCTGTTCGGCGGTGCGCTGGTGGTCGAGCAGCTCTTCAACTACCCAGGTATGGGACTGCTCTTCTGGACCGCCGCCCAGTCCTCCGACTACCCGGTGCTCCTGGGCTGCGTGCTCGTCATCGCGGTCGCCACGGTGACCGGCACGCTCCTGGCCGACATCGTCCAGCGTGTCATCGACCCCCGAGTGAAGGCAGGCCGGGCATGAGCGCCGTCATCCAGCCGGGCCAGGTGCCCGCCACGGCCACCGCCCCCGCGGCGTCGGGCTCCCGCCTCGCGCTGCGCCGCTTCCGCCGCAACAGGCTCGCCGTGGTCGGGCTCGGCGTGGTGGCCTTCTTCGTCCTGTTCTGCTTCGTCGGTCCGCTGGTGTACTCCACCGACCAGACCCACACGATGCTCCAGCAGGTCAACCTCGCGCCCAGCGGCTCGCACTGGCTGGGCACCGACGCCGTCGGCCACGACGTACTGGGCCGGCTCATGTACGGCGGCAAGGTGTCGCTGATCGTCGGTCTCGCCGCAGGCGTGCTGGCCACCGTCATCGGCACCCTGTGGGGCGCCGTCGCCGGCTACGCGGGCGGCTGGGTCGACGCGGTCATGATGCGGGTCGTGGACGCGGGGATCGCCATCCCGGCGCTCTTCATCCTGCTGGTCGTCTCGGCGATCACCACCCCGGACCTGACGGGAATGATCGTCATCCTTGGCTTCGTGTCCTGGCTGGTGCCGTCGCGGCTGATCAGGGCGGAGACGCTGAGTCTGAAGAACCGCGACTACGTGTTGACGCTCCGGGCGATCGGCGGGACGCACGGCCGGGCGATCATCCGGCACATTTTGCCGAACTCGGTCTCGACCATCATCGTCGCGGCCACCTTCCAGATCGCCGACGCCATCCTGCTCATCGCCTACGTCTCCTACCTGGGCCTGGGCGTCCAGCCCCCGGCCACCGACTGGGGCGGCATGCTGTCCGCCGGTCTCACCGCCGCGTACTCCGGCTACTGGTGGCTCATCGTTCCGCCCGGCCTGGCCATCATCCTGGTGGTGTGGGCGTTCAACGCGATCGGGGACGGGCTCCGCGACGCATTCGACGTGAGGGGACGCGGATGACCGTCACCAAGGGTCCCGCCGCACCACAGGCCGGACCGATTCTCGAACTCGACGACCTCGGCGTCGTCTTCACCACGGAGACCGGTGAGGTGCCGGCCGTGCGGGGTGTCTCCCTGCACGTCGGACCCGGCGAGACGCTCGCCCTCGTCGGCGAGTCGGGCTCCGGAAAGTCCACCATCGCGCTGGCCGCGATGGGCCTGCTGACCGGCAACGCCCGTGCCACCGGCAGCGCCGTCATCGCCGGCACCCAGGTGGTCGGCGCCCGGGAGAGCGACCTCGCGTCGCTGCGCGGCCGGACCGCCTCGATGGTGTTCCAGGAGCCGGCCACGGCGCTGGATCCGCTGACCCGGGTCGGCAGGCAGATCGCCGAGGTGATCCGCAATCACCGCGAGATATCCCCCAAGGACGCCGCCGCCGAGGCCGTCGGGCTCCTGCGCAAGGTCGGCATACCCGAACCTGAGAGGCGGGCCACGGCCTACCCCTTCCAGCTCTCCGGCGGGCAGCGCCAGCGCGTGGTCATCGCGATGGCCATCGCCAACAGCCCCGCCCTGCTGATCGCCGACGAGCCGACCACCGCGCTGGACGTCACGGTGCAGGCCGAGATCCTCGACCTGCTGCGCCGGCTCGCCGCCGAGACCGGCACCGGCGTCCTGCTGGTCACCCACAACATGGGCGTCGTCGCCGACTTCGCGGACCGGGTAGCCGTGATGTACCGCGGCGAGATCGTGGAGACCGGACCGGTCGAGGACGTGCTCCTGCGGCCGTCCCACGACTACACCCGCCGCCTGCTGGCCGCCGTGCCCCGGCTGTCGGTGGCGGAGGCGGGCCAGGCGGCCCCGGCCGCCTCCACCATGGAGCCGGGCACCGAGCCGGTGGCCGAACTCCGCGACGTCCGGGTGGACTTCGGCCGCGGCAAGAACGCCGTGCGGGCTCTGGACGGTGTCTCCTTCGCCGTGCACGCCGGCCAGACCCTGGGGCTGGTGGGCGAGTCGGGTTCCGGCAAGTCCACCGCCTCCCGGGTCGCGCTCGGTCTGATCGCGCCGAGTTCCGGCACGGTCTCCCTCTTCGGCACCGACCTGGGGCGCGCCCGGTCCCGGGCCCGCCGGGCCCTGCGGGCCGGCATCGGCGTGGTCCTCCAGGACCCGGTCGCATCGCTGGACGCCCGGATGACGGTCGGCGAGTGCGTCGCCGAGCCGCTCAGGGTCCACCACCGGGGCGTCTCCGCCAAGGACCGCCGGAGCAAGGTGGCCGCCATCCTCGACCGCGTCCGGCTGCCGCGCGAAGTCGCGGACCGGGCACCCCGGGAGCTGTCCGGCGGCCAGCGCCAGCGGGTGAGCCTGGCCCGTGCGCTGGTCCTGGAGCCCCGGCTGCTGGTCGCCGACGAACCCACCAGCGCGCTCGACGTGAGTGTGCAGCAGGCCGTACTGGAGGTGATCTCCGAGCTCCAGGACGAGCTGGGCTTCGCCTGTCTCTTCGTCTCCCACGACCTGGCCGTCGTCCAGCACTTCGCGCAGCGCGTCGTGGTGCTGCGGGGCGGCCGGATCCAGGAGCAGGGCCCCACCGGGGCGACGCTCCTGCACCCGGAGACCGACACGCGCGGCCGCTGGCCGCCGTACCGGTGCCGGACCCGGTGATCCAGCGCGGGCGCAGGGCCGAGCGCCTGGCCGCCCTCTCGGCCGGCCGGACGGAGGCCCAGGCATGAACCCGTACGACCGCAGGCTCTTCGCGGGCGTGGACATCGGCGGCACCACCACACAGGTGGTCCTGTGCGACGACGACCTGGCCGTCCTGAACCGGGCCGAGACGGCGACCCCGGCGGCACACGGCGGCCCGGCCATGATCCGGGCGGCCCTGGACGCGCTGACCCCGCTGCTGGAGCGCACCCCCGGGCGGCTCGCCGGGTGCGGGGTCGGCGCCGCCGGCGTCGTGGACTCCGGCACCGGGCACATCCTGGTGGCCAGCGACTCCTTCACCGGCTGGGCCGGTTTCGGGGTGACGGACGCCATGGAGGACGCGTTGGGGGTCCCGGCCTTCCTGGACAACGACGTCAACGCCTTCCTGTACGGGGAGACGTCGGGCGGCGCGGTCCGGGACGAGCCGGACGTACTCGGGATCACCCTCGGCACCGGCGTCGGTGGCGCGTTGTGGAGCGGTGGCAGGCTGTTCACCGGCCCGCACGGCGCCGCCGGCGAGATCGGGCACATCCCCGGCTTCGGTGACCTGCTCTGCTCGTGCGGCGGGCGGGGACATCTGGAGCCCCGGGCCCCCGGCCGCTCCATCGGCACCCGCTACGCGGAGCGCACCGGCCGGCGGCTGACCGCCCGCGAGGTCGCGGGGGCGGCGGAGCGCGGTGACGAGGACGCCCTCGCGGTGTACCGGGCCGCCGGTTCCGGCATCGCGCGGGCCATCGTGATGACGGCGGGCGTCGTCGACATCACGACGGTGGTCGTGGGCGGCGGGGTCAGCCACGCCTGGCCGCTGCTGGGCCCGGTCGTCCGCGCGTCGCTGGCCGCGGAACCACCGGTGAGCGGTCACCCCGTCCGGCTGGTGCGGTCCGGCCTGGGCGCCGACGCCGTCCCGGTCGGCGCCGCGGCACGGGCACGGCGGG
>CBRG010000234.1 GCA_000470535.1 Streptomyces sp. AW19M42
CCCTGCGTCAGATGCCACAGGCCGACCAGGACGGTGGCGGCGAGGAGGAGCGTCAGGACGGCCGCACCGGCGGGGCCGCTGCCGCGCCCCGCGCCCGGCAGCGGCCCCGCCTCAGGTGCCGCGGTGCGTACAGTGCTCACTTCTTGTCGAGTACGTCGACGTACGCGTCGATCGCCTGCGCGCAGGAGCGCGGACCGCCGGCGCCCCAGACCCGTGCCGGGAACGCGTGGGCGCGGCCTTCCTTCACAGCCGGCAGCTTCTTCCAGATCGGGTTCTTGTTCAGCGCCGCGACGTACCCGCCGGCGCCGTCGTCGTTCGCGTAGAAGAGGTTGGCGTCGCCCACGGCGGTGAGTCCCTCGACGTCGGTCTGCGCGAGGCCGTAGGCGGCGTCGACGCCTCCGTCGCCGTGCTTCTTGTTGATCTCGTTGCTCCACGCCGGGGTCATGCCGAGTTCCTTGCCTATCTCGGTGAACAGGGCGCCGTTGGCGTAGGGGCGTACCGTCAGGTTGCCTCCTTCGAGCCACCCGTCGAAGAACAGGAAGTCCTTCGTCGGCAGGCCGGCGTCGGTGACGTGCTGTTTGGCTGTCGCGAGGTGCTGGTCGAACTCCTTGAGCACCTGGTCCGCCCGGTCCGTGCGTCCCGTCGCCTCCCCGATCATGCTGAACACCTTCCGCATGTTCCCGATCGGGTCCTTCGGGTCCGCCCCACGCGTGGCCATCACGGGGACTCCCCTCTTCTCCAGCTTCTTGATCATCTCGTCTTTGGCGTCGAAAGCCTCCACGACGATGAGATCGGGCTCGGCCGCGTAGAGGGTGTCGAGGTCGGGCTCCTCGCGGGTGCCGATGTCCGTCACGTCACCGGGCAGCGTCTCCGCGCTGGTCCAGGTGCGGTATCCCTTGGCGTCGGAGACGGCGGTGGGGGTGACGCACAGCGTCAGCGCGTCTTCGACCTGCTGCCATTCGAGGACCGCGATCCGCTTGGCGGGCTTGTCGAGCTTCACCTGTCGGCCGACGCCGTCCTTGAAGGAGACGGGCTCCGTCGAGGGGGTCGCGGTGTCCTGCGCGCAGTCCTTCGACGCGGGGGACGCGGCGGCGCTGCTGCCGGCCGTTGCCTTGTCGACGTCGGTCGTTCCGCAGGCCGTCGCGGCGAGCAGAGCGATCCCGGTCGAGGCTGACGCCGCCAGGCGACGGGCACGGTTCATGAAGGTTCCTCTTTCAGAAGTGAGGTGTGGGCGACGCGGGGACGGTGCGTCGGTGTTTCAAGTCGGTCCGGCACCGACGGAACGGCCCATGTGGCGCTCCGGAAGAGGTGCCGCCGTGTTCAGGAGACGGAAGATGCGCAGCCGCGTTCAGGAGAGGTGACGTCCGAGTGGATCGATGCGGAGCCGACCCGTCCGAGGGTCGACGCCCACCTCGACGCGGATGTCGTAGACCTCACCGATGTTCTCGGCGGTGAGGACGTCGGCGGGTGCGCCGGCCGCGTACACCCGGCCCGCGCGCATGAGGACGAGCGTGTCCGCGACACGGGAGGCCTGGTCGAGGTCGTGCAGCACGATCCCGACCGCGATGCCGTGTTCCTCGACGAGGTCCCGTACCAGGTCGAGCGTCTCGAACTGGTAGCGCAGGTCGAGGTGGTTGGTCGGCTCGTCCAGCAGCACGACGCCGGTGCCCTGGGCCATGCAGGCCGCGAGCCAGACACGCTGCATCTCCCCGCCTGAGAGTTCTCCGACCTGCCGCGCGGCCATGTCGCGTACTCCGGTGACCTCCATGGCGTGGTCGACGGCGGTCCGGTCCTCCGCGGTCGGCCCGGCGAAGCCGCGCCGGTAGGGATGGCGCCCGAACGCGACGACCTCAGCGACCGTCAGCCCCTGGGGAGCGGGCCGCGACTGGGAGAACAGCGTGACCTCACGGGCGAAGCGGCGGGAGCTGAGCAGGGCCGCGTCACGTGCTGGCTCTCCGTCGGGGGTACCGAGCGTCACCCGGCCACCGTCCAGCCGGTGCAGTCGGGAGAGCGCGCGCAGCAGCGTGGACTTCCCGCTGCCGTTCGGCCCCACCAGCGCGGTCGCACGGCCGGGTTCCAGGGAGACCGAGACGCCATGGACGACGGGTTTGCCGCTGTAGCGCAGCACCAGGTCGTGCCCAACGAGCGCGGCCACCGGGGCGGCGACGGCAGGGACGGCCGTGGGTTCTCCGGCAGACCGGAAAGGGCTTGTGAACATGACGATGTCCGGACGATCGGAGGGGCGGGGACCGCGGTAACCTCCGTCCGGTCCGACCGGCACAGGACGCGCGCTCACCCGTGCACGGACAGCGTCGTGCACGGGTGAGCAACAACTAAGGGTTACCTAACTCCGTGAAGGTAGCATTCCGCTTGCCGCGTGGACAATCAGGAGTTCTGGTCACGCGATACGGAATTCCGGACATCCCCTGACGGGCCGGCGGCCACGCCGAAGAACGCGCCCGGCGTGATTCCCGTGACCCGCCGGAAGGCGACGATGAAGGAACTGGGCTGCGCGTAGCCGAGCACCTCGGAAACCGTGGTCACGTCGAAGCCTTCGGCGAGGAGCATCAGCGCCCGGTGCACCCGCAGCATCTGGCGCCACTGCGCGAAGGAGAGCCCCGTCGCCTGACGGAAGGCGCGTGTGATCGTGCGGTCGCTGATCCCCAGCCGGTGCGCCCAGTCCTCCAGCGAGCGGCAGTCGGAGGGATCGTCCAGCAGGGTTTCGGCGATGGCGTCGATCCGCGGATCGCCGGGCAACCGCAACGCGAACTGACGCTCCGAGGGCTGGATCACATCGAAGACCACCGACTCCGCCCGCGCCCTGGCCTCCGCGTCGAGGTCGGCGCAGGACAGATAGGTAAGCAGCGACTCCAGCAACGGCGTCATCGCGATCGCCATGGGTTCCGTGAACGCGAACGGGGTGCGATCGGGGGCGAAGAAGGCGTCGGAGAACTCCGCACCCGCCGTCGCCCGGCCCCCGTGAACCGTTCCCGCGGGCATCCAGAGCCCGTGCCCCTCGACCACGGTCAGCACGCGGTCCCCCACGCGGGACGTCAGCGTTCCCCCGCGCACCCAGACGAGTTCGTGCAGGGGATGCGAGTGCGGCGACCATTCCGTGGGGCCAGGAACGATCCGGAACCCGGCAAGGATGGCACCCGCCGCCGGCTCCGGGAGCGGCGCGGCCGGCCGCACCACGGTGCCCGCCTCGCGCCGCCACATCCCGGGGGTCTCCGCACCACGGGACACTCGAACCATGACGCGGAGTCTATCGGTGCCGGTCAGCGCCGGTTCCGGGGCCATGGCCCACATCGAGGACACGCTGACGACGCCGTCTCGACGGCGCGGCCGCGCAGCCCGGCCCCCTTGTGCGGGTGCTAAGCCTCACCGTCGGCACCGCGCCTCGAAGCAGGGCCGATCCAGTGGGTCACCACCGGATACCTGCCGGCGACGGCCGCGGTGATGGTGATGTCCGGCTGGGCCATGCAGCGCTTCGGCGCCCGGACCATGTGGATCACGAGTATCACCCTGTTCCTCGCCTGACCGGTGCGGTGCGGTGTCGCTTGGGACCCCACGAGCCTCATCGTGTTCCGCGCCCTCCAGGGCCTCGGCGGCGGCATCGTGCTCCCCCACGGCACGACGGTCCTCGCGCAGGAGTCCGGACCCGCCGGCCTCGGCCGCGTCATGGGTGTACCGGGCATCCCCTCCGCAGGGGGACCGGTGCTCGGCCCGGTGGTCGGCGGCGCCGTCGCCGGCGACTGGAACCGGCGGTGGATCTTCCTCAGCAACGTCCCGGTCCGCGTCGCCGTCCTCGTGATCGCGTGGCGCCACATGCCCGCCCGTCCTTCGGCGGCAGCCGGACGCCGCGACGTCCTCGGTCGCCCATGCGGGAGGTCGCGACCAGCCACCGGCCGGGTTGCCTGCGGCGGGTTGATGGTGAGTGTGGGCCATGGCGGTGGTGCAGATACCGGATGCAGTCGGTCCAGCGGACGGGCTTGGCGATCTGCTCCGTGAGCAATTCGCGGACATCCTGCGCATCGTGGCCGACCGGCCGGCCGGTCACACTGGAGATGACCGGTGTCCGCAGTTCGCCCACGTCGACCGAGGCCAGCAGGGAGCGGAAGCGCGCGGCGGCCGGGGACACCGCCGGCGCGTGGAAGGGGCCGCTGACTCGGAACGGGACGAAGCCTCTGACACCCTCCACCTTCTCGAAGACCAACTTGATCCGCGCCAGTTCCTCGCGGCTGCCGGAGAGCACGAACCGCTCGGGCCTGCCGGGCAAGGGCCGGCCAACCACCATGACGAGCCGGGTATCGGCGTCGATGACGACCTGGTGGTCGGTGGAGTACCGGTAGTTCTTGGACTGCTCGGCGATGGTGTTGGTCGCGGATGGGGGCCGGGGCGCCGTCCACGATGAGCACGGTGTCCCTGCGGAACCGCTTGCGGGGCTGATGTAGTCCCACCCGCTCAGCGCCGTACGCGCGGCATCCCCAGGCCGATCCACGAGATGATCTCCCGCTGGATCTCGTTGTTGCCCCCGCCGAAGGTGAAGATGACGGCGGAGCGGTATCCGCGTTCGAGTTCGCCGTGCAGGACGGCGCCGGCCGAGCCCTCCTTGAGCGGGCCGGCCGAGCCGACGACCTCCATCAGCCAGGCATAGGCGTCGCGGCGCGCCTCCGAGCCGTAGACCTTGACGGCGGAGGCGTCCTGCGGGGTGAGGGCGTTGTGCTGGACGGCTGACACCATCTGCCAGTTGAGCAGCTTCATGGCGTCGAGGCGGGTGTGGGTGCGGGCGAGGCGGGCGCGGACCCAGCCGAGGTCGATGACGCGGCGGCCGTCGGCCAGCCGGGTGTCTGCGGCCCAGCGGCGGACGTTGTGCAGGGCGCGGATGGCCATGGTGCCGTGGGCGGCGAGGGTGACGCGTTCGTGGTTGAGCTGGTTGGTGATGAGCCGCCAGCCCTTGTTCTCCTCACCGACGCGGCGGGAGACGGGGACGCGGATGTTCTCGTAGTAGCTCGCGGTGGTGTCGTGCGAGGCGAGGGTGTTGATCAGGGTGCAGGAGTAGCCGGGATCCGACGTCGGGACCAGGAGCATGGTGATGCCCTTGTGCGGCGGCGCGTCCGGGTCGGTGCGGGCGGCGAGCCAGACCCAGTCGGCGGTGTCGCCGTTGGTCGTCCAGATCTTCTGCCCGTTGACGACGTACGAGTCGCCGTCACGTACCGCCCGGGTCTTCAGGGCCGCGAGGTCGGTGCCCGCGTCGGGTTCGCTGTAGCCGATCGCGAAGTCGAGCTCCCCGGCGAGCACCCTGGGCAGGAAGTAGGCTTTCTGCTCGTCGGTGCCGAACTGCATGATCGTGGGGCCGACGGTGTTGAGGGCCATCAGCGGCAGCGGGACACCGGCCTGCGCGGCCTCGTCGAAGAAGATGAACTGCTCCATCGGCGACAGGCCGCGTCCGCCGTACTCCGCGGGCCATCCGACGCCGAGCCAGCCGTCGGCCCCCAGACGTCGGATGGTGTCCCGGTAGAAGCGCTTCTGCTCCGCGGGGTCGGCGTAACGCGCGTAGGCGTTGTCGGGGACCAGGGCGGCGAAGTATGCGCGTAGTTCGGCGCGCAACCGCTGCTGATCAGGCGTGTATTCGAGGTGCACGGCCCCTCCAGGAGTCTCGCGTTCGCGTCGCCCGTGTGCGGCGGCGCACACAGTAGAACGTGTTGCAAGAATCCGGAAGGGGCACGGGGCCTTGGCCGCCGGGGGTCAGCGTTTGACAGCGCGCAGCACCACGAACTTGGGGTCGCCCGCCACCGTGGTGCAGTTGCCGAACGTACGGCGCAGCTGGGTGTGGTAACCGAGGTGCCGGTTCCCCACCACCCACAGCTCGCCGCCCTGGCGCAGCGCGGCACGCGCCCCGTGGAACATGTTCCGGGCGGTGGCGTCCGTGGTGGCCTGGTGCGAGTGGAACGGCGGATTGTTGAGGATCAGGTCGACGCTTGCGGGCGCGGTGCCGGCCAGCCCGTCCCCGACCACGAAGCGGGCCTCTGCGCCGGTGTCGGCGTTGGCCCGGAAGGTCGCCTCGGCCGAGGCGACCGCCTGGTACGACTCGTCGATGAAGGTGATCTCGGCCTCGGGGTTGGTGAGTGCGGCGGACAGCCCGAGGACGCCGTTTCCGCAGCCGAGGTCGACGACCCGTTCCGGGCCACTGCGCACCGGCAGGTGCTTCAGGAAGAAGCGGGTTCCGATGTCGAGCCGCTCCGCGCAGAAGATCCCGGCGTGATTGGTGACGGTCCGCCCCGCGACGGCTCCGACGTCGTCGGGCAGCTCGTAGCGGTGGGGCCATGGGCTGCTCGCGCGGACCGGGGCCGGGTCCGGTGTGCTGTGGATGAGCCGGGCCTTCTTGACCGCGAGGGAGGTGCGGGTGGGACCGATGATGCGCTCGAACAGCTTGAGGGTGGAGGTGTGGATCTCCTTCACCATCCCGGTGCCGATGACGACGGTCCCGGGGTGGAGGGCGGGCGCGAGCCGGTACAGCTGGTCCTCCAGGAGCGCGAGGCTCTTGGGCACCCGTACGAGCAGCACGTCGATGCGGTCCGGCGGGGTGTCGCGCGCGGACAGCAGCCGTACGGCGTCCGCGCCGGCCCCGCTGCGTTCCAGGTTCGCCGCTGTCGCCCGCTGTGCGAGGTAGGAGTCGGTGATCTGTACCGGCCGGTGGCCGGCCAGCACCGTGCTCAGCGCGCCCCAGCGGTCACCGACCACGACGACACTGCCGGACAGGTCGACCGGACCTGCTCCGTCGATCCCCTCCAGGTGCCGCAGCAGGTATTCGTCGGCCGCGTCCCAGGCACGGAATGGGTCGCGGGAGTCCTCGGGGAATCGGGCGAGGTCGTAACCGGCCCCTGACGTCGTCAAACGGTTCATATAGCGTTCAGGCTAACCGAGCGGCGGGAGACACCCGAACACTTCCGGCCGCCCTCCTGCCGCCGCGGCGGCTACGGCAGCTGCTTGTCGATCGCCGACCGGCCCTCCCTGGCCAGCCTGCGCCGCGCCCACTCAAGGGTCTGCGGAGTCAGGTCCCGCCCGGAGGCGAGCACCAGGTCCTCCGGCGACGGATCATCGCTCGCGCCGGTGTGCAGGAGACTGTCGGGGGTCACGCCCCGCAGTGCGGATGGGTCCGCTCGCAGCGGTGCGGATACGGATTCGGGCTCGTCGCTCATGCCGCCTCCTCGTCCTTGCGGCAATTCTCGCCCCGCGCCGACGGGGGCGCATCCGATGTCCGGCCGCAGCGTCCGCCCTGCCCGGCACCGGCCCTCACTTGACCTGCACATGATAGGTACGCAGCGTTCACACCTGGGTCACGGTGCGTGTGGAAGGCTCCCGCTGACCACTCATCACACGACCACCGCGGCAGCCGCCCCCACCCTGCGCCGGCGCTGCGGTGCCCGTATTTCCGGAGAGGACACCCCACATGTCCCGTCGTCACCTTTCCTACCGGCGCCCACTGCTGGCCACTCTCGCCGCCTTCGCGGTGCTCACCGGCACCGCGGCCGCGGCGCCGGGCAGCACCCCGTCGGCTCCGGCGGCCGCCGCCACCCCGCTCGGCGCGCTGGACGACACGTACTACCAGGATGCGCTGGGAAAGACCGGCACCGCGCTCAAGGGCTCCCTGCACACGATCATCAGTGACCAGTCCACCCTCACCTACAGCCAGGTCTGGGACGCGCTCAAGGACACGGACGAGGACCCGTCGAACTCCTCGAACGTCATCCTTCTGTACTCCGGCATCTCCGAGCCCAAGAGCGACAACGGCGGCGGCACCGGCCAGTGGAACCGCGAGCACGTCTGGGCCAAGTCCCACGGCGACTTCGGCACGGCCACCGGCCCCGGCACCGATATCCACCATCTGCGCCCGGAGGACGTGTCGGTCAACTCCGTCCGCGGCAACAAGGACTTCGACAACGGCGGCAGCGCGGTGAGCGGAGCACCCGGCAACTACACCGACGGCGACTCCTTCGAACCGCGCGACGCCGTCAAGGGCGACGTCGCCCGCATGATCCTCTACATGGCCGTGCGGTACGAGGGCGACGACTCCTTCGCCGACCTCGAACCCAACGACCAGGTGTCGAACGGCTCCGCCCCGAACATCGGCCGGCTCTCCGTGCTGAAGGCGTGGAGCCAGGAGGACCCGCCGGACACCTTCGAGAAGCGGCGCAACGACGTCATATTCGACCAGTACCAGCACAACCGGAATCCGTTCGTCGACCACCCGGAATGGGTGGACGCCATCTGGTAGGCCGCCGGCCGGCGTGCCGGGGCGGGCCGGGTCTCAGCCGGTCCGCCCCGTCGCGCACCACTCCACGGCGTCCTCGCGGGAGACGAAGTGCCGGGGAGCCCCGGCGGTGGCGCCCTGTCCCCCGAGGCGGCCGGCCGGGTCGGCGACAGCGGTGCGCCGGCCACCGGCCGCGAGCCGGGCCAGTCCGCCGTTCAGCATCGCCCGCGCCGCCGTGTCGATGTCCGTCACCCGGCGCAAATCCAGCACCACGGCCACGGTGTCCCGCGTGCCCGACTCGTCCAGGGCGTACAGCACCCGCTCGGCCGCGGTGAAGTCCAGCGCGCCCTGGGCCGCGACGACCGCCACCCGCTCACGGCGGGCGCGGTCCCGCTCCCCCGTCGGCGCGGCGGGCAGATCGTCGGCCGTGGTGACCAGGGTGACGGTGGAGCCCGCCAGGGCCGGGTTGTGCATGAGGTGCAGCCCGAAACGCTCGGACAGCGCGCCGAGCGCCAGATGCCCCCGCACGGAGGTCCCGGCCGGGTCGAGGAGCGGGCTGTACGCCGCGAGTCCGAACCTGGCCGGTCCGGCGGCGATCAGACCGCCGGACACCCCGCTCTTGGCCGGCAGCCCCACCCGGAGCAGCCAGTCGCCCGAGGCGTTGTACATCCCGCATGTCGCCATCACGGCCAGGACGTGCGCGGCGACGGGCTCCGGCACCACCGCGTCCCCGGTGACCGGATGGACTCCCCCGTTGGCCAGGGTCGCCGCCATCGCGGCCAGGTCCAGCACCGTGACCCGTACCGCGCACTGGCGGAAGTACGTCTCCACGGCCGCCACCGGATCCACGGGCAGCGGCCCCGCGCTGCGGATCAGGTACGCCAGGGCGCGGTTGCGGTCACCGGTGAGCGCCTCGGAGGCGTACACCTGCTCGTCGACGTCCAGCCGCCGGCCGGCGAAGCGGCTCAGGAAGTCGAGGATCCGGTCGAACCTCGGGGCGTCCCGGGTGTCAGGGACCAGTGCGGTGGTGACGATGGCACCGGCGTTGACCATGGCGTTGGCGGGACGTCCGGTGCCCGGTTCCAGGCTGATGGCGTTGAACGCCTCGCCGCTGGGCTCCGCGCCGACCCAGCGGCCCACCTCGTCGAGCCCCAGCGCGGACAGGGCCAGGGCGTAGACGAACGGTTTCGAAACGGACTGGACGGTGAACGGCACCGCGACGTCACCGGTGCTGTAGCGGTGGCCGTCCATGCTGATCAGGGCCAGCCCGAACGCGTCGGGGTCGGCCAGCGCCAACTGCGGGATGTAGTCGGCGAGCCTGCCGTCGCGCAGACCGCCGAACCGGGTGTGCAGTTCTCTCAGGGCGTCCGTGACCGCGTCGGCGGCGTTCACCGGCCGGCCGTCAGCCGCGCTCGGCCTGCGCGATTCGCGGGAAGGTCTTGACGCCCGCCGCCTTGCGGCTGTTGGCGTGCTGGCTGACGGTGCGGCCGGGCGGGACGTCCGCGAAGCCGAGCACCACGGAGTCCAGGACCTTCCCGGAGGAGTCGGTGAAGTCCACCTTGACCGCGTAGAAGGCGGCCTTGTCGGTGGGGTTGGTCACCCGGACGAGGGCGCTGCGGAACTGCTCGGAGGGCTTGACCGCGAGGCCGTTGACGGAGACGTCCTTGACCGCGTCGCCCTTGCCCTTCACCCCCTTGAGCGTGGTGACGGCCTTCTGCCGGTCGCGCTCCACCTCTGCGGACACCGAGGCCGCGAACTCCTGCTGGGTGCGCTGACTCTCCGTGGCCCGCGGGGACGCCGTCGGCTCCGCCGACACCGTACGGGTGCTCCTGGCGGTCCCTTGCGAAGAGGTGTCGGAGCTGTCGCAGGCGGCGGTGCCGGCGACGATCACCGCGGCCAGCACGGCGGGGGTCAGGCTGCGGGCTGCACGGCGGCCGTTGGCGCGCCGCACGGGGCTGGTCTGGTTCACGGACGCTCCGTCTGCTCGGAAGTTCGAAGGAAGGACTGAGTGGCCATCGAATCGACGATGTGCGCGAACGGAGTCACGCCGCGTCCTCGCCGAAGATGTCGCGGAGCCGGCTCTCGCTCCCGCTGTCCAGGTTGCTGTGGAGCAGCTCGGCGCCGCCGCCCGGGAGCGCCTGGCTGATGCGCTCCGGCACCTCGCTCATGGTGAGGAGGAACAGCGCCGAAGTTCCCGGCGTGACCTTCTCCTTGACCTCGGCGATGAACTCGTCGTCGATGCCCACGTCGGCCAGCTTTCCGCCGAGCGCCCCGGCGGCCGCGCCGATGGCGGCACCCAGCAGCGGCATCAGGAAGATCAGCCCGAAGAGCATGCCCCAGAACGTGCCGCTGAGCGCGCCCGAGCCGACCAGGTTGAGCAGCTGCTTCGTCCGCGGCTTCGACCGGTCCGCGGGCCAGCTCACCACCGCCGCGTCCAGGATCTTGATCAGGCCCTCCTTCTGCAGGGAGACCAAGGTCGCTTCCACGTCCTCCGCGCCTCCTGCGGACCGGAATTTCCACACGGTGAGCGTGGACATCGCGCATACCTCCTGGAGCCGGGAGCACCAACTCGCCCATATTAGGATCAAAAGGTATGAATTGACTCGTCGAATCACCCGCTCAGCACCGCGGTACGCCAAGTCCCCGGGAGGGAACAGATGGACACGGATGCCCTGACCGCCGGCCTCTTGCAGGAGCTCCGGGCGGCCAAGCCCTATCCCGCCCTGTCCCTGACCATGCCGACCCACCGGCGCGCCCCCGACAACGCGCAGGACGCCGTCCGGCTGCGCAACCTGGTCGCCGCCGCGGGAAGCCGGCTCGACGCCGATCCCCGGGTCGGCCGCGAGACCGGGGCCGCCGTCAAGCAGCAGCTCGACCGGGCGGTCGCGGAGACCGATCCGCGCCGGGCCCTGGACTCGCTGGTGATCCTCGTGACGGCGGACGAGTACCAGATCTGGCAGCTTCCCCGCACCGCACCCGAACGAGTGGTGCTGAGCGACACCTACCTCACCCGCAACCTGGTCGCCGCCAAGGCCCAGGCCCGGCCGTTCTGGGCGCTCACCGTCTCCGCCGACCACGCGGCCCTGTTCAGCGGCACGGGGGACGCGGCGCACGAGGAACGGATCGGCGGCTTCCCGCTGGCGGCTCCGCACGAGCCGCCCAACCCGCAGCGCGAGGAGCGGATCGGCGACACCCCGAGCACCTTCAGCGACGAGGACACCCGCCAGTTCCTGCGGACGGTGGACGAGAAGCTGCGCGGGGTCCTGGCCACGGATCCGCGCCCCCTGTACCTGGTCGGCCTCGCTCCCGCGCTGGCGATGCTGGACGAGGTCGGCGAGAGCACCGGGGCGGCGGTCGGGCGGGTGACCAAGGGCGCTCCCGCCGACACCACGCCCGGCGGCCTGCTCACCGAGCTGCGTCCCGCGCTGGAATCCCGGCAGAATCAGTTCGCCGCCGAGATCGAGGGCAAGCTGGACGAAGCCCGCGGACGTCACGCCTTCGCCGGCGGTCTCGACGAGGTGTGGGCGGCCGTACGGGAGGCGCGCGCCGGCCTGGTGGCGGTGGAGGAGCACTACCAGCAGACGGTCCGGGCCGCCCAGGAGCACCTTGAGCCGGTGAGCGCGGACGCCCTGGACCCGGCGGACGAGACGGTCCGCGAGGATGTCGTCGACGAGCTGGTCGAGGCGGCGCTGGACAGCGGCGCGGACGTGGTGTTCGTCGCGGACGACTCGCTCAAGGAGCACGGGCGGATCGCGGCGGCACTGCGTTACTGAACGTCGCACGGCAGGGGCCCGGACGGTCGTCCGACGCTGTTGGTTAATTCGGGCTCGTGCGTAACGTCGGCTCCCAAGACCTGGTTGTGGTTTTGGGAGCCGACGTTGTCGTATGGGGTGGGTGTCGATGTCTATGCAGCCGAAGGGGCCGGGCGAGATTCCGGCGGAGACGGTGCGGGTGGCGCGGGCCGCGTTCCCGAAAGGGAGCCTGGCGATCCGGGTCCGGGACGAGCTGGGGCCGTTGTTCACCGACGAGGGGTTCGCGGATCTCTTCCCGGCACGGGGGAAACCTGCCTGGTCACCGGGGTGTCTTGCGTTAGTGCTGGTGTTGCAGTTCGTCGAGGGGCTCACCGACCGGCAGGCAGCCGAGGCGGTGCGGGCGAGGATCGACTTCAAATACGCCCTTGCGCTGGAACTCAGTGATCCGGGCTTCGACTTCTCCGTTCTGTCGGAGTTCCGGGACCGTCTCATCGATGCGGAGGCGGGCAGGCGGGTGCTGGACGGCATCCTGGCCGCGGCCCGGGAGAAAGGACTGCTCAAGACCGCAGGTCGAGCCCGTACTGACTCCACGCACATCCACTCCGCGGCACGGGAACTGTGCTGGCTGGAGATGGTCGCGGAAGCGCTGCGTTCGGCGTTGAACACGCTCGCGCAGATGGCCCCCGGCTGGCTGGCGGAGACCGCCGACCCAGACTGGTTCAGGCACTACGCCACCCGGGCCGAGGACTCCCGGTTCCCCAAGGCCCACACCAAACGGGTAGAGGTCGGCCGACGGATCGGGACGGACGGGATGCGACTGCTTGAGGCTGTCTTCTCGCCCCGGGCACCTGCCGGACTGAGGGAGCTGGAGCAGGTCCAGATCCTGCGGCAGATGTGGGTCCAGCACTTTCACCGAGTCGGGGGCGAGGTGAGGCGGCGGGACCCAAAAGACCGCCCGCCGGGCGCGACACGCCTGGTCACGCCCTATGACCCCGAAGCAAGGGGCAGCAAAAAACGCGACATCGTATGGGACGGATACAAGGCCCATCTCACCGAGACCTGCGAGCCGGATACCCCGAACCTGATCACGAACGTGGCCACGACCGACGCCACCGTCCCGGACAGCGTGATGGCCGGCCCCATCCATGCCTCCCTCGCCGAGCGGGACTGCCTGCCCGGCGAGCACTGGGTCGATGCCGGATATCCCAGTGCCGCCGCGCTGGCGACCGCCCTGCGTGAGCACGGCGTCGAACTGCACGGGCCACTGCAAGCGGTCACCGTCGCCCAGTCGAAGAAGGGCAGCGGCTACGGACAGGAAGCGTTCAGCATCGACTGGGACAAGCAGCAGGTGACCTGTCCGAACGGTGCTACCAGCACACAATGGGCCCTGCGCAGTTCTCAGCAGCAGCTTCCGGTGATCCGGGTCAGATTCTCCCCGGCAGACTGCCGTCACTGCCCCGCACTGCGGGACTGCGTCAACTCGCCCAAGGCCGAACGCAGGGAACTCACCCTGCGCCAACACGACGAGCACCAGGCCCTTCAGCGGACCCGTGCTCTCCAGCAGACCGACGAGTGGAAAGACCGCTACAAGATCCGCGCCGGAATCGAAGGAACCATCTCCCAAGGCGTCGGGCGCTGCGGCCTGCGCAGATCCCGCTACCGGGGCCTGGCCAAGACCAGTCTCCAGCACCAGCTCACCGGCGCCGCGATCAACCTCGCCCGCATCGACGCCCACCTCACCGAAACACCCCGAGCCCACACCCGCACCAGCCACTTCGCAGCACTTCGCCCCGTCAGATAAATCCGACGGGGCGAAGCAACCGAGCCCGAATTAACCAACAGCGTCGGTCGTCCGTCCGGGCCCCTGCCGTGCGTGGCGGGCCTCAGCCCTCCCAGGTCCAGTCGACGACCTCGGGCAGGTCCGTGCCGTGCTCGCGGATCCAGGCGTGGTGAAGGGTGCGGGTGTCGGACATCGCCTGACGCACCGCCACGGCACGGACGCCGAGGCCCGGCACCCGGTCGATGACGTCCATGACCAGCCGGTACCGGTCGAGGTCGTTGCGGACCACCATGTCGAACGGCGTGGTGGTCGTGCCCTCCTCCTTGTAGCCGCGCACGTGCAGATGGGCGTGACCGGTGCGGCGGTAGGCCAGCCGGTGGATCAGCCAGGGATAGCCGTGGTATGCGAAGATCACGGGCCGGTCGCGGGTGAAGAGCGCGTCGTACTCGGAGTCCGGCATCCCGTGCGGATGCTCGTCGTGCGGCATGAGCCGGGCCATGTCGACGACGTTCACCACCCGCACCGCCAGCTCGGGCAGGTGACGCCGGAGCAGACCGGCCGCCGCCAGGACCTCCAGGGTGGGGACGTCCCCGGCGCAGGCGAGCACCACATCGGGTTCGCGGCTGCCGTCCTCCGTACCCGCCCACTCCCAGGCCCCGGCCCCACGCGCGCAGTGCGCACGGGCCTGGTCGAGGGTGAGCCAGTCGAAGCTGGGCTGCTTTCCGGCCACGATCACGTTGACGTAGTCACGGCTGCGCAGCGCGTGGTCGGCCACGGACAGCAGCGTGTTGGCGTCCGGGGGCAGGTAGACGCGCACGACCTCGGGGCTCTTGTTGAGGATGTGGTCGACGAAGCCCGGGTCCTGGTGCGAGAAGCCGTTGTGGTCCTGCCGCCAGACGTGCGAGGTGAGGAGGTAGTTGAGGGAGGCGATGGGACGGCGCCACGGCAGCCGGCGCGAGGTCCGCAGCCACTTGATGTGCTGGTTGACCATCGAGTCGACGATGTGCGCGAACGCCTCGTAGCAGGAGAACAGTCCGTGCCGGCCGGTGAGCAGGTAGCCCTCCAGCCAGCCCTGGCACAGGTGCTCGGAGAGGACCTCCATGACACGGCCGTCGCGGGCCAGGTGCTCGTCGGTGGGCAGCGTCCCGGCCTGCCAGGCCTTTCCGGTGGCCTCGTAGAGGGCGTCGAGCCGGTTCGAGGCCGTCTCGTCGGGGCCGACGACCCGGAAGTCCCTGCGGTCCGCGGTGGCAGCCATCACGGCCTCCAGCAGCCCACCCAGGACCCTGGTCGGCTCGTGCAGGACGGTACCCGGCCGGTCCACCCTCACCGCGTGCGCGTCGAGCGGCGGGACGGGCAGGTCGCGCAGGAGCAGCCCGCCGTTGGCGTACGGGGTGGACCCGAGCCGGGCCGCGCCTGCGGGCACACCGGCGAGGACCTGCTCCGAGGGGCGTCCTTCGGCGTCGAAGAGCTCTTCGGGCCGGTAGGAACGCAGCCACGCCTCCAGCTGACGCAGGTGGTCCGGGTTGTCGCGGACCCCGGGCAGCGGGACCTGGTGGGCGCGCCAGGTGCCCTCGACGGGCAGCCCGTCGACCTCGGCGGGGCCGGTCCAGCCCTTCGGGGTGCGCAGCACGATCATCGGCCAGCGCGGGCGGGTGGTGTCGCCGCCGGTCCGTGCGGCCCGCTGGAGCTCGCCGATGCGGTCGACGGCCCGGTCCATCGCGGCGGCCATCGCCCGGTGCACGGTGAGGGGGTCGTCGCCCGAGACGAACAGCGGTTCGTGCCCGTAGCCGCGCAGCAGGGCGTCGAGTTCCTCCTCGGGGAGGCGCGCGAGCACCGTCGGGTTGGCGATCTTGTAGCCGTTGAGGTGGAGGACCGGCAGGACGGCTCCGTCGTGGACCGGATCGAGGAACTTGTTGGCGTGCCAGGAGCCGGCGAGCGGCCCGGTCTCCGCCTCCCCGTCACCGATGACGCAGGTGACGAGCAACTCCGGGTGGTCGAGGGCGGCGCCGTAGGCGTGGGCGAGGGAGTAGCCGAGTTCGCCGCCCTCGTGGATGGAGCCGGGGGTCTCGGGTGCGACGTGGCTGGGCACACCGCCGGGGAAGGAGAACTGTTTGAACAGCAGGCCCATGCCCGCCGCGTCCCTGCTGACGTCGGGGTACGTCTCCGAGTAGCTGCCCTCCAGCCAGGAGTTGGCGAGCACTGCGGGACCGCCGTGGCCGGGGCCCCACACGCACAGTGCGGGGATGCCGCGTGCGGCGATGACCCGGTTGAGGTGTGTGTATACGAGGTTCAGCCCCGGTGAGGTGCCCCAGTGGCCGAGCAGTCTGGGCTTGATGTGCTCGGGGGTGAGCGGCCGGGTGAGCAGCGGGTTGGCCATCAGGTAGATCTGGCCGACGGCCAGATAGTTGGCCGCTCGCCAGTGGGCGTCGAGCGCGGAGATCTCTTCGTCGGACGGACCGGCCGTCGGTGAGGCCGGTGGGGCGTCGCTCATGGTCACCTTCTCAGCGGGCGGAACAGCAGGCGGAACAGCGGGCGGCAACGGACGCGGGCGCCGGGGACGCGTTCACCGCGGCTCGGGGCCGTACCAGACGGTGGTGGCGTTGCAGAACTCGCGGATGCCGTGCCCGGCGAGCTCACGCCCGTAGCCCGAGCGCTTCACACCGCCGAACGGCAGCGCGGGGTGCGAGGCCGTCATCCCGTTGAAGAAGACGCCGCCCGCCTCCAGATCGCGGACGCAGCGCCGGCTCTCCTCCGCGTCACGGGTCCACACGTTGGAGCTGAGCCCGAACGGGGTGTCGTTGGCGAGCTCCACCGCCTCGTCGAGGCTGTCGACCCGGTAGAGCGTGGCGACGGGACCGAAGGTCTCCTCGCGGTGGATCCGCATGGCGGGCGTGATGCCGGTCAGAACGGTGGGCGCGTAGAACCAGCCGTTCGCCAGGCCGCCGCCCAGCCCCTCGGGCCGGCCGCCGCCGCACAGGGCGACGGCACCCTGCCGTACGGCGTCGTCGACGAGTTCCTCCAAGTCGGTGCGGCCCTGTTCGCTCGCGAGCGGGCCGACGTCGGTGGACTCCTCCAGCGGGTCACCGACGGTCAGGTCGCGCATGCCCACGGTGAAGCGTTCGGCGAACTCCTCGTACACCTCGGTGTGCACGATGAACCGCTTGGCGGCGATGCAGGACTGGCCGTTGTTCTGGACCCGGGCGGTGACGGCGGTGCGGGCGGCCCGCGCGACGTCGGCCGAGGGCAGGACCAGGTACGGGTCGCTGCCGCCCAGTTCCAGGACGGTGTGCTTGACCTCGTCACCAGCGACGGACGCGACGGCGCGCCCGGCCGGTTCGCTGCCGGTCAGGGTGGCCGCGGCCACCCTGCGGTCGCGCAGGATCGCCTCGACCTCCGCGGAGCCCACCAGCAGGGTCTGGAAGCAGCCTTCCGGGAATCCGGCCCTGCGGAACAGATCGCCCAGGTAGAGCGCGGTCTGCGGCACGTTCGAGGCGTGCTTCAGCAGTCCGGTGTTGCCCGCCATGAGTGCGGGGGCGGCGAACCGTACGACCTGCCAGAGCGGGAAGTTCCACGGCATCACGGCGAGCACGGTGCCCAGTGGCCGGTAGTGGACGTAGGCGCGGGAGGCACCGGAGTCCTCGACGTCGGCGGGCGCGGGGTGTTCGTCGGCGAGGAGCTCCTCCGCGTGGGAGGCGTACCAGCGCATGGCCTTCGCGCACTTCGCGGCCTCGGCGCGGGCCGCCTTGACCGGCTTGCCCATCTCCAGGGTCATGGTGCGGGCGATGTCCTGCTGGTCCTCGTCCAGGAGATCGGCGGCCCGGTTCAGCAGCCGGGACCGTTCACCGAACCCGGTGGTGCGGTATTCCCGGAAGGCGGTGTCCGCCGCGGCGAGGCGCCGCTCGATCTCGTCCGCTCCCAGGGCGTCGAATGTCCTCAGGGTCTCGCCGTTCGCGGGGTTGACCGTCGCTATGGGCATGACTGTGGCCTCCTTGCCTCGGTACTCCGACCGTGCCGCGCCGCGCCCGGTGGCGCAACGCGGGCCCGGCACACGCGTACCCGTCCGGCGCGGATCATGCGTGCGGTACGCATGCGATCCGCGCCGGACGAAAGGACTGCGGGGTGGCCGCGCTCCGTGCCGCGCGCCTCAGACGAGGGCGGGGGCCTGGGCCGGGGCGGGGGCGTCGGTCCCGGCGGGGGCTGCGGCTGCGGCTGCCGGGAAGTCCGTGACCACCGCGGGCGGGCGGCGGAACTCGCGGACGCCGGGCAGCGGCGGGAGCGGCACCAGCGCGATGTGCTGCGGCTCCTGCGCGTACCGGGTGAACCAGACGACCTTGCCCTCTGCGGTCCGGCAGGTGCCCCAGCTGTCGCTGAGGGCCATCACCCGGCTGAGCCCGCCGCCCTCGTGGAGCAGGCGGGGCATTTCGGCACCGCTGTCAGCGACGGAGACCGTGAGGTGCCGTCCGGACCAGCGGAGTTCGAGGACACAGGTGTTGTCGTCGCCGACGTGCCGCTGGACGTTGGTCAGCAGCTCCTCCACAGCACGGCACACGGGCCGGATGTGAAGTTCGAGACTCCAGTGGCGCAGATGCGCGGCGATGATCCGCCGCTGTTGGGACACGCGCTCTGCCGAAACCTGGAGTTCGACCAGATAGTGCCGGTCGAGTGGAACGGTCATCGTCGAGGCTCCTCACATGGAGGCTCACATGCTTCGCCCCGTTGAACGAACGACCCCCGAATGCAAAGAGTGAGCAGATATCACTTATGGGTCACTCCTTAGGGTGACCCGGTAGAGCCGGTTGCGCAACACATCCGGCCGCACACCCCCGGTGACCGGCGCGTTTGCCTCTGCCGGGGGTGCGGGCGCCCCGCCCTCAGGGCAGGTGCGGCAGCAGCCGGTCCGGGGTGAGCGGGAGGGTGCGGAACCGGACACCGGTGGCGTGCCTCACGGCGTTGCCGATTGCCGCGGCCGCGCCGACGATGCCGATCTCACCGATGCCCTTGCTGCCCATCGGGTTGAGGTGCGGGTCCTTCTCGTCGATCCAGTACGCCTCGATGCCGACCGCGTCCGCGCAGGCCGGCACGTGGTAGGAGGCGAGATCGCTCTCGGTGAAGTCCCCGAAGACCGGGTCCATGGTGCTGGACTCGGTCAGCGCCATGCCGAGCCCCATGGTCATTCCGCCGATGAACTGGGAGCGCGCGGTACGGGAGTTGAGGATGTGTCCGGCGGCGAATACCCCGAGCATCCGGCGCATCCGGACCTCGCCGGTCCTGCTGTCGACGGCGACCTCGGCGAAGTGCGCCCCGAAGGCGTGCCGGGCGTAAGGGGAATCGGCCGCCGTCTCGCTCTCGGTGTCGGCGGTGACCGTCACTCCCCCTTCGGGCAGCGCTCCGGTGCGCTCACCCAGCCGGCGCGCGAGGCCGGCCGCCGCCTTGTGCACCGACCAGCCCCAGGAACCGGTGCCGGAGGAGCCGCCGGCCAGCGGGGCGTCCGGCAGATCGCTGTTGCCGATGTCGATGCTCACGTTCTCCACCGGGGTCTCCAGCACGCTCGCGGCGATCTGGGCGAGGACGGTACGGGCGCCGGTACCGATGTCGGTGGCGTTGACCGCGATGCGGTACGAGCCGTCGGCTGCCGCGTGGGCCGAGGCGTGGGAGGCGCTCATGTAGACGGGGTACGTGGCCGAGGCGACGCCCGTACCGAGCAGCAGCGCCCCTTCCCGGCGGATCGCGGGGCGGGGATCGCGGCCGTGCCAGCCGAAGCGCTCGGCACCCTCCCGCAGGCAGTCGGCCAGGCCTCGGCTGCTGAAGGGTTTCCCGGAGTCGGGCTCGTCGGCCGGGTCGTTGCGCAGGCGCAGTTCGACGGGGTCGATGCCCAGGGCCGAGGCGAGTTCGTCCAGGGCCGATTCGAGCGCGTACATGCCGGGGGCCTCGCCCGGGGCGCGCATCCACGACGGGCTCGGGACGTCGAGGGCGGTGACCCGGTGGACGGTGCGGCTGTGCGCGGAGCCGTACATGACCCGGGCCGGCACGGCGGCCTGTTCCACGAACTCCTTCACGGTGGAGGTGTGGGTGATGATCTCGTGGGCGACCGAGGTGAGGGTGCCGTCGGCCTCCGCGCCGAGCCGGACGCGCTGGAAGGTGGGCGCGCGGTGACCGACGACCGCGGCCATGTGCCGCCGGGGCATGGCGAGTTCGACGGGCCGGCCGGTGTGCAGCGCGGCCATGGCGGCGAGCACGGCCTGGGGGCGCGGGGTGCCCTTGGAGCCGAAGCCGCCGCCCACGTGTTCCGAGACGACGGTGACCTGGTCCGGCCGCAGCCCGAACACGGTGGCGAGACTGTCCCGCACCTTGGTGGCGCCCTGGCCGCTGTCGTACACGGTGAGATGTCCCTCCGGCGACCAGTGGGCGGTCGAGGCGTGCGGCTCCATGGGGTGGTTGTGCAGGGCGCCGAGCGTGTACGTGGCGTCGATCCGTACGGGGGCGGCGGCGAACGCCCGGTCGAAGTCGCCGCGTTCGCGTACGGCCGGGTAGCCGCCGTTGGCGGTCTGCGGGGTGTAGAGGCCGGAGTGGTCCTCTGTCAGTACGACGTCGTGCGGGGCGCTCTCGTAGGTGATGTCCAGCGCCTCGGCACCCGCCCGCGCGCCTTCCAGGGTTTCCGCCACGACGAGGGCGATCTGCCAGCCCCGGTGCGGCACGCGGTCGTTCTGGAGGACGGCGAGGATCGGGTCGTCCGGTTCCCGGGTCCGCGGCGCGTTCTCGTGGGTGAGGACGGCGCGGACTCCGGGGAGGGCCATCGCGTCGGCGGTGCGGATCGCGGTGACGCGGCCGCGCGGGACGGCGGCGGGCACGGGCCAGGCGTACAGGCAGCCGGGCAGGTCGCGCTCGGCGGAGTAGCGCGCGGCGCCGGTCACTTTGTCCCGCCCCTCACGGCGGAGGACGGGGGCGCCCAGGGGCTGGGGGGTGTCGCTCATGGTGGGAGTCCTCAGCTCTTCAGGGTCGGGCGGCGAGTTCGGCCAGGGCGTCGACGGCCAGCCGGCGGGCCAGGGTGACCTTGAACGCGTTGTCGCGCAGGGGGCGGGCCGCGGCGAGTTCGGCGTCCACCGCGGCTTCGTAGGTGCCGTCGGTGGCGGGTGCGCCGCGGAGGATCTCCTCGGCCGCGCGGGCCCGCCAGGGGCGGTGTGCGAGGCCTCCGAAGGCGAGGGCCGCGTGTTCGGTCCGGCCGCCGCGGACGCGCAGGACGACGGCGACGGAGGCCAGGGCGAAGGCGAACGAGGCGCGGTCGCGGGCCTTGCGGTAGAGGGAGACCGTGCCGTCGGGCAGCGGCGGCAAAAGGACTTCGGTGATGAGTTCGTCCGGCCGGATCACGGTGTCGGCGGCCGGGTCGTCCCCGGGCAGCCGGTGGAAGCCGGTGGCGGATACGGTCCGTTCGCCGTCCGGTCCGTGGAGCACGACCGTCGCGTCGAGGGCGGCGAGGGCGACCGCCATGTCCGAGGGGTGGGTGGCGACGCACGCGACGGAGTGGCCGAGGACGGCGAGGTCGCGGTGGGCTCCCTCGCGGGCCGGGCAGCCGCTGCCGGGCTCGCGTTTGTTGCAGGGCTTGGACGTGTCCTGGAAGTACGGGCAGCGGGTGCGCTGAAGGAGGTTGCCGCCGGTGGTGGCGGTGTTGCGCAGCTGCCCGGAGGCGCCGGCCAGCAGCGCCTGCGAGAGGGCGGGATAGCGGGTGCGTACCGCGGGATGGGCGGCCAGGTCGCTGTTGCGTACCGTCGCACCGATGCGCAGTGCGCCGTCGGCGGATTCCGTCACCTGGCCGAGCGGGAGCCGGCTGACGTCGATGAGCAGGCCGGGGGCCTCGACCCCCAGCTTCATCAGGTCGACGAGGTTGGTGCCGCCGCCCAGGAACCGGGCTCCGGGATTGGCCGCGCTCTCCCGGACCGCCTCGGCGACGGATCCCGCGCGCAGATAGCCGAAGGGTTTCACGATGCCACGTCCTCGATCGCCTCGACGATGTGCGGGTACGCGCCGCACCGGCACAGGTTGCCGCTCATCCGCTCGCGGATCTCGGCGGCGTCCAGATGCGCCGGGGCGGTGACGGGCGCGTCGTGCCCGGTCGCGTGGGAGGGGAAGCCCTCGGCCGCCTCGCCCAGCACACCGACGGCCGAACAGACCTGGCCGGGCGTGCAGTAGCCGCACTGGAGCGCGTCACGGTCGAGGAAGGCCTGCTGGAGGGGGTGCAGCCGCTCGCCGTCGGCCAGTCCCTCGATCGTGGTGATGCAGGCGCCGTCGTACGCGACCGCCAGGAGCAGGCAGCTGTTCGCCCGCCGGCCGTCCACCAGGACGGTGCAGGCACCGCACTGGCCGTGGTCGCAGCCCTTCTTCGCACCGGTCAGCCCCAGGTGGTGACGGAGTGTGTCCAGGACGGTGGTGCGGTGGTCCAGCGTCAGGGTCTGCTCGGTTCCGTTGACGTTCAGGGTCAGTGCGGAGCGGTCGGCGGTCCCCCGCGGGTCTCCTCCGCCGTCCTCCCGCCGGATGGTGGGATCCACGTGCAGCAGCCTTTCACTCGGGGTCGGTTTGGGTGTCCTGCCGAATCGCGTCACTTCGGCGCGCAGCGGCTCATGCCACTTCACGCCACTTCACGGCGTCGCGGGGGCGGGCCGCTTGTTCGCCAGCCGGAGCCGCACTTCCTCCTCCTGGTCGCCGGAGACCGTGCCCACGACCTGCACCGCGAAGGTGCCCGCCAGGCTGTGCCTGAGCCGTTCGACCGCCCAGTAGCCGCCCTGGACATCGGCCGTGACGGTCGCGCCGAGCCGCACGGTCCCGGACACGACGCGTTCCTCGGTGACGTCGACGGTCGCGGCCCAGACGGTGGGTCGCTTGCCCGTGACGTCCTGCGGCGCGTCGGCCGAGGCCCGGTCGGTGGCGAACGCGGCCCGCAGCACGTCGAAGACCGTGCCGGCGTCGTCCTTCGCGCACCCACTGAGAACGACCGACACCTCTCCGCCCTGCTGGTTCTCCTCCGCCTGTGCTTCCTGTGTGCTGTTCACCGCGGTTCCTTCCTGAGGGTGTACCTCCAAGGCTCTCCCCGCGGCCGGGTGTCTGCGAGGCGAGCGGAACACGCCGGCGCGGGATGGGGGAAGTGGAGCGACTCGTACCGATCGAAACGCTTTTCGGTCCCATGTCAACTTAAAATATGAATTCGACCATCGTGCTGAATGACGGCCCGATCCCGGGGTATCCCGCATGCATGGACGTATCGAATGGAGCCCTCAATTCTCTGGCCATCACCCTCGCGGACGGGCGGGGAGCGACCGGGGTGGTGATGGCCGTCGTAGGCGTGGTCCTGGTGGCTCTGCTGATCGGTGCCGTGTGGCTGGGCAGGCGGCGGCACGCCCAGGAACCACGTCCGCCCCGGCCCGAGGAGCAGCCGGTGGCACCGGACCACCGCACTCACATCGAGGAGACCGACGTCCACGGCGACGACAGCTTTCCGGCCGACGGCCACGGGCTCTCCCCGTACGAACTCGGTGAGCACCAGGACGGGACCGGCCGCCGGGAGAACGACGAGCAGCGCGACTGAGACGGGAGGCGCGGGCGACCGGTCCGGCGCGGCGCGTGTTGCGGGAGCGGGCAGCCGCGGTGAGGCTGGTGAGGACCCGCAGGCCATCGGCACATATCTGCCGCGCACCCGATGAAGGCAGTAGGACCATGACCGCAAGCAGCTCTGGCACGGCATCCGCTCCCGCGCCTCTGACCGGGCCCGCGGCACCGTGCTGGGTCAACCTCATGACCCGGGACCTGGAGTCGGCCCAGGAGTTCTACGGCCCGGTGATGGGCTGGACCTTCCGGCCGGGCAAGCTCGGCCAGGAGTTCTCGGTGGCCCGCCGCGGGGATGTACCCGTCGCCGGTATCGGCGCGGTGGCGACCACGTTCCGCGTCGCGGTGGCGTGGACGCCCTACTTCGCCGTCCGGGACGCCGATGTGGCCGCTTCCCGGATCCGTGAGCGCAGCGGCACGGTGGCGGTGGGGCCGCTGGCCCTGGGCAAGGGGCGCGGCGCGCTGGCCGCCGACCGCGAGGGGGCGGGGTTCGGCATCTGGGAGCGGACAGAGCCCGCGACCTCACCGCCCGCCCCTGACGGCCATTCGCACGCCTGGCTGCGGCTGCACACCAGGAGCGCCTTCGACGCCGCGATCTTCTACGGCGGGGTGCTGGACTGGGCGAGCGGGCAGCCCGACTCATGCGAGGTGTCCTACGCGAAGGACGAGGTGATCGTCACGTGCGGCGGGCGTCAGCTGGCCCGGATCAGCTCGGGCGCGGTCGAGGCGGCTCCCGATCCACTGGTCCGGCCGCACTGGCAGGTCAACTTTCCGGTCCCGGACGTGGCCGCCGCCGTCGCGGCGGCCCGGAAGCACGGCGGTTCGCTCGTCGAGGAGCTGTCGCGGTCCGACGCCCGGGAGGCGACACTGCTCGACCCGGACGGCGGACTCTTCACCCTCACGGACGTCCACAACCCCACCACGACCGCACCGGCGTGACGGACCTGGCCTGATCACAGCTGCTGGACATGGCCGGGAGGGGTCGACGATCCGGGGAGGGCGCGCCTAAGATCTTCGGTACGGCATCGCGCGTCGGTCACCGGCTGGGTGAGGCGTGGAGGTGCCCGTGAGATGCCCGTTGGAGGCATTCCACAGTGTCAGTCGAGTTGAATCACACCATCGTTCACGCCCGGGACAACCGGGAATCGGCAGAGTTCCTGGCCGACATCCTGGGGCTGGAGACCGGCCAGGAGTGGGGCCCGTTCGTCCCGCTCAGCACGGCCAACGGAGTCACTCTGGACTTCGCGACCATTCCCGCCGAATCGATCACTCTCCAGCATTACGCCTTCCTCGTGTCGGAGGCGGAGTTCGATACGGCGTACGCTCGCATCCGCGAGCTCGGGGCCCCGTACTACGCCGATCCGCACGGCAAGCAGCCGGGCGAGATCAACCACAACGACGGCGGCCGGGGCATCTACTTCACCGATCCCGCCGGGCACGGGATGGAGATCATCACCCGTCCGTACGGGGGCTACGAGTCCTGACGGCCGGGC
>CBRG010000235.1 GCA_000470535.1 Streptomyces sp. AW19M42
GGCGGCCGGTGCCCCGGTCCTGTCGCCCGCGGTCACCCGGCAGCTCATGGCCCGCGCCGCAGGGCCCGGCGGGGAGGAGAAGGCCGACCGCGCGCAGGGGGCCCGCCGACGGCTCGCCTCACTCGCCGAACGGGAACGCGAGGTGGCCATCGCCGTCGGGCACGGCCGTTCCAACGCCGAGATCGCCGCGGCGCTCTACCTGAGCGTGGCCACCGTGAAGACCCAGGTGTCACGGATTCTGGCCAAGTTCGATTTCAACAACCGGGTCCAGATCGCCCTACTGGTCCATGACGCGGGCCTGTTGGACGACGGCGACGGCCCCCGCCTGTCCTGAACTCTTCGTGCGCTCCGAACCCCGCGGCATAGGCTGAACCGGCCGGCCCCCGCGGCCGGACCGATCAGACCGGGAGGGTGGGGCCCATGTCCGATGTCGAGGTAGATCTGCGCGGGGTCGCGGACTTCACCGCGAATCCGTACCCGTACTACGAGAAGATGCGCGCAGAAGGTCCGGTGCACTGCGCCCGGACCGACGAGTTCGACCGGGTGTGGCTCGTGGTCGGGTACGACGAGGGACGCGCAGTCCTGGCCGACCAGCGGTTCGGCAAGGACTGGCGGACGCTGCCCGGCCAGGCGGGCATGGAAGGCGACCCGATCAGAGCCAACATGCTGGAGATGGACGCCCCCGATCACACCCGGCTGCGCAAGCTGGTCGCACGGGTGTTCACCGCCCGCCGGATCGAGGCGATGCGGCCCCGCGTGCAGGAGATCACCGACGGACTGCTCGACGCGATGGTGCCCGCCGGACAGGCGGATCTCGTCGATGCCCTCGCCTTCCCGCTGCCCATCACCGTCATCTGTGAACTCATCGGCGTGCCCGATCTGGACCGGGACACCTTTCGTGTGCTGTCCACCGGCGTGCTCTCTCCGGTCAACGCGGCGGAGGAGGTCAAGGCGTTCCGCGCCATGAGCGCCTATCTCGCCGAGCTGATCGAGAACAAGCGCCGCTCACCGGGCGACGATCTGCTGAGTGCGCTGATCGCCGCACGGTACGAGGACGAGGACGCGCTGTCGCCCGACGAACTGGTCGGCATGGCCTTCCTGTTGCTCGTCGCCGGCCATGAGACCACGGTCAACCTGATCTCCAACGGGATGCGGGCCCTTCTGGAGAACCCGGTGCAACTGGCCGCCCTGCAAGCGGACTTCGGCCTGATCGACGGGGCGGTCGAGGAGATGCTCCGCTACGACGGACCGGTGGAGGCCGCCACCTTCCGGTTCGCCCGGGAGCCCGTCATGATCGGCTCCACCGTCATAGCGGCCGGTGACACGGTCCTGGTGATCCTGGCGGGCGCCGACCGCGACCCCGCCCGCTACCCGGAACCCGACCGCTTCGACATCCGCCGTGACACGCAGGGGCACCTGGCCTTCGGACACGGGATGCACTTCTGCATGGGCGCGCCGCTGGCCCGGATGGAGGGCCGCATCGCGGTCCGGGCGCTGCTGGAGCGGTGCCCCGGGCTGGTGCTCGATCCGGACACCGCGCAACCGGAGTGGCTGCCCGGCATGCTGATCCGGGGGACGCGGAAGCTGCCCGTGCGCTGGTGAGACAGGCATGCCGCAGGACAAGAGACAGGGAGGAACAGTCATGACCGGACTCAACCTGGAGACGGCCCGGAGGGTGCTCGACAGCCAGCCGTTCAGCGGGCTCATGGGCGCGCGGATCACCGCGTTCGGAGACGGCGGGGCCACGCTGGAGATCGACGGGCGCGAGGAACTCCAGCAGCACAACGGGTTCCTGCACGGCGGGGTGCTCGCGTACGCCGCCGACAACGCGCTCACCTTCGCCGCCGGAGCGGCACTCGGCCCGGCCGTGCTGACCGGCGGTTTCTCGATCCAGTACCTGCGGCCCGCCATCGGCGGCAGACTCGTCGCCCGTGCCTTCGTCGTCCACTCCGGCCGCCGGCAGGCGGTGGCGCGCTGCGATCTGTTCACCGTGGACGGGAGCGGTGCGGAAACCCTGTGTGCGGTCGCCCAGGGCACCGTGCTGAATGTCACATCGTCCTGAAGGAGTTCGGCTTGACCACGGAAGAGGCAGTCGACCTCGGGGCGATGGGGGACAGATTCACCCGCGACCCGTACAGCGTGTACGCGGCCCTGCGGGCCCGCGGCCCGGTCCACCGGGTCCGCATCCCGGAGGGCGCCCTCGCCTGGCTCGTCGTCGGGTACGAGGAGGGCCGCGCCGCGCTCGCCGACCAGCGGCTCTCCAAGCAGTGGGCCTTGGCCTCGCCCGCCCTCGGGGTGAGACCGGTCTCCTCGGGGAGGTCCATGCTCAGCACGGACGCACCCGTGCACACCCGGCTGCGCAAGCTGGTCACCCGGGAGTTCACACCCCGCCGCATGCAGCAACTAGTGCCGCGTGTGCGGCGGATGACCGACGAGCTGCTCGACACGATGCTGGCGCAGCCCGGCCGCCGTACCGACCTCGTCGAGTCGCTGGCGTTCCCGCTGCCGATGTCCGTCATCTGTGAACTGCTCGGGGTCCCCTTCCTGGACCGCCGGGCCTTCCGGGCGTGGTCCAACACCGCGGTGTCCTCCATCGACGCGGCGGCGCGGAGGGCGGCGACCGCCGACATGTCCCGCTATCTCGCCGGACTCCTCGACGACAAGCGCGAACAGCCCGGCGACGACCTGATGAGCGCGCTGATCCACACGGCCGACGAGGACGGCGACCGGCTCTCTGCCGAGGAACTGATGGGCATGGCCTGGCTGTTGCTCGTGGCCGGTCACGAGACCACGGTGAGTCTCATCTCCAACGGGGTGCTCGCCCTGCTCACCCACCCGGAGCAACTCGAAGCGCTGCGGGCGGATCCCGGCCTGATCGACGACGCGGTGGAGGAGATGCTGCGGTACGCGGGCCCGATCGAGACCCCCACGTACCGCTTCACCACCGGCCCGCTCGACATCGGCGGCACGGTCATCCCGGGCGGCGGCGAGCTGGTCCTGATCGCGATGGCCGACGCCAACCGCGACCCGGACCGCTACCCGGACGCGGACCGGTTCGACATCACCAGGGACGCCCGGGGGCACGTCGCCTTCGGCCACGGCATCCACTACTGCCTGGGCGCGCCGCTGGCCCGTATCGAGGCGGCGGTCGCGGTCGGATCGCTGCTGGAGCGCTGCCCGGAGCTGGCACTGGACACCGATCCGGACACGCTGACCTGGCGGACGGGGATGCTCATCAGGGGGCCGGAGGCTCTGCCGGTGCGGTGGTGAGGGTGGCCGGAGCCTTTCGCGCGCCGGCCCGCACCGCACCCTTCGGACGCCCCCCTCAGGCCCCGGGGATCTCCGCCAGCTCCACCGGCCGGCGCTCCCGGCGCGAGACCTCGCACGCCTCCGCGACCCGCAGCGCGTGCAGGGCCTCCCGCCCGTCGCACGGATTGACCGCCTCACCCCGCACCAGCCGGACGAAGGCGTCCAGCTCGGCCTCGTACGCCGGGGCGAAGCGTTCCAGGAACCCAGGCCAGGGCTTGGCCGGGGCGGCGGGACCCTGTGGTTCCGCGGAGGTCAGCGGGGTGCGGTCGTCCAGGCCGACCGCGAGTTGGTCCAGCTCCCCGGCCAGCTCCATCCGCACGTCGTACCCGGCGCCGTTGCAACGGGTCGCCGTCGCGGTGACGAGGGTGCCGTCGTCGAGGGTCAGCAGCGCCGCCGCGGTGTCGACGTCGCCGGCCTCGCGGAACATCGCGGGTCCGGCGTCCGAGCCGGTGGCGTACACCCGGGTCACCTCACGGCCGGTCACCCAGCGCACCATGTCGAAGTCGTGGATCAGGCAGTCCCGGTACAGGCCGCCGGAGAGCGGCAGGTAGGCCGCGGGCGGCGGCGCCGGATCGGAGGTCACCGTCCGCACGGTGTGCAGCCGGCCCAGCTCCCCGCCGCGCACGGCCGCGCGCGCCGCCACGTACCCCGCGTCGAACCGGCGCATGAACCCGAGCTGGAGCAGGCTCCCGGCCTCCCGCGTCTCGCCCAGCGCGGCCAGCGTGCCCGCCAGGTCCAGGGCGACGGGCTTCTCGCAGAACGCGGGCACCCCGGCGCGGGCGGCCCGGCCGATCAGCTCGGCGTGCGCCGCGGTGGCCGAGGCGATCACCACGGCGTCCACGCCGGCGCCGAACACCTGCGCGGCGGAGCCGGCGGTGACCGCCCCGGTCCGGCGCGCGACCTCCGCCGCACGGGCCGGGTCTGTGTCCGTCACCACCAGGGCGTCCACCGAGGGGTGGCGGGACAGGACGCCCGCGTGGAAGGAGCCGATCCGGCCGGTGCCGATGAGTCCGATGCGCATGGACCCAACGTGCCGGTCACCGGCAACGCTGTCAACTGTATGTCCTGACAAAGTCAGCCAGGTGTCGGAGTGCGGCCCGCGCCCGCCGGCACCTGGGCCCGCCCCACTCCTTCGATTCCCGCCGCCCCGTACGGTGACAGCGCCCCATGACTTCCGTACGGTGTCGGAGGCTTCCCGGCTTCGCGTACGGCGCCGGGGGCGGCCGGATGCCGCCCCCGGCGCCGTACGCGCCCCGTCCCGACACACGCGCCGCGCCCTGCCGGGTGACGGCGGTGGCGGCTCGGGGATACTTGCCCAGCCGGACCGGGACCGTACGGGCCCCGGCTCCACCAGCAGCACAACGAGCAGCACGAGAAGGGCACGGAGTCGTGGCAAGGGTTCGGACAGGGGTACGTGCGATGGGTGCCGTGCTTGCGGCGGTGCTCGGGGCTTCTCTCATGGGATGCAGCAGCACCGGCGGCAAGCGGGCGGAGGAGCGTGCGGCACAGTCCGCCGCCGAGGGCCGGTCCGCGGTGAACACGCCCCGCTGGACCTTCGCCATGGTCACCCACTCGGGCGACGGCGACACCTTCTGGGACATCGTCCAGAAGGGCGCCAAGATGGCGGCGGGCAAGGACAACATCAACTTCCTGTACTCGCACAACGACGAGGCGCAGCAGCAGGCCCAGCTGGTCCAGGCCGCCATCGACAAGAAGGTCGACGGGCTGATCGTCACGCTCGCCAAGCCCGACGCCATGAAGGACGTCGTCGCCAAGGCCACCAGGGCCGGCATCCCGGTGATCACGGTGAACTCGGGCGTCGCGGAGTCCAAGCGGTTCGGCGCGCTCACCCACATCGGCCAGGACGAGTCCATCGCCGGCGAGGCCGTCGGTGAGGAGCTCAACAAGCGCGGCCGCAAGAAGGCCCTGTGCATCCTGCACGAGCAGGGCAACGTGGGTCACGAGCAGCGCTGCGCCGGAGCGAAGAAGGCCTTCGACGGCCAGATCCAGAACCTGTACGTCGAGGGCACCAACATGCCCGACGTCCAGGCCTCCATCGAGGCGAAGCTCCAGGCCGACAAGGACATCGACGCGGTCGTCACCCTCGGCGCGCCGTTCGCGGACGCCGCCGTCAAGGCGAAGCAGACCGCGGGCAGCAAGGCCGAGATCGACACCTTCGACCTGAACGCCAAGGTCGCCGCGGAGCTGAAGGCCAAGACCCTCGGCTTCGCCGTCGACCAGCAGCCCTACCTCCAGGGATACGAGGCCATCGACCTGCTCTGGCTCTACCGCTACAACCGCAACGTGCTCGGTGGCGGCCGCCCGGTCCTCACCGGCCCCCAGGTCATCACCTCTGACGACGCTGCCCAGCTCGCCGAGTACGCGGACCGGGGAACCCGATGACCGCGGCCTCCGGATCCTCGTCCCCCGCCGGGACGGACGAGCGGCTGCTGCGTACCTCACCGCTGCGCAAGCTGCTCGGCCGCCCCGAGCTGGGCTCGGTCGTCGGCGCGCTGGCCGTCTTCCTCTTCTTCGCGATCGTCGCCGACAGCTTCCTGCGCGCCACCAGCTTCGGCACGGTGCTGTACGCGGCCTCCACCATCGGGATCATGGCCGCGCCGGTGGCGCTGCTGATGATCGGCGGCGAGTTCGACCTCTCCGCGGGGGTGATGGTCACCAGCTCCGCGCTGATCTCGTCGATGTTCAGCTACCAGATGACGGCGAACGTCTGGGTCGGCGTCTTCGTGTCGCTGCTGGTCACGCTCGCCATCGGCGCGTTCAACGGCTTCATGCTGACCCGTACCAAACTGCCGAGCTTCATCATCACGCTCGGTACGTTCCTGATGCTGACCGGCCTGAACCTCGGTTTCACCAAGCTGATCAGCAAAACCGTCTCGACGAAGACCATCGGCAACATGGAGGGCTTCCCCTCCGCCCGCAAGCTCTTCGCCTCCTGCTGGACCGTCGGCGGCGTCGAACTCAAGGTGACCATCCTGTGGTGGGCGGTCCTCGTCGCCGTCGCGACCTGGATCCTGCTCCGCACCCGCTTCGGGAACTGGATCTACGCGGTCGGCGGCGGCGCCGAAGCGGCCCGTGCGGTCGGCGTCCCGGTGATCCGGACGAAGATCGGGCTCTACCTCGGGGTCGCCTTCGCCGCCTGGGTCTCCGGACAGCACCTGCTCTTCAGCTATGACGTGGTGCAGTCCGGCGAGGGGGTCGGCAACGAGCTGATCTACATCATCGCGGCGGTCATCGGCGGCTGCCTGATCACCGGCGGCTACGGCTCCGCCATCGGCTCGGCGGTCGGCGCCTTCATCTTCGGTATGACCAGCAAGGGCATCGTGTACGCGGAGTGGAACCCGGACTGGTTCAAATTCTTCCTCGGAGCGATGCTGCTCCTGGCCACCCTGCTCAACGCATGGGTACGCAAGCGCGCGGAGGCGACGAAATGACGGCCCCCAAGGCACCGGACGTGCCGAAGGACACCGTGCCGCAGGCGCTGGTCGAGCTCGACCACGTCAGTAAGTACTACGGCAACATCAAGGCGCTGGAGGACGTCTCGCTGGAGGTGCACGCGGGCGAGATCTCCTGCGTCCTCGGCGACAACGGCGCCGGAAAGTCCACCCTCATCAAGATCATCGCGGGGCTGCACCGGCACGATGCCGGACGCTTTCTCGTGGACGGCGAGGAGACCACCCTCGCCAACCCGCGCGACGCCCTGGACCGGGGCATCGCCACGGTCTACCAGGACCTCGCCGTCGTCCCGCTGATGCCGGTCTGGCGGAACTTCTTCCTCGGCTCCGAGCCGACGACCGGCGTGGGCCCCTTCAAGCGCCTCGACGTCGGGCTGATGCGCGAGACGACCCGCTCCGCGCTGCTGCGGATGGGCATCGACCTGCGCGACGTCGACCAGCCCATCGGCACCCTGTCCGGCGGCGAGCGCCAGTGCGTGGCCATCGCACGGGCCGTCCACTTCGGCGCCAAGGTGCTCGTCCTGGACGAGCCGACCGCGGCGCTCGGCGTCAAGCAGTCCGGCGTCGTCCTCAAGTACGTCGCGGCGGCCAGGGACGCCGGACTGGGCGTGGTTCTCATCACGCACAACCCGCACCACGCGTACCTCGTCGGTGACCGCTTCGTGCTGCTCAAGCGCGGCGCGATGGCCGGCAGCCACACCCGGGGCAGCATCACGCTCGACGAGCTCACCCGCCAGATGGCGGGCGGCAGCGAGCTGGAGGAGCTCAGCCACGAACTGGAGCGGACCCCCGGGCCTGACCTGCCGGGCGGCCCCGTGACGAGGCACGACACCCCGTAGTCCGGACGGGCCGCAGCCCGTCCGGCAGCCCCGTTCCCCCGGCAGTGGCAGAATCGGGGCCGACGGGCGCCGCCCGCCGCCGGGATCACCCCGACCCGGCCACCCCCGACCCCCCAGGGACGATGAGCACGTACCGCGACTTCACGCACCGCGGCTCCGCCCGCGCCACCGTCCTGCGGACCGTCGGCACCCGGGAGCGGCGCTCGCACCTCACCGCGCCCCGGGTGCCCACCGTCGGCATCGACATCGGGGGGACGAAGGTGATGGCCGGTGTCGTCGACGCCGACGGCAACATCCTGGAGACCCTGCGCACCGAGACGCCGGACAAGTCCAAGAGCCCCAAGGTCGTCGAGGACACCATCGTCGAGCTGGTCCTGGACCTCTCCGACCGGCACGACGTGCACGCGGTGGGCATCGGCGCGGCCGGCTGGGTCGACGCGGACCGGTCCAAGGTGCTGTTCGCCCCGCACCTGGCCTGGCGCGACGAACCCCTGCGCGACGCCATCGCCTCCCGGCTGGTCGTCCCGGTCATGGTCGACAACGACGCCAACACCGCCGCCTGGGCCGAATGGCGCTTCGGCGCGGGCCGCGGCGAGGACCACCTCGTCATGATCACCCTCGGCACCGGCATCGGCGGCGCGATCCTGGAGGACGGTCAGGTCAAGCGCGGCAAATACGGCGTAGCGGGTGAGTTCGGACACATGCAGGTGGTACCCGGAGGTCACCGCTGCCCCTGCGGCAACCGCGGCTGCTGGGAGCAGTACAGCTCCGGGAACGCGCTCGTCCGGGAGGCCAGGGAACTGGCCGCGGCGGACTCCCCGGTGGCCCACGGAATCATCGAACGGGTCAAGGGCAACGTCCATGACATCACCGGACCGCTCATCACCGAACTGGCCCGCGAGGGCGATGCGATGTGCATCGAGCTCCTCCAGGACATCGGCCAGTGGCTCGGCGTCGGCATCGCCAATCTGGCCGCCGCGCTCGACCCCTCCTGCTTCGTCATCGGAGGCGGCGTCAGCGCCGCCGACGACCTGCTGATCGGCCCGGCCAGGGACGCCTTCAAACGCCACCTCACCGGCCGCGGCTACCGCCCGGAGGCGCGGATCGCGAAGGCGCAGCTCGGCCCCGAGGCGGGTATGGTCGGCGCCGCCGACCTCGCCAGACTGGTGGCCCGCAGGTTCCGCCGTACCAACCGCCGCCGCGTCGAGCGGTATGAGCGGTACGCACAGATCTACGACCAGGCGGCGAGCACCATCCGTAACACTCGCAACACCCGCACTTCCTAGGGACCCCCAGAGCCATGAACGCAGCCGAGCACCCCGTCGTGCCGCGTCAGTCCCCGCCGCCCGAGCAGGGCGACGGGCGGCTGCCGGAGGACCGGCGCAGAACGATCCGCCGGCGCCTGATCACGGCGACCATCATCGTGCTGCTCATCGGCATCCCGGCCGGATACCTGCTGATCTCCGCGAGCCAGAGCCGCCGCTCCGGCCAGGACAAGGCCGCAGAGGCCGCGGCACAGGGCCTCCGCGAGGGCTGGCCGTCCCGGATGCTGCGCCGGATCTTCGAGGTGCCCATCCCCTGGGACGCGGAGGACGTCGAGTACTACGAGACGAACAACTGGAAGGCCAGCCGGATGTACGTGCAGTTCCGCACGTCGTCCAACGGCCTCGACCGGTTCCTGACCAACGTCGGTACCGGCCGGGCGGCCCTGACCGAGGGCAGGATCACCGTCGGCACCCGCGACACGAAGGTCGCGGGCTGGTACTTCGGCGACGGCGTCGCGTGGGCGGGAACCACGCACACCAACAAGGACCCGCGCCCCACCCAGGACATCACCGTCGACATGACCGACCCGATGGCCCCTGCCGTGTACGTCGTGTCCGCGGCCACCCCCTGACCTTCCCGGCCGGCGCCGGTCGGCGCCGACGGGGGTCTCCCGGGTGGCCGTGCGGGGTCAGACGCGGTCTGCCGCGATGAGGAGGTACTGGAACGAGCCGTCCCTGTAGGAGTTGATGAACGCGTCCTCGATCCCCGTCACCAGCGAGGACGTGGCCCGCAGCTCCCAGTAGGGCAGGGTGTCGGGGGTGAGGTCGACGATGGCCTGCGGCACCAGGCGGTTGTCGGCCATGGCGCGGAGGTACTCCCGGCGCGAGTGGATGTTGCACTCGAAGTGCGCGTTGATCTGCGAGACCCATTTCGACGGCTGGCCGTACCGGGGGTTCCAGCAGCCGGTGATGGTCACGTAGCGCCCGCCGACCTCCAGGACGCGGGAGTGTTCCGCGAACAGGTCGTGGAGGTCGACGTACATGCTCGACTCGTTGTTCCACGAGGCCGCCGCGGACCCGGTCTCGAACGGTGTGGCGAGCATGTTGCAGACGCGCGCCCGGACGTGGTCCTGAAGGCCGAGCTCGCGGGCACGGCCGTTGGCGAATTCGGCCTGCTTGGTGGAGAGCGTGACCCCTTCGACCGAGCACCCGAAGCGCTGGTGCGCCATCACCATCGAGCCGCCGCGGCCGCAGCCGGCGTCCAGCAGGGTGTCCTTGCGCCCGATGGCGCCGAGGTGCCCCAGGAGGTATTCGGCCTGCGCCGACTCCAGCCGGTGCAGTTCGGAGATCAGCGCCTTCTCGCTCGCGCCGTCCCCGGCGTCACCGAGTGCGGCGGTGTCGATCTCACCGATGCCGTAGTGGTGGTGGTAGAGCCCGTCGACATCGCCCAGGCGCAGGTTGACGGGCCTGGCCTCGCCGTCCCAGTAGCGCGCGATGTCTCCCTGGTACGGGGTCGCGGGGCCGGGGATGCGCAGTGACGGGGAGACGGATGCGCGGGTGGAGCCGGCGGTTGCGGTGAGTTCGGCGTTGGTCACGGATGAGTCCATTCTCTTACCAGAAGTCGGGCAAGCTGTAGCGATAGGTGTTCGACTGATGCCAGTGGTGATTGCCGTCGACCCAGGCGGCCACCCCGCGCAGGAAGCGCTGCACACTCGGGACGGGGTATTCCGCGGCCAGGGACGCGGCGGCGGTTTCGAAGTCGTGCATGAGCTCGTTGTGGATCTCGACCGACTTCAGATAGGCGTCGCGGTCGGAGACCCCCTCACGTTCGGAGATCACCACGGGCAGGTTCAGGTGCCGGCCCGGCGCGTCGAGCTCCTTGGTGTACGAGTACAGGTCGTTCACGATGGTCGTCGCGTTTCCCGCCAGGGCGATGACCTCCTGCATGGCCGGCTGGGCGTGCAGGTCCGCCGGGAGTTCGTAGCCGCCGACGGTGTCGGTGATGGTGGGGCAGGGGCGGAAGTTGTTGAACTGGCGCATCGCCAGGTACTCCCACACCTCCGGGATGTGGTCCATCTGCGCCCAGGCCGCTTCGGCGAGGTAGCCCATGTGCAGCCGGGCCATGTCGTGCCGGAGCCGGTCCGCCTGGGAGGGGCCGGCGGCGCGGACGAAGTACTCCATGGCGGAGCGGTAGGCGCGCCGGGGCGCGTCCGCGTGGAGCGACTTCGCCCATTGCGGCTGGTACTCCGCGGTGGTGTGCAGGGCGTCGAGAGCGGTGTGCGCCAGCAGCAGCCGCTCGCCCAGGCCGTCGGGCGACCCCCCGTGGTCCTCGCAGTAGCAGTCGTCCACGGCGTTCTCGGCCACCATCAGGCGGGTGGCGAGCATCAGGTGGTCGATGGTGGGCGCGTCCGGATGGCAGCCGACCATGTAGCGGCCCACGGAGAAGCCGTCGAACTCCTCCTCCCAGTCGTCGGGATACAGGGAGACCTCGTCCAGAGCCCAGGCCTTGATCCTCCGGCTGACCTCCTCGACCCGCACCGGGTCCGGCTCGGGAATCGGGTGGTAGTAGAGGCCCGGGATCGCCTTGCCCTGGGCACCTGCCTCGGCACCGGCCCCGGCCGTGACGGCCGGAGGCGCCGGGAGCGCGTCCCCCCGCCGGAGCATGCGCAGGCTCGCGGTGCCCAGGCCGGTGGGCCCTCCCAGGACCCGTCCCGGCCCGGCACCCGGCGCCGGCGCCGAGGACGAAGGCGCCGGCACTCCGGCCGACGGGGCCAGGACCACGGCCGACGGCGTCGCCGGGACGGGCGCGGCCGCCCCGGAAACCATGGGCGGGCGGGGCAGGACCCCGGCGGCTGCGCCGATGTCGCGGGCGCGGGCCGCGGCCTCGGCGAGTACGTGAGCCCCGAAGCGGGAAGCGGCCTCCGGCAGCCTCGACCGCGGAGGCGGCAGCTCGGGTGGGGGCATCCATGACTCCTTGGTAGGTGGGCGGTTGTCCGGAGGCCTCCGGGCGGGGGTCACCGGGCGAGCGCGAGCGGCCCGCCGGATCCGGGGCGTCGCACCGCGCGGTACGGGCCGGCTACTTGGGCCAGTTGGCGATCTGCACGTTCTCCAGCACGCCGACCGCGTCCGGCACGAGGATGGCCGCGGAATAGTAGGTGGTGACGAGGTAGGACGTGATCGCCTTCTCGTCGAGGCCCATGAAGCGGACCGACAGACCCGGCTCGTACTCGTCCGGCAGACCCGTCTGGTGCAGACCGATCACGCCCTGGTTCTCCTCGCCGGTACGCATGACGAGGATCGAGCTGGTCCGCTCCTGCGTGACGGGGATCTTGTTGCAGGGGAGGATCGGAACCCCGCGCCAAGCCGGGACCTGCTGGCCGCCGAGGTCGACATGGTCCGGGTAGAGCCCGCGCGAGTTGAACTCCCGCCCGATCGCCGCGATCGTCCGGGGGTGCGCGAGGAAGAACTTGGATCCGCGGCGGCGGCAGAGCAGTTCGTCCAGGTCGTCAGGGGTGGGCGGGCCGGAGTGCGGCTGGATGCGCTGCTTGAAGTCGGCGTTGTGGAGCAGCCCGAACTCCCGGTTGTTGATCAGCTCGTGCTCCTGGCGCTCGCGCAGCGCCTCGATGGTGAGCCTGAGCTGCTCCTCGGTCTGGTTCATCGGCCCGTTGTAGAGGTCCGCGACCCTGGTGTGGATCCGCAGGATGGTCTGGGCGACGGAGAGTTCGTACTCGCGCGGATTCAGTTCGTAGTCGGCGAAGGCCCCGGGCAGCGCGTGCTCGCCGGTGTGGCCGGCCGACATCGCGATCTCCGCCTCGCCGCGATGGTTCTGCCGCTGGCGGGAGCGCGAGGTGAACTGTTCGATGTGGTCGCGGAGGCCGGGCGCCGAGGCGACCACGGCCATGAAGTCGGCGCGGGACAGGGTGAGCAGGGTGCCCGAGGTCTCGGCGACAGCGGTCTGCTCCCATCGGGCGTCCTCGTCCAGCAGCGCGTTGTCCCCGAACCGGTCGCCGTCCGCGAGTACGTCCAGTGCCACCTCGTCGCCGTAACTGCCCACGGAGGTCTGGCTGATGCGGCCGTGCGCGATGAGGTGGATCCGGTCCGCCGCCGCACCCCGCTCGACCAGCGTCTCGCCCGCCCGGAAGTCGCGCTGGACACACCGGCCGGCGATGGCGGTCAGCGCGTCGAGGTCGTCGAGACCGCGCAGCAGGGCCAGTTCGCCCAGCTCCTGGGGGATCACCCGGACGTCGGCGCCGTCCTGGACGAACTCCACCTTGCCGTCCCCGACGGTGTAGGCGAGGCGGCGGTTCACCCGATAGGCACCGCCCTTGGTCTCCACCCAGGGGAGCATCCGCAGCAGCCAGCGGGAGGTGATCTCCTGCATCTGCGGGGCGGACTTGGTCGTGGTGGCGAGGTTACGGGCAGCCGCTGTCCCGAGACTGGACTGTTGGGGCAGTTCCAGCCGTGCTTCCGAGTTCGACTCAACAGTCATCGGGGAGGCTCTCCTTGGTCAGGGCAGGCGAGGGGCATATACGAACACAACGAACAACTGGACGAAAACACTGGATACGAAGGTGAATCCGTCCAGATCCAGGGGAACAGTAATGGCCGCTCCGCCGTCCGGGCCAAGGAAATCCGCCGATATTAACTCGATCCGATGATCGCGGCGCCGTGATGTTTGCCCAGGTTCCGGCGGGATTCGGCCACGTTTGGCCCGGAGTGAACGCGACATGCGGAGTGCGGCACAAGTCCCCTGACCGGCAGGTCAGTTCAGGACCACGCGGGGGCCCCGCGGCGGAACGCGCTGCCGAAAGCGGCTGGGGTTCGCTCCGGGAAGCCGCCGCGGGGCTTCCCTGTCATCCCAGGTCGGACTGAATTGTTGGAGGATGACAACTTCTCACTTACGAATCGGTCGACTCCTGCCCTGATATCCCTTCTGAACGCTGGCATGATCGCCATGAGGGCAGTCAGGTGCTCTGTAGCGTTCATACAATTCAAGGAGACTCGTGTGACCCAAGACAGTCACGTACTGGTGACGGGCGTCGGTGCGATGACGCCACTGGGAGCCGATGCGCCGTCGTCGTGGTCGGGGCTGCTGGCCGGTAGGTCGGGGGTGCGTCTCCTGGCGGAGGAGTGGGCGGCGGAGCTGCCCGTTCACGTGGCGGCCGGGCTGACGGTGGACCCTGCCTCCCTGCTTCCGAGGGCCGAGGCCAGGAAGCTTGACCGCGGTGAGCAGATCGCCATCCTCAGTGCGCGTGAAGCCTGGCAGGACGCCGGGGCTCCGCAGGTCGAGCCGGAACGTTTCGCCGTCGTCATCGGTACCGGGACCGGTGGTGTACTCAGCACGCTCGGGCAGGACGACGTCTTCGAACGGGCCGGGATCCGCCGGCTGTCGCCGTTCGCGGTCCCCATGCTGATGCCCAACGGGCCGGCCGCCTGGGTGAGCATGGACCTGGGTGCGAAGGGAGGCGCCAGGACTCCGGTGAGTGCCTGTGCGTCCGGGGCGGAGGCCCTGGCTCTCGGGCAGGATCTGATCCGCAGCGGCCGGGCCGACGTGGTTGTCGCGGGTGGCGTGGAGGCCTGCCTGCACCCCTTCATCATCGCGGCGTTCGCCCAGATGAAGGCCCTGTCGACGCGTTCCGTGGACCCGGAGACCGTGTCCCGCCCCTTCGACGTCAAGCGGTCCGGGTTCGTCATGGGCGAGGGCGCGGCAATGATGGTGCTCGAACGCGCCGAGTCCGCCCGCGCCCGTGGAGCACGCGCCTACGGCACGCTGGCCGGCAGTGCGGTGAGTTCGAGCGCGAACCACATCACGGCGTCCGACGCGGAAGGCCAGGCCCGCGCCATGCGACTGGCACTGCGCGACGCCGGCCTGGACCCGGCGGACATCGGAGTCGTGCACGCCCACGCCACCTCGACCGAGTCCGGCGACCTGGCGGAGGCCGAGGCGATCAACCTGGTGATCGGCAGCCACGCCGCGGTGACGGCGACGAAGTCGATGACCGGTCACATGATCGGCGCGTCCGGAACGGTGGGTGCCATGGCCGCCCTGTTCGCGCTCAGGGACGGCACGGTGCCGGCCACGCGCAACCTCGACGAACTCGACCCGCGCGTGGAACTGGACGTGGTGAGCGGCGAGCGGCGCACCGGGCAGTGGTCCGCCGCGCTGGCCAACTCGTTCGGGTTCGGCGGACACAACGTCAGCCTCGTCTTCACCAAGTAACGACGGGACCCGCGGCTATGCCGTGCTCACCGCGATCACTTCCGACCGGGGGAGGCGGCTTCGATGCGGGCGGTCAGCCACCGATCGAGCAGGTGGCGTAGGTGAGCAGAGGCGCCACGAAGGGTTCCGAGCCTCCGCACCTCACCCGCCTCAAGCTCCGGCCGGCCGGCGAGGGCGAGCACGGCGGCGTAGGGCCGCTCACCCTCATCGAGCTTCGCCGCGACGGCTTCGAGAACACCTCGAAGAACGGCGGGACTCGAACCGGGATGATCTGCCAGCAGACGGAGGAGCTCGTTGTCGTTCCAGGCGCTGTCGCGAGCCGTGCTCAGTTCCTGGAGAGCTTGGGGCGGGGTGTGGGGATTGGCGGCCAGGGCCTGCCAGACGAACGGGTACGGACATTTCGCGAGACGCCTCAGGACCGGGCCGTCCCTCTCCGTATGCGCCAGTGCGAGGTAGTCGGCGGGTGTGGGCACGATGACGGCCTCCCAAGATGGTTGGAGCCATCATCCTGTCAACGCACCGCCGGGCGGCGGACGCCTGCCGCGCCCGCCGCCCACGCGGCACCGCTGACAACCTCGGGTGCAGCCGGGCGAGTCATGCCGGAGGGGGCGTGCCCCCTCCGCCGCGCCACATTCCCACGAGTGCCCTGACGGCCTCCTTGCCGCCGGGCCGGGAGGAGAGGAGGGCGATCAACGTAGCGATGAACAGCACCGGCACGTACTCGGCCGGCAGGTATCCGCTGATGCCCGGCGGCTGAACCACCGTGACCGGTACGGGAGTCGCGGGCGCGGGATCGGTCCGCGAGGGCGTCGGGGCAGGGGCGGATACGGGGGCCGGGGTGACACTGGGTTCCATGACGGCCTGCGCGGGTGCGGAGGCCAGCAGGAGCAGCACGGCGGCAGCCACGCCCGCACGAGCCGCCCGGGCCGCACGAGCGCGAGTTCGCGCCAACCGGGAGGCCCGGGCGAGCGGCCGCTGTCGGGATCCCGCGGCGGCCTTGCGGAGGGGTGTGTTCGTCATGGTGGCGATGGTGGGGCGGAGGCCGCGTCCCGGCAGAGTCCGGTTTCGGCGTACCGGGAAGAACCGCAGGCGGGAGCGGCTACGGTCTTCCTGTCCGGAGCGGATCCGGACCGGAGATGTCCGGAGGTGGGGTCGACGGACCACGAACCGCCAGCGCGCCGGCAGTTCGCCGCGCGCGTCGTCGAGCTGATCGACGCCTCCGGGCTGAAAAGGGCGGAGTTCGCGCGCCGGGCGGCCCTGATCGAACGGAAACAGCCGGAGCCCCCGCAGCGCGCCCCGAGCTTCTCGGAGCAGCGCCTCAGCGACTGGTGCTCCGGCAGGAACGTTCCCAGCGAGCGCGTCGTCATCGCCCTGGTCCTCACGGCGGCCCAGGCCCGACGGAGCCAGGGCCTGCCCCCTGCGAACCATCTGACGCCAGGAGTTCTCTCGGTCGACCGGTGGCTCAGCTGGCGACGCCTGGCACGCACCGAGCGACCGACCGGGCAGCCGGGTGAGCGAGCGGCCGGTTCCGGCCTTCCGGCCACAGCACCCGTCGCCGTAGCCACGGAACCCACCGCGCCCCCGAACGCGCCCCCCGATCCAGTGTTCCTCGCGCTGCACGAGCCGGTGGGGGACTGGCTGACCGAGGCAACCGATCCCTTCACGCTGGGGGTTCACCGCAGCATCGCGGTGCCCAGGGTGCGTTCGGCGGTGCCACCCCCGTTGCCTCTCTACGTACGCCGCGCACACGACGAACGGTTGGCAGCCGGAGTCGAGGCGGCGGCCACGGCGGGGGAGAGCGGGCTGCTCTGGCTGACCGGTGAGTCCTCCTACGGCAAGAGCCGGGCCTGTTGGGAGGCGCTCGGCGAGCTGAGACGTCGGGGCGACTGGCGGCTGTGGGCACCGCACAGCGCGGAGGACGCTCTCGCGGGGCTTCACCGGGTGGCGCCGCAGACCGTGATCTGGCTGGATGAGACCCGCTACACGTGCTTGCCCGCTACTGGCGGTGTCGACGGCCGGCAACTCGCCGACCGGATCGACGACCTCGTCCACAGCGCGCGGCGGGCGCCCGTACTCGTTCTGGGGACGATGTGGACGCGGACCTGGCACGAGCTGACGGCGGGAATCGACCCGAGGGCGCGGTGCTTCCAGTCACTGCTGCGGGATCCGATCCCCGTCCCGCCCCGGTTCACCGACGACAACATGCGGGCGCTGCGGCGTGCGGCGACCACCGACGCGAGGCTCGCCGCAGCCTCGGAACAGGCCGCCGACGGGGAGGTCGCCCAGTGGCTGGCCGGTACGCCCGTGGTCCTGGCGCGGTGGGAAGCCGCACCGGAGAACGCGCGGGCGCTGCTGCTCGCCGCCATGGACATCCGCCGGCTCGGACATGATCAGAGGATTCCGCTCGCACTGCTCGAAGCCGCGGTGCCGGTCTACCTCAGCCCCTCCCAGCGCGAGCGGCTGCTGCGCCGCCCCGACTGGCTGCGCGAGGCCCTCTCGTACGCCACCGAGGAGTGCCTGGGGGCCGCCGGGCCCCTCACCCCCACGCCGCCGCCCGCGGACGCCCCACCGGGAGCCCCGCACTACCGGTTGAGCGACGTCCTGGACCAGTACGGGCAGGAACAGCGGACTGTCGAGCCGGTCCCTCCCGCGCTGTGGCGGACACTGGCCGAGCACATGGATGCCACCGGTCTGCTGGAACTGGCACGAACCGCGCAACGCCGCGGGCTGTACCGGCTGGCCCACGATCTCTGCCGCGACGCGCTGCGGGCCGGAAACCGGGACGCGTGGTGGCAGGCGGCCGAGTTCCTGCGGCATCAGGGACGTATCCCCGAGGCCGATGCCTGGACCGATGCCGCCGCCGAGGCCTCGGACGCGGCCGCGCTGGCGTGGATCGCTTCCCGGCGGTGGCAGACAGACCCCGCGGGCGATCAGTGGTTCGCCAGGGCGGTGGACGCCGCGGCAGACCGGGAGCCGCTGGTGGATGCCGCTGAGCACCTCTACGAGTGCGGCGACAGCAAGCGGGCGCGGGAGTGGTACGACGTGATCATCGACCGGTTCCCGGACGGCACGGCCGCCCCGGATCTCGCCTGGCGACTGGTCGAAACGGGTCAGTGGGACGAGGCTCTGCGCTACTACGAGAATGCCGCGCGGGACGGAAACCTCGATGCCTACCAACTGGCCTGCGTGGACGCTGTATACGTCCGTCGCTGGCGCGAGGCCCGGGAGTTGCTGGCGCGGGCCGTCGCCGTCGGCCGCACCCGCCACCTCTTCGAGTCCTACGCTCCTGTGCCGGACGAGGACTGGCCGGAAGCCAACGCCTTCTTCCGGGCAGCCGTGGCGTCAGGTCTGACCGAGGCCCGGTCCGCCTGGGCGTCGACGTTGGCCGCGTCGCGCCGCCAGGAGGAGGCGCTTGGGGTACTGGAAGCGGTGCCGACGGACGGAGAGGAGATTTCGCTGTACGCACAGCTGCTGCCGGACGACCGTCTGAACGAAGCCGTGGCACGGCTGAGCACATTTCCCTGGCTGGCACGCGAGATGCCGGTCCAGTTCGTCGTCAACCGGCTGATCCACGCGGACCGCGCGGGCGAGGCCCGGCAGGTCTGCGCGGCCCTGCCCGCGAAGGGCAGGGTGTCGTCCCTCCACGCGGGCGCGGCATGGCTGCTCGCCGCCGGCCGCCCCGAGTCTGCCCTGGCCTGGTTCGACGAGGCCGCCTCGATCGACCCTGCATCGCTGGTGGACGCCGCCCGCGCCCTGGAGGGCGCCGGTCACGAGCGGGCGGCGCACTACTACGCCCGCGCGCTGGAGGCAGGGGACGCGCGGGCCCAACAATGGTTCGCCGACACCTTGACCGCCGCGCGCAGCTTCCGTGAGGCACTGACCTGGTACGAGAAGGCCTGGCGGCAGGGCGAGATCCAGGCTCTGAAGAGCGCGGCCGAATCCGTGTACGCGGCGGGCCGGGACCAGGAGGCCCTCGTTCTGTACGGCAGGTACTGGGGCGCCCGGAGCGACCCGCTCATGCTGCTCCCTCCCTCCCCTCCGGGCGAAGAAGCCACTGTTGCGCACGTACGCCGGTACGGCTGGAACGTCGACGGTACGCCCGCCGGTGAGTGGGCGGCTCCGCTGCCGCCATGACCGCGCAATGGCCCCGCCCGGGAAGGGCGGGGCCATTGCGCGGTGACGGTCGTACGGGGTCAGGCGTGGCGGCGGTTGCCGGTGAAGACGCGGTACAGCACGAGGAGAATGAGCGAGCCGACGATGGCCGCGATCCAGGTGGAGAGGTCGAAGAAACCGTCGATGGAGTCGACGCCGAAGATGACCTTGCCGAGCCAGCCGCCGAGCAGACCGCCCACGATACCGATGATCATCGTGATGATGATGCCGCCCGGGTCCTTGCCCGGCATCAGGGCCTTGGCAATGAGGCCCGCGAGCAAGCCGATGATGATCCAAGCAATGATGCCCATAATGCCTCTCCTACCTAGTCGTATAAAGTCGCTGTCAAGGACCGTCTTTACCGTGCCAGTGCTTTCAAACGTTGATCACACAGTTGCTCGGCGCCGCTGAACGGGTCCGGTCTTCGAGCCGCGGGGCCGTCTTCGACTTCGCGGCGCGCGGCGTCGGCCGGTACGCGCAGGGTGGCAAGCCCCGGAAGTCAATCGGCTGCCGCCGGGAACAGACGGTCCGGCCGGCGCGGTTGCATCACCGGGGGACCGGCGCCGCACGGGCGGGGAATCGCGGCGACCGCAGTGTCGACCGCTCCGCCGGGTGCCGGGGCCCCGGATCGCGGTACGCCCGCCGCGCACTCGTACCAAGAAGTATTTCCGCAGGAGGACTGTTTTCATGACTGACCGGCCGTTGACCCTCATGGCAGTGCACGCCCACCCCGATGACGAGGCCACCGGAACCGGAGGAATCCTCGCGCGCTACGCGGCGGAAGGTATCCGCACCGTTCTTGTGACATGCACCGACGGCGGTTGCGGTGACGGACCGGGGGGCGTCAAGCCGGGCGGCCCCGGGCACGATCCGGCGGCCGTCGCCGCGATGCGCCGCAAGGAACTTGAGGCGAGCTGCGAGGTCCTTAAGATCAGCGACCTGGAGATGCTGGACTACGCCGACTCCGGGATGATCGGCTGGCCGAGCAACGAAGCCCCCGGCTCCTTCTGGCGGACGCCCGTCGAGGAGGGCGCCGCCCGGCTGGCGGAGCTCATGCGGCACTACCGGCCCGATGTGGTCGTCACCTACGACGAGAACGGCTTCTACGGCCACCCCGACCACATCCAGGCCCACCGCATCACGATGGCGGCGCTGGAGATGACCTCGCTGACCCCGAAGGTCTACTGGACGACGATGCCCCGCTCGATGATGCAACGGTTCGGGGAGACCATGCGCGAGTTCCACGAGGACATGCCGGAGCCGGATCCCGCCGAGGCCGCCGCGCTGGCCGAGATCGGCCTCCCCGACGACGAGATCACCACGTGGGTGGACACCACCGCGTTCAGCGGTCAGAAGTTCGATGCGCTGGCCGCGCACGCCAGCCAGGGCGAGAACATCTTCTTCCTCAAGATGGGCAAGGAGAGGTTCGGCGAGTTCATGGGCCTGGAGACCTTCGTACGCGTCAAGGACGCCACCGGCGCGGCCGTACCCGAGAACGATCTCTTCGCCGGACTGCGCTGACCTCCGCCTGTCCGCGGAGCCGGCCACACCGACGCCCGCTCGCGCCAACAGAGTGTGCGATCGGGTGGTCGGGCGTCGTGCGGTCGGCCGAGAGGTCGGTCAGAAATTGTAGATTGCGTCGGTGTCCACTCCTCACCAGTCCCGCGCCGACCGCCGTCGGTCCACCGAGGCGCGCATCCTCGCCCGTGCCCGTGAGCTGTTCGCCGGGAAGGGATTCGAGCGCACCACCATTCGCGCCGTGGCGGCCGCGGCGGGCGTCGACCCGGCTCTGGTCATGCAGTACTTCGGCTCGAAGCGCGGCCTGTTCACCCAGGCCGTGCAGGCAACCCCCGTACCGGCGGGCACCGTTGACCCCGACGCGCTCGTCGATCAGCTGCTGGCCACGCTCGGCCTGGAACTCGGCGGTCTTCCCGAGGGGACGCTGGCGATGATGCGGTCCATGCTCACCGACCCGGCAGCGGCCGAGTACGTCCGCGTCGCCCTCGGCCGGCAGCTGGACGGCATCGGGGCGGCCCTGCCCGCCGCCGAGGATCCCGAGCTGCGCGCCGCGCTGATCGTCACCACCTTGCTCGGAATCACCATCGGCCACCAGTTCCTCGAACTGGCCCCTCTGCGGGACGCCTCGGCCGAACGCATCGCGGCACTGCTCCGGCCGGCCATCAGGGCCCTGGCGGGGGAGCAGGGGTGAAGTGAGAAAACCTGCGCCGAGTTGTCGGATTCCGCGAAGGCCGTTCGTCGTCCTGATGAAGCGTCCGGAAGGAGAACGGTCATGAAGTACGTGTTGTTCATCGCCACGGACCCCGCAGGGGAGCCGATCGACGGGGACCCGCAGGCATGGGTCGAGAAGTGGAACGACCGAGGCGTCCGGCTGGAGGGAATGCCGCTCAAGCCGTCCGCCGAGACCAGGACGGTCCGCGTGCGCGGGGACCGGGTTCTGGTCACCGACGGCCCGTTCGCCGAGACGGCCGAGTGGATCGCCGGTTACGACCTCCTGGAGGCCGCCGACCTCGACGAGGCGATCGAGGTCGCCGCC
>CBRG010000236.1 GCA_000470535.1 Streptomyces sp. AW19M42
CGTGCCGGCCGGCAGGCGCTCAGCCCAGCCGCTTGACCGCCGCGGCCACCCGCTCGTCCGTGGCCGTGAGCGCCACGCGCACGAAGCGGTCGCCCGCCGGTCCGTAGAAGTCCCCGGGCGCCACCAGGATGCCCAGCTCCGCCAGGTGGGCCACGGTGTCCCAGCACGGCTCGTCGTGGGTCGCCCACAGGTAGAGGCTCGCCTCGCTGTGCTCGACGCGGAAGCCGTGGGCCTCCAGTGCCGTGCGCAGGGCGGCGCGGCGGGCGGCGTACCGGGCGCGCTGCTCGGCCACGTGCGCGTCGTCACCGAGCGCCGCGACGGTGGCGGCCTGGACCGGTGCGGACGTCATCATCCCGCCGTGCTTGCGGATCAGCAGCAGCTCACCCAGGACGGCCGCGTCGCCCGCGATGAAGGCGGCCCGGTACCCGGCGAGGTTGGAGCGCTTGGAGAGCGAGTGGACGGCGACGACGCCCTCGTACGTACCGCCGCAGACGTCCGGGTGGAGCACAGAGACCGGTTCGGCCTCCCAGCCCAGCTCCAGGTAGCACTCGTCACTGAAGATCAGCACATCGTGCTCGCGCGCCCAGGCGACGATCCGGGTCAGCTCGTCCGGGGAGAGCACCTTGCCGGTCGGGTTGGACGGGGAGTTGAGCCACAGCAGCTTGAGCCCGGCCGGGTCCAGCTCGGTCGGGTCGTCGTACGCGACCGGCTCGGCGCCGCAGAGCCGGGCGCCGACCTCGTAGGTCGGGTAGGCGAGCCGCGGGTAGGCGACCTTGTCACCGGCGCCGAGGCCGAGCTGGGTCGGCAGCCAGGCCACCAGTTCCTTGGATCCGACGACGGGCAGCACGTTCTCGTGGGCCACAGACACCGCGCCGAGCCGCCGCTCCACCCAGCCGGTGAGCGCGTCGCGCAGCTCGGGGGTGCCCCACACCGTCGGATAGCCGGGGCTGTCGGACGCGGCGACGAGCGCCCGCTGGATCAGCTCGGGCACCGGGTCGACGGGGGTGCCGACGGACAGGTCCACGATGCCGTCCGGGTGGCCCCCGGCCGTCGACTTGTAGGGCGCGAGCCTGTCCCAGGGAAAGACGGGGAGGCGGGAGGAGACTGCTGCGGACACGGGTCTCTGCTTTCTCGTACAGGGGTTCGGGCGTAAGCCGCGGCGGGTGCGGAAACGCCTCGGTCCCGCACGGTGACGAGCCGTACGGGACCGGGGTGACGCACGTGCCGGACGCTGTTACTGGTTCTGCGGCGGCAATGCCGCGATGAACGCGTGGTCGCGCTCGATCAGACCCAGCTTGGAAGCCCCACCCGGCGAACCGAGGTCGTCGAAGAACTCGACGTTCGCCTTGTAGTAGTCCTTCCACTCCTCCGGGGTGTCGTCCTCGTAGAAGATCGCCTCGACCGGGCAGACCGGCTCACAGGCTCCACAGTCGACGCACTCGTCCGGGTGGATGTACAAGGACCGCTGGCCCTCGTAGATACAGTCGACGGGGCACTCTTCGATGCAGGCCTTGTCCTTTACGTCGACACAAGGCTGCGCGATGACGTAGGTCACGCTGTCGTTCCTCCTCGGTAGGGCGTTGGCTCTCGCGCGGGAGCGCGGCGTCGTCGATGCCCGCACCTAGTATCTCCGTTCCCGGGCACGATCCGAACAGGAGGGGCAAACAGAGCTGTGGAATTCACTATCGGCGGACGGCTGGAGATCCGGATCACACCGGCTGACGTGGGCAAACGGGTCTCGGTCCGATGCCTGCTCCAGGAAGGTCCGCAGGGCCCGAAATTCACTGACACGGTTGGTGTTCTCACATCGTGGAACGAGGGTGTGCTGTCCGTCACACCGAAAAGCGGCGAATCCGTCCGCATCATGGAATCGACCCTGATGGCGGGCAAGACCGTGTCTGCCGCGCCGGCCCGGCGACGCGGCCCGGCGGCCTCCTTCGGTGAACTCGCCCGGGTCTGTGCCCGCGCCTGGCAGCCGGTGGAGAGCGAGCCGCTCGGTGACTGGCTGCTGCGCGCCTCCGCGGGGTTCACCCGGCGCGCCAACTCCGTGCTCCCGCTCGGAGATCCGGGCGTTCCGCTCGACGCCGCGCTCGCGCGGGTACGGCAGTGGTACGCGGACCGGGGGCTGCCGCCGTACGTCCAGACGGCGACCGGCGCGGAGGGTGCCCAGGAGGAGCTGTGCGCGGCGCTGGAGAGCTCCGGGTGGCGGCGCGAGGTGACGGCGGAGGTGCGGATCGCGGCGCTGGCCCCGATCGGTGATCTGGCAGCCGAGGTGTCGCGGGTGCGGCTGAGCCGCGCGGTGGACGCGGCGTGGCTCTCCCGCTACCAGCGCTTCGAGAACCCCGGCCCGGAGGTGCGGGCGGTGCTCGGCAGTGGTCCCTCGGTGTGGTTCGCGACCGTGCCGGGCGACGACGGTGACGCCGGGCCCGCCGCGATCGGACGCTGTGTGGTGGACGGGAGGTGGGCCGGGTTCATGGCCGTCGAGGTGGCCCCCGAGCACCGGCGCAGGGGGCTCGCCACCGCGGTGATGACCGCGCTGGCCCGGCAGGCGATGGACGAGGGCGCGTCGGCCGGGTGGCTCCAGGTGGAGGCGGAGAACGAAGGCGCCCGTGCGCTGTACGACGGGATGGGGTTCTCGACCCACCACCGCTACCACCACTTCCGGCCGGTGTAGCGCGATGGCTTCCGGGAGGCACGACAGGGAAGAGATCCGCCGCCGGTTCACGGAGGAGGCGCGGGCCGAGCGGCCGGACCTGGCGCTGCTCTGCCTGCTGCTGGCGGCCGAGGCGGATCCCGCGCTGGACGCGAACGGCATCGACGCGGCACAGATCGAGCTGGACCGGCTCGCGGGCCTGCTGCCGTACGGGCTGCGCGGCGGCCGGGCCTGGGCCTCCGCGCTGGCCGAAGTGCTCGGTGAGCGGTACGGGTTCGAGGGTTCGGCGGCGGAGTACCAGCGCCTTGAGTCGTCGCTGCTGCACGAGGTACTGCGGCGCAGGCGCGGGCTGCCGATCATGCTGTCAGTGGTGTGGATCGAGGTGGCCAGGCGGGCGGGCGCCCCGGTCTACGGGGTGGCGCTGCCGGGCCATTTCGTGGTCGGTTTCGGTGATCCGGAGGAGCGGGTGCTGGCCGATCCGTTCGCCGGCGGCCGTCCGCTGTCGGGCCAGGACGCGGAGCTGCTGGTGACGAGCGTCACCGGGGAGCCGCTTGAGCCGTCGATGCTGGTGCCCGCGCGGCCGCTGGAGACGGTGCTGCGGGTCCTGAACAACATCCGGGCCTGGGCGGCGGCCCGCCCGGAGCGGTCCGACGTGGCGCTGTGGGCGGTGGAGCTGGCCCTCCTGCTGCCGTCGCACCCGGCCAGGCTGCGCTTCGAACGGGCCCAGCTGCTGGTGCGCAGCGGGGAGTTCCTGCGCGGGGCGGCGGAGCTGGAGGAGTACGCGGACGTGGTCGCGGACATCGAGCCGGAGGCCGCGGAGGCGGTCCGGCGCAGCGCGCGCGCCGCTCGTGCCCGGCTGAACTGAGCCGGGCACGGGCCCGCCCTCAGGCGGCGGACGGGCCCGGACCCCGCAGCGCCGCGTGCAGCAGGTACTCCTTCCGGTCGAGCGGGTTGTGGTCGGTGCGGGAGCGTGTCGGGGCGCCGCCGACGACCGCGCGGTGCGAGGCGAACGCGGATTCGAGCACCCCTTCTCCCCGGGTCAGCGACGGGAGCCGCTGCTGCAGTTCATGCACCCTGGCCGCCGGGATCTCGCCCTCCAGCACGCAGTTCGCGCCGTCCAGCGACGGGGGGCCCGGGACAGCCGTCAGGTGGGCGAGGACGGGCAGGAACGGGCCGAGCGCGTCCGTGGGCAGTTCCAGCCTGAACCGGTGCATCGGCTCGTACACCGTGGTGCCCGCCCGCTGGAGCGCGGTCATCAGGACCAGCGGGGTCAGGCTGCGGAAGTCCCCGGCGGTGCTCGACATGGACTTGTCGAACGTGCCGTGCGCGTGGCTCTGGCGGGGCCAGTAGCCGGAGTGCGTCATGGTGACCGTGCAGTCGGTCACCTGCCATCCGTTCAGGCCCTGTCCGAGCGTTTCGAACACGGTCTCCTCGACCGCCCGCATCAGGGAGTACGGCATGGAGCCGAGCTCCACCTCCAGCCGGTAGTCCACCCCGCCGCCGGCCGGGGCGGGATCGACGCGCAGGCCGACCGTCGCGAGAAAGGGATTGTCCTCCTTGTCGATGATCTCGAATGCGGCACCGGTGCCGGACGGCCGTTCCAGACAGATGGTCGTGGTTTCGCGGAAGGTGACGTCGATACCGAACTCCTCCGCGAGCGTCGCCCCGATGACTTCCTTCTGCACTTCGCCGTAGAGCGATACGGAGACCTCCTTACGGATGTCGTCCTGGCGCAGATCGATCAGCGGATCCTGTTCTGCGAGCTGTGCGAGGGCGAGATGCAGTTCGCCCCTGGAGGCGGGCGCTGCCGGTACCACGACGGATTCCAGGGTGGGCGGGGCGAAATGGTGTTCCCGGGCCCCCTCCCGTGCCACACCGACCGCGTCCCCGATCCGGATGCCACCCAGTCCGCGGAGCTTCGCGATGCGTCCTGGTCCGACCGCTGGACGGGGAACGTCCGAGCCGTCGGCGAAGACGCTGATCCCGGTCACCCTGCCCTCACCGGCAGCGCCCGGCGCGCGCCCGAACGGCAGCCGGTCGCGGGTCCTTACGGTGCCCGAGAACATCCGGACGTACGCGAGCTTCTCGCCCGCCGGGCTGCGTTCGACCTTGAAGACGGTGCCGGAGACCGATCCGTCGGCATCGCCGCGCGCGCCGGGCAGCAGCTCCTTGATCCCGCTGTTCAGCGCGGCGATTCCGGTGCCCGTCACGGCCGAGCCGAAGTACACGGGGTGGACCAGCGCCCGCCCGGTCTGGGCTGCCAGCTCCTCGTGGAGCCGGCTGGGCGGAATCGTGTCGCCCTCGACGTACGCAGCCAGCAGGGCGTCGTCGTGCTCGGTGAGCAGGTCCGTCAGCCGGCCGGTGAGCCCGGGGTCGTCGGCCGCGTAGGACGGGCAGTGCGCCTCGCGGGTGCCGAGACCGGTGACGGCAGGTCCCATCGCGACGGCGTTCGGCGTGAGCTTCTCCGTGATGCCGCGCAGCACCTGCTCGTACCGGGCTCCGGCGCGGTCGGTCTTGTTCACGAAGACGAGCGTCGGGATGCGCAGCCGCTGGAGCGTCCGCATCAGGACGCGGGTCTGCGCCTGGACGCCCTCCACGGCGGAGATGACCAGTACGGCGCCGTCGAGCACGCTCAGCACCCGTTCCACCTCGGCGATGAAGTCCGGGTGGCCGGGCGTGTCGATCAGATTGACGGTGACGTCGTCGATATCGAACGAGACGACCGCGGACTTGATCGTGATGCCGCGTCGCCGTTCGAGCGCGAGGGAATCGGTCCGGGTGTTCCCGTCGTCCACGCGGCCCAGCTCATCGATGATTCCGGCGGTGTGGAGCAGCCGCTCCGTCAGGCTTGTCTTACCGGCGTCGACATGCGCCAGAATGCCGAGATTCAGCGTGTGCACAGAACTCCATGTTCTCAGTTTCGGTGTGAATTCCCGTCTGAACGAACACGTGAGATCGGCGCATGGAAGTCTCCTGGCTCTGTCGGCTTGTGCGGTGAGTACAGCAGCCTGCCCGGCGGCGGTGCAACCGAATTGCCGGGACGCGGACCGGGCTCCGGCGCGGTGAGGAACTGTCAGCGGACGACCGGACCGGAAAAGTCCAAACCTCACCCCGGCGCGGCGTGCCGTCCAACGGGTGATTATCCGTGCTCCGCCACTCGATGAGCCCATGGCGTAGCTCCAATGCGGCGCTCTCCGATGGCGCGCCCCGGCGTTCCGACTGACGGTGGATCACGTAGCCACTGCGCCACTACGAGTCGGCATTCCGTCACTCTTCGCAGTCGCGACGAAAGGAAATGTGTTCAGATGCGCTCTGCCCGCACACTGTTCGCTTCGGCCGCCGTCACGGCGGTCCTCACGGTCACCGCTCCCTCCGCCTACGCCATCGCCGTCTCCAACGACGGGGGTCACGACAGTGGCTC
>CBRG010000237.1 GCA_000470535.1 Streptomyces sp. AW19M42
CGCGGTCCGGGGTCAGAAGTTGATCTGGTTGATGCTCTGCGCTATCGAGTCCATGAACTTCTGGATCGACGGCGCCATCCCGGTCGACGCCAGGAAGAAGCCGAAGAGCACCGCGACGAGCGCGGGTCCGGCCTTGATGGAGCCACCTCGGATCAGGACCACCAGGATGATCGCCAAAAGAAGCACCACAGACAGTGAAATGGCCACGACTGATCACACCCTCGGTCGGTCCGCCTTGCCGGCCCGGAAGCGTGCGGCCGCGCACGCCTCCGTTGCCGCCCATCGTGCCACCAACTCCCCCGTGGTCGCTGCCGCCTGACGAAGCGACCAGTCGGTATCGCGCCATCTTGCGCCGGCCCCACGCCCGTTCACAGCGTCCGGGTGAGGCCGTCGACCCAGCGGCGGCACGGGGGGCGCGGTCGGCACGCGCGGCGATGATCAGATAAACGGAAATGATCTGCGACGGTGATCGTTTCCTTACCCACACACTTCATTCACATGCAATTCTCGGCGCCGAATGCGACGTAATTCACCGCCTCCAACTGCTTGCCGATATGCACCATTTAAGAAGGATTAACCCACCCGTATCGGGCAAAAAGCAGGGGTTTGCCTTTTGGTCATCCGGGCACACGCGATATCCGATGGCGGTTTTACGAAATGCAATCGAGACGTCTAGGGTGCTTCAGATGTTCCACGCTCCGAACGTATTCCAGAGGGCACCGCTCCCCCCAGCGACCCGGGAGTCGGAGCCCAGACCCCAGGCGGCGGGCCAGGCACCGCACGCGCCCTCCGCGGTGGCCGTGGCGGAACGGCCCGCGCAGGCCCCACCAGCGAAAAAACGTGACGCCTACTTCGACAACGCCAAGTACCTGGCCATCGTGCTCGTCGCGGTGGCGCACTCCTGGGTACCGGTCATGGAGGGCAGCCGCGCGGCACGCGCGCTGTACATGGTCACGTACACCTTCCACATGCCGGCCTTCATCATCATTTCCGGCTATTTCTCACGTTCGTTCAGCCTGACCCCCGCCAAGGTGAAGCGCCTGGTGACGGGGGTCGCCGTGCCGTACATCGTGTTCGAGACGGCGTACTCGCTGTTCCGGCGGTACGCGAGCGGCTCGTCCGACGGGGCGATTAGCCTGCTGGAGCCCTGGTACCTCACCTGGTTCCTGGCCGCCCTGTTCATCTGGCGGCTCACCACGCCGATCTGGCAGAACCTGCGCCACCCGCTGGCGGTATCACTCGTGATCGCGGTCCTCGCCTCGCTCGCCCCCGGCATCGGCGACGATCTCGACCTGCCGCGCGTCCTCCAGTTCCTGCCGTTCTTCGTGCTCGGTCTCCAGCTCAAGCCCGAGCACTTCCGGCTGGTCAAGCGCCGCGAGGTGCGGCTGCTGGCGCTGCCGATGTTCGCCGCCGCGGTCCTCTTCGCCTACTGGGCGGCGCCCCGGATGCAGCTGGGCTGGTTCCTGCGCGACTCCAGCGCCCAGGAGATGAACGCCCCGTGGTGGTCGGGCGCGGTGATGACCCTCGCCCTGTTCGGCTGCGCGACGCTGCTCACCGTCGGGTTCCTGGCACTGGTCCCGCGCCGCCACATGTGGTTCACGGTGCTGGGCGCCGGCACGATCTGCGGCTATCTGCTGCACGGGTTCCTGGTGAAGGGCGCCGACTACTCGGGCCTCTTCGACCACAACGACTGGCTGATCTCGCCCACCGGGCTGGTGCTCGTCACCGTGGCCGCCTCGATCGGGGTGACTCTGCTGTGCACGCCGCCGGTGCGACGGGCCATGCGCTGTGTGACCGAACCGGACATGAACTGGGCGTTCCGACGGGACGCCGCCAAGATCTGAGACTTCGGGGTTGAGCAACACGGCGGAGCCGGGCCCGGTCGGGCCCAGCTCCGCCGTGTTGGCTCAATCCCGACGTTCGGTGGGCGATTCCGGGGCGGTGAGCCCGAGCAGGCTCCGCACCTGCACATACTTCGCGGCCAGCCGGGTACGGGTGGCCGGGTCCAGGACCGCGAGGCGGCCCGGGTCCGCGTTGTGCGCGAGGTCGGACTCCTTGATCAGCAGTGCGCCCGGGGTGGCCAGGATGCGGCGGGTGTACGCCGTCAGCTCCTCACCCTCCCGCTTGCTGACGGCCAGGACCATGTCCTTGACCTGCTGCGGCAGCGCGGCCCCGGCGAGCCAGCGCTCGGACAGCGCGTCGTCCTCGACCGCGTCGTGCAGCCAGGCGGCGGCGATCTGCTCGTCGCTGCCGCCCCTGGCCCGTACGCCCTCCGCGACGGCCGCGAGATGTTCGGCGTACGGGCGTCCCGCCTTGTCCCGCTGACCCTCGTGGGCCGCACGGGCGATGCGCTCGACTTCGGCCAGGGTCAGCTGTGCGCGGGGTGCCGTCATGGCCCGACTCTACGGACGGGCCGCGGCGCGGCCCAGGGCGGCGCGGGCCGGCACCAGTGCCGCGGCGAGGCCGAGGCCCACCGTGGCGGCCAGGAACGATCCGTACAACGCGGGCGGGACGTACGGGGATTCGCCGGTCAGTCCCCTCATCATCGGGATGAGCGTGGCCAGCGCGATGGCCGTGCCGAGCGCGGCCCCGGCCACGGTGACCAGCAGGGCCTCCCAGCGGATCATGCCCATGACCTGGCGGCGGGTGGAGCCGACGAGCCGGAGCACGGTCAGCTCCCCGCGGCGGCCCAGGACGGTCATCACCAGCGTGTTGACCGCCGCGACGGCGGCGAATCCGCCGAGGACCGCGGCCATCACGGTGTTGGCCCAGGCGTTCAGCTCGCGGTCCCGGCTCCGCGCGGTGGCGTAGCCGGAGGGGTCGGTGACGGTGCCGAGTGCGGCGAGCCGTTCCGCCCCCGCCGGGGTGGCCCGTACGAGTACGTCGGAGGCGTACGGCGAGGTCATATGGGTCCGCAGAGCGGTGGCGGGCAGGGTGACGTGGGCGGTGCCCAGCCCCCTTCCGTAGACGATGGCCGCGGCCGGCAGGAAGGCGACGAAGGTGCCCGCGAACGAGGCGGGTTTGAAGCGTACGGCCGCGCGGGCAAGGCCGTTCGGGATGAACATCAGGCGGCGGCCCTCGCGTGGTCGGGGACGGTCAGTGCGGTCATCCGCGCGGCGATCCGGTCGGCGCTCGCGCGGGGCAGGCTGTCCGCGATCTCGCCGTCGGCGAGGAAGAGCACGTGGTCCGCGCAGGCGGCGGCGACCGGGTCGTGGGTGACCATCACGACGGTCGCGCCGAGGGTGTCGACCGCGTGCCGGAGCAGCCGCGGGATCTCGGCGGCGGTGGTGGTGTCGAGGGCGCCGGTAGGCTCGTCGGCGAAGATCACGTCGGGCCGGGTGACCAGGGCGCGGGCGACGGCGACGCGTTGCTGCTGTCCGCCGGAGAGCTGGCCGGGGCGCCGGTTCCCCTTGTCGCCGAGGCCGACCCGGGTGAGCGTCTCGGCGGCCTCGCGGCGGCTGCGGGCGGAGCCGGTGCGCTGTCCGGCCAGACGCATGGGCAGGACGACGTTCTGCTCGACCGTGAGGGACGGGAGCAGGTTGAACGCCTGGAAGACGAAGCCGAGCCGGGTGCGGCGCAGTTCGGTGAGTTTGTTCTCGCTCATGCCGGTGATCTCCGTGCCGCCCAGGCTGACCGATCCCGCGGTGGGGCGGTCGAGCCCGGCCGCGCACTGGAGGAACGTCGACTTGCCGGAGCCGGAGGGGTCCATCACCGCGGTGAAGCTGCCCCGCGGCAGGGTGAGGTCGATGCCGCGCAGGGCGTGGACGGCTGAGCCGCCCCGCCCGTACTGCCTGCGGACACCGCGCAGTTCGGAGCCGCGTCCGCGGGGACGGGCCCCGCGTGGCTGTGCGCCGTGCGGGCCTCACGTGCGGCCCGCACGCTCTCCTGCGCTCCCTGCCTGGTGCGCCGAAGCCCCATGGTGTCCGCCTTCCGTAGCCATCCGTGATCGATACCTCGAACGTACGGATCCGTACGGGTCCGGGGCCATGACGGCGGCTGGCGCATCGGGGGTGGGGGAAACCCCCGGGAGGCCCGTATGAGGTGGTGACACTTGCGACGTCAATCGTTCGGTAAACTAATTACTGACGATTCCTTGACGTTCTCTTGACCAAACGAAGGACTGGCCTCATCGGACACGCAGACACGCTCATCGCCATGGGCGGCGCCTTCCTCGCCGCCGCCGTTCTCGCCCGCGTCGGCAGCCGCATCGGACTGCCGACCATCCCCCTGTTCATCCTGGCCGGGATCCTGCTCGGCCCGCACACCCCCGGCATCGTCCTCGTCGCCGACCCGCACGACCTGGAGATGCTCTCCGCGCTCGGCCTGGTGCTGCTGCTCTTCTACCTCGGCCTGGAGTTCCACCTCGACGACCTCAAGGCGGGCGGGCGCAGGATGGCGCTCGCCGGCGGCGCCTATCTCGCCCTGAACGTCGGCGCCGGGCTCGGCTTCGGCTTCGCGCTGGGCTGGGGCACGTCGGAGGCGCTGGTGCTGGCCGGGGTGCTCGGCATCTCGTCGTCGGCCATCGTCACCAAGGTCCTGGTCGACCTGGGCCGGATCGGCAATCCGGAGACCAGGCCGATCCTCGGCATCATCGTCGTCGAGGACGTGTTCCTCGCGCTGTACCTGGCCGCGCTCCAGCCCATCCTCTCGGGCGCCGACAGCCTCGCGGCGGCGGCGGTCGACGGCGCAAAGGCGTTCGGTTTCCTGCTGGCGCTGGGCCTCGCCGCCCGGTTCGGCACCCGTCTCATCAGCAAGCTGATCAACACCAAGGACGACGAACTCCTCGTCATCTCCTTCCTCGGCGCGGCGGTCCTGGTGGCCGGCATCTCGGAGTGGTTCGGGGTCGCTGACGCCATCGGCGCCTTCATGGTGGGCCTGATGCTCGGCAGCACGTCCTCCGGCGAGCGCATCCTGAAGCTGGTCCACCCGCTGCGGGACGCCTTCGGCGCGATCTTCTTCTTCGCCTTCGGCCTCTCCATCAACCCCGGTGATCTGCCGGTCGTGCTGTGGGCGGTGCTGGCCGCCGTCGCGGTGACCCTGGCCATGAACGTCCTCGCGGGGATCGCCACCGCCAAGCTGTACGGGTTCGGCCCGCAGGCCACGGCGAACATCTCCACCACCCTGGTGGCGCGCGGCGAGTTCGCGCTGATCCTCGCCACGATGGCGGCGGGCGCCGGGCTCGACGAGCGGCTCGCGCCGTTCATCGCCGGATACGTCCTCGTCCTCGCGGTCCTGGCCCCCCTGGTGGCCGGACGGTCGCACTGGCTGGCCAGAATCCTTCCGGGCGGACGCGATACCGCGCTCACCCCGATCCGGTGACGGGCCGGAAGCCGTTGACGTACGCCCGGTTCGGGCCGGTTGCGTACGGTTCAGGATTTACGTGACAGCAGGAGCAGTGCCCGGTCGTCGTTGACGTCCTTGGCACACGCCTCGATGAGGTGCCAGGCCGCACCCTCGAAGCCCGTCGAGACATAGCGGTCGGCCTCGCCGGTCAGCCGGTCGATGCCTTCCGCCATGTCCCGTTCGGACGTCTCCACCAGTCCGTCGGTGAACAGCATCAGTACGTCCCCGGGGGCCAGCGAGCCCTTCACGGCGTCGAACTGCGCCCCGTCGTACACCCCGAGCAGGGGGCCCTCCGCGGCCATCTCCTCCCACCGGCCACTGCCCGCGTGCAGCTGGAGAGCGGGTGGATGACCGGCCGAGAGGAGTTCGTAGTCGCCGGATTCGAGGTCCAGGACCAGGTGGATCGAGGTCGCGAAGCCCTCGTCCCAGTCCTGGCGCAGCAGATAGCCGTTGGCCGCGGGCAGGAAGCCGTGCGGCGGCAGCGATCCGAGGAGCCCGCCGAACGCGCCGGACAGCAGCAGGGCGCGGGAGCCCGCGTCCATGCCCTTGCCGGAGACATCGGTGAGGACGGCCTCCAGGGTGCGGCCGCCGTTGGTCCGGGCCGCGACGACGAAGTCGCCGGAGAAGGACTGCCCGCCCGCCGGGCGCAGCGACATCTCCCGGTGCCAGCCCTGCGGGAGCCGGGGCAGCGCGCTCTGCACCCGGATGCGTTCGCGCAGGTCGAAGAGCATCGTGCCGCCGCGCCGCCACGGCACGCCGACCCTGGCCCTGAACTGGGCGAGCACCAGCCCGAAGAAGCCGCAGGCCGCGACCGTCAGCACGGTTCCGGGGGTGACGCCGACCGTGCCGTCCCTGAACGGGCCGAGCCGGACCGACTCGACGATCAGGGCAGCGGCGGCGGCCGCGTACAGGCCGAGCAGGCTGGCGGGCCGCAGTACCAGGCCGCCCGCGACGATCGGCAGGACGAGCGCGGTCGGTGAACACCACACCGGGTTCAGCAGGGTGCCGCAGGTGATGGCCGGGATGCTCAGCAACAGGGCGGCCAGGGCGATCCAGTCGGAGCCGTCACCGCGGAAGTAGTCGACGCCGGATCTGCGCAGCGTGCTGCGCACCCGGTGCGCCGATTTCCGCAATCGGGCCGGGTAGGTCTCTGCTCCTGCGCGTCGGGCCATTGCGGGGACTTTATCCACCCGACGGTCTCCGGTGCAGGGGGCCCCTGTGACAACGCGTTCGAAATCGGGTCGCCCGTCCGTCTCGCCCCTGGTAGGCATGCCATATGACTACAGAGCTCCGCGTGTTGCGGCCGTCCGAATGGAACGAATGGTTCGAGTGCCTGGAGCTCGCCTTCGGAGGGGTGGCCGAACCGGCCGAGCAGCGCGAGTACGCGGAGTCGGTGACCGAGCACGAGCGGTCGCTCGGAATCTGGGACGGCTCGGATGTCGTCGCCACGTCGGGGGCGTTCAGCTTCCGGCTGGCCGTTCCGGGCGGCGCGCTGGTGCCGGCCGCGGGCGTGACGATGGTCAGCGTCGCGGCCACCCACCGCAGGCGCGGGCTTCTGACGTCGATGATGCGCCGGCAGCTCGACGACGTGCGGGCACTGGGTGAGCCGGTCGCCGCCCTCACGGCGTCGGAGCCGGCGATCTACGGCCGGTACGGGTACGGGGCGGCGACCCGCCAGATGTCCCTGGCGATCGACACGGACCGGGTGCGGCTGAACGTCCCCGAGGGCACGGACCGGATCCGGCTGCGGCACGCGAAGAAGGACGAGGCGGTCGCGGCCTGCGAGAGCGTGTACGCACGCCTGGTGCCGGGCCGTCCCGGCACCCCGGCCCACGCTCCGGGCTGGGAGCGCAAGTCGCTCGTCGACCCGGTGAGTTCGCGGGAGGGCGGTTCGGCGTTGCAGTGTGTGCTGGCCGAGCGGGACGGCGAGGTGGCGGGTTACGCCACGTACCACATCAGACCGGACTGGGACACGGCCGGGCCCACTGGCCGGATCCTCGTGAGCGATCTGGCGGCGCTGGATCCGGCGGCGTACGCGGCGCTGTGGCGGTTCCTCTTCGGGATCGACCTGACGTCGACCGTCGAGGCGCGGAACCGGCCGGTGGACGACGCGGTGCTGCACCTGGTGTCGGACGTGCGGCGGTGCGGGATCCGGGTCCGGGACTCGCTCCATGTGCGGCTCGTGGACGTGGGGGCGGCGCTGGAGGCACGGAGCTACCGGGCGCCGGTGGACGTGGTGTTCGAGGTCGAGGACGCGTTCTGCCCCTGGAACACGGGGCGTTGGCGGCTGACGGCCGACGCGAAGGGCGGCGCTTCGTGCAAGCGCACCGAGGACGCGGCGGATCTGGCGCTGTCGGTGCGGGAGTTGGGGACGGCGTACCTGGGCGGCGAATCGCTGGGCGCGTTGGCCCTGGCCGGGCGGGTACGGGAGTTGCGGGCGGGGGCGTTGGCGCAGGCGTCGTCGGCGTTCCTGTCCGACGTGGCACCGTGGCTGCCGCGGGGGTTCTAGTCGGCGTGGGGGCCGTCCGGCGACGGGCCTTTGTCCTCAATCGCCGGACGGGCGTGAAAACCAAGCCCGCCCGTCGATTGAGGGCAATCAGGCCCGTCCGGCGATTGAGGACGGCCGGGTAGCCCGTGCGACCCGCGCTCAGCGGGACTGGCACTCCGGGCACCAGAACAGGTTCCGGGCCGCCAGGTCCGCCGTGCGGATCTCCGTGCCGCAGATGTGGCAGGACTGGCGTGCGCGCCGGTAGACGTAGACCTCGCCGCCGTGGTCGTCCACGCGCGGCGGGCGGCCCATCGCCTCGGGCAGGTGCTCGGGGCGGACCGTGTCGATGCGGTTGTTGCGCACGCCCTCGCGCATCAGCTCGCCCAGGTCCGTCCAGATCGCGTCCCACTCGGTCCGTGCGAGGTCCCGGCCGGCCCGGTACGGGTCGATGCCGTGCCGGAACAGCACCTCCGCGCGGTACACGTTGCCGACGCCCGCGATGACCTTCTGGTCCATCAGCAGGGCGGCCACGGTGATCCGGCTCCGGGAGATCCGCAGCCAGGCGCGCTCGCCGTCCTCGTCGGAGCGCAGCGGATCGGGGCCGAGCCGGTCGTGTATCGCCTGCTTCTCGGCGTCGGTGATCAGCGCGCAGGTGGTGGGGCCGCGCAGGTCCGCGTGGTGCTCGTCGTTCAGCAGGCGCAGCCGGACCGTGTCCGTGGGCGGCGGGGCCGGCGCCGTACCGAATCCGAGCTTGCCGAACAGGCCGAGGTGGATGTGGACCCAGCCGGTTCCCTCGAAGCCGAGGAAGAGGTGTTTGCCGTGCGCGTCCGCGCCTTCGAGCGCCCGCCCGTCGAGCAGCGCGGCGCTGTCGGAGAACTTGCCCTGCGGGCTGCTCACCCGCACCGGCCGGCCGGCGAACCTGTCCCGGTGGTCGTCCGCGAGGCGGTGGATCGTGTGGCCCTCGGGCACGGCGGCGGCGCTCCTGGGTGAGGCGGTGGTGCGGACATGGCTGTGCCGCCGGGGGCTCCGGCGGCACAGCGGAGGCGGTGCGGCGGTCAGCCCTGCTGCGGGTGGTGGGCCGGGACCGGGGGGAGCTCGCCGGTGTTCTCGTACGCCGTGAGCATCGCGATGCGGCGGCTGTGCCGCTCCTCGCCGGAGTACGGAGTGGCGAGGAAGATCTCGACGAACTTCGTGCACTCCTCCTCTGTGTGCATCCGGCCGCCGATGGAGATCACGTTGGCGTCGTTGTGCTCGCGGCCCAGCGCGGCGGTCTGCTCGCTCCAGGCGAGTGCGGCGCGGACGCCCTTGACCTTGTTCGCGGCCATCTGCTCGCCGTTGCCGGAGCCGCCGATGACGATCCCGAGACTGTCGGAGTCCGCGGCCGTCTTCTCGGCGGCACGAAGGCAGAACGGCGGATAGTCGTCCTGGGCGTCGTAGATGTGGGGGCCGCAGTCGACGGCCTCGTGGCCCTGGGTTTTGAGCCACTCGACGAGGTGGTTCTTGAGTTCGTAACCGGCATGGTCGGATCCGAGGTACACGCGCATGGGAGGAGTGTGACACGAGCCTCGCCGGGTATCGGACGACGGGGTGCGGTGTGCCTCCGATGTGCGGACCCTGTGTGTGCGAAGCCGCTGAAGCGATGATCGTGTCAACGATGCGGATGAAGGGTTCCGATTTCGGGGTTCACCGGGCTTCAATGCAACGCTCGCCGCTCACCACCGTGCCGCGGCGAGCACGCACCGAGTGATCCGAAACGTGAGGATTCGATCCATGACGTCGCAGACGACTCTGGCCGGACCGGGCCAACAGCCCGAGGGGCCGGACCGGACGGGCCCGGGGGACGGGCTCCAGGCCGGTCTCAAGAACCGTCACCTCTCGATGATCGCCATCGGCGGCGTGATCGGCGCGGGCCTCTTCGTGGGGTCGAGCGCGGGCATCGCCGCCGCCGGACCGGCCATCCTGCTGTCGTACGCGCTGGTCGGCCTGATGGTCGTCTTCGTGATGCGGATGCTCGGGGAGATGGCCGCCGCCCGTCCGGCGTCGGGCTCCTTCTCCGCCTACGCCGACCAGGCGCTGGGCCGCTGGGCCGGTTTCTCGATCGGCTGGCTCTACTGGTTCTTCTGGGTCGTGGTGCTCGCCGTGGAGGCCACGGCGGGCGCCAAGATCCTGGAGAACTGGGTGCCGGGCGTCCCTCAGTGGGCCTGGGCGCTGATCGTGATGCTGGTGCTGACCGCGACGAACCTGGTATCGGTCGGCTCGTACGGAGAGTTCGAGTTCTGGTTCGCCGGGATCAAGGTCGTCGCGATCGGCGCCTTCGTGATCATCGGGCTGCTCGCCGTCTTCGGCGTGCTGCCGGGTTCGGACAACGCCGGCTCGGGGCTGACCCATCTCACCGACACCGGCGGCTTCTTCCCCAAGGGTCCTGGCGCCATCCTCACCGGGGTGCTGATGGTGGTCTTCTCCTTCATGGGCAGCGAGATCGTGACGCTGGCGGCCGGTGAGTCGGAGAACCCGCAGCGCGCCGTCCAGAAGGCCACCAACAGCGTGATCTGGCGGATCGCCGTCTTCTACCTGGGCTCGATCTTCGTCGTGCTGACGCTGCTGCCGTGGAACGACGCCTCGATCATGGAGAAGGGCAGCTACGTCGCCGCGCTCGACTCGATCGGCATCCCGCACGCCGGACAGGTGATGGACGTCATCGTGCTGACGGCCGTGCTGTCCTGTCTCAACTCCGGCCTCTACACGGCCTCCCGGATGGCCTTCTCGCTCGGCGGCCGCGGTGACGCCCCGAAGGCGTTCGCCCGGACCAACAAGCGGGGCGTGCCGCAGGCGGCCATCCTGTCCTCCGTCGTCTTCGGCTTCGTCGCCGTCTTCTTCAACTACCAGTGGCCGGACACCGTCTTCGCGTTCCTGCTGAACTCCTCCGGCGCGGTCGCCCTGTTCGTCTGGCTGGTCATCTGCTTCACCCAGCTGCGGATGCGCGGCATCATCCTGCGCGAGTCGCCCGAGAAGCTGGTCGTACGGATGTGGCTCTTCCCGTACCTGACCTGGGCGACCATCGCGATGATCTCGTTCGTGCTGGTCTACATGCTGACCGATGACGCGGGACGCGAGCAGGTGCTGCTCTCGCTGCTGGTCGCGGTCCTGGTGGTGGCCGTCTCGCTGGTGCGAGAGGCGCGCGGGCGCCGCGACGGCACCCCGGCCGAGAAGTCCGCCGACTGAGTACCCATACCTGACGGGAACTGTCAGGTATAGCGGGGAGGCTCTCCTTCGTAAGCCATCGAGCGAGCGAGTGGAGAGCCTCCGCCATGACTGCCGTCCCGTCCGGTTTCCAGACCGGTTTCCCTGTCCGCCCCGACCTCGTCGTCGAGGCCGCCGGGGCCGATGACGTACGTGACGCCGTGGCACGCGCCGCCTCCGGCGGGCTCCGGGTCGCCGTCCACGCCACCGGGCACGGGCTGGCGGGCCCCGTGGAGGGCGGGGTCCTGATCGACACCCGCCGGATGGACTCCGTACGGATCGACCCGGTGCGCCGCACCGCCGCCATCGGGGCGGGCACCACCTGGGGGCAGGTGGTCGAGGCGGCCGCGCCGCACGGACTCGCCCCGCTGAACGGCTCCGCGCCCGGTGTGGGCGCCGTCTCCTACACGCTGGGCGGCGGGCTGGGCATCCTGGGCCGGGAGTTCGGGTACGCCGCCGACCATGTGCGTTCGCTCGACGTGGTGACGGGCGACGGGGTGCTCCGCCATGTCACTCCGAAGGACGAGCCCGAGCTGTTCTGGGGGCTGCGGGGCGGCGGGCACCGGCTGGGCGTGGTGACGGGCCTTGAGACCGGGCTCGTCCCGGTGGAACGGCTGTACGGCGGCTCGCTCGCCTTCGACGGGGACGGCGAGGCCGGTGCGGAGGTGCTCCGGCGCTATCCGGAGTGGACCCGGACCCTGCCCGACGCGCTGACGTCGTCGGTGGCCGCACTCGTGTATCCGGATGTGCCGCAGGTGCCGGAGCCGATGCGTGGCCGGTACGTCATCTCCGTACGCGTGGCGTACACCGGGAGCGCGGCCGAAGGTGAGCGCCTCGTCGCGCCGCTGCGGGCGATCGGGCCCGTGCTCGCGGACTCGCTGCGGGAGATGCCGTACACCGACAGCCCCAGCATTCACAACGATCCGCCGTTCCCGCACGCGTACTACGGGGAGGGGCTGATGCTGAGCGGACTCGATCCGCAGCGCGCGGTGCGGGTGCTGGAGCTGACCGGCCGCGAGGCCCCGATGATGACCGTGGTCCAGCTCAACCACCTGGGCGGCGCCCTGGCCACCGGCCCGGCGGCGGGGAACGCGGTGCCGTACCGCGGGGCAGGGTTCCTGCTCCGGCTGCTGTCACCTCTGAACGGTACCGACGTGGCCGCCGTCCGGGCCCTGTACGAGGAGGCGGCCGAGGTCCTCGCACCGCTCGCCGTGGGCCGTTCGCTGAACTTCTCCTTCGGCGGCGGGGACCGTACGGACGGGTTCCACGACCTCCGGACACGCGAGAGGCTCGCCGGTCTGGTGTCGCGTTACGACCCGGCGAGCCTCTTCGGTGGGGCGTACGGAAGCGGTGGTATCAGCCCCGACGGCCGATGAGCTTCCAGGACGCGGGCAGCGCGCCCATCGCGAGCGCCGCCTTCAGCGCGTCGCCGAGCAGGAACGGCGTCAGGCCGGCCGCGATCGCGGCGCTCGCCGACATGCCGGTGGACAGCGCCAGGTAGGGCACGCCGACCGAGTAGATGATGGCCGAGCCGAGCACCATGGTGCCCGCCGTCCGCAGCACCGAGCGGTCGCCGCCCCGGCGGGCCAGGCGGCCGACCACGGTCGCGGCGAGGAGCATGCCGAGCACGTAGCCGAACGAGGCGCCGCCCGCGCCGGAGCTGCCGGCCGAGAACCACGGCATGCCCGCCATGCCGACGAGCGCGTACACGGCGAGCGCCAGGAAGCCGCGGCGGGCCCCGAGCGCGGTGCCGACCAGGAGCGCGGCGAAGGTCTGGCCGGTGACCGGGACCGGCGAGCCGGGAACCGGCACGGCGATCTGGGCGGCTATGCCGGTGAGCGCGGCGCCGCCGAGCACCAGGGCGGTGTCCACGGCGTAGCGGTGCCGGGCAGCGGGCAGCAGGTCGGCGAGGACCGCTCCGGTACGGACGGGGGCGGCGGCAGCAGTACTCATCGGGACTCCGCGGGGTGAGGACGGGTGGGTGGAGGGCTGAGCCTGACGCTATCCGACGGAGCGACGCTCGATCACCATCAGCGGCCCACAAAGCGGCGGTTGAGGCGTTGGTGGGAATCACACAAAGCGCGGCACACCATCACCCCTGGACGTGATGCTCATCACGGAGGTCGGGGCGGATCAATCACGCGCCGCTGGGGAGACGCGACGGGGGCCGACTGTCGACTACCTCTAAACGGCGGACCCGTGACGGCGCTTCGGCACCGGGCCGCTCCACGCCGTGCGGTGCGCGCCCTGTGTGAGCATGGTGACCGTATAGCGGACATCCGTTCCTCCTCGGCGGGGCACACGTCCAGACTGGGACACGCCCCCGTCTCACCGACCGAACAGAGTTCGCCCATGCCCCGGACCACCGTGCCTCCCCCCACCGGCACCCCGGCCGCCGCTTCCGGCCACGGGACCGACTCGGCCCTCACCCACGGACTCAAACAGCGTCATCTGTCGATGATCGCCCTCGGCGGCGTCATCGGCGCCGGGCTGTTCGTCGGCTCCGGCGCGGGAATCGCCGCGGCCGGCCCCTCGATCGTCATCGCCTACGCCTGCTCCGGGCTGCTGGTCATGCTCGTGATGCGGATGCTCGGCGAGATGTCGGCGGCCAATCCGGCATCCGGCTCCTTCTCCGTGCACGCCGAGCGGGCGATCGGCCCGTGGGCGGGGTTCACGGCGGGCTGGGCGTTCTGGGTGCTGCTCTGCGTCGCCGTCGGCCTCGAAGGGATCGGTGCGGCGAAGATCGTCACCGGCTGGCTGCCCGGAACACCGGAGTGGGCCTGGGTGGCGCTGTTCATGGTGGTGTTCCTGGGGACGAACCTGGCCTCGGTGACCAAGTTCGGCGAGTTCGAGTTCTGGTTCGCCACGCTCAAGGTCGTCGCGATCACACTGTTCCTGGTGCTGGGCGTGCTGGCGATCCTGGGCGTGCTCCCGGACACGGACGCGCCGGGCACCGCCCATCTCAGCGGCGAGGGCGGCTTCATGCCGAACGGCTCCGAGGGGCTGGTCATCGGGCTGCTCGCCTCCGTCTTCGCGTACGGCGGTCTGGAGACCGTCACCATCGCCGCGGCCGAGTCCGAGAACCCGGTGCGGGGTGTCGCGAAGGCCGTGCGGACGGCGATGTGGCGGATCGCGCTCTTCTACGTCGGCTCGATGGCGGTCATCGTCACGCTGGTCCCGTGGGACGACCCGAAGGTCGTGTCGGTCGGCCCCTTCTACGCGGCCCTGGACCACCTCGGCATCAGCGGTGCCGCGGAGATCATGAACGTGGTCATCCTGGTGGCGCTGCTCTCCGCGATGAACGCGAACATCTACGGCGCCTCGCGCATGGCCTGCTCGCTGGTGGCCCGGGGGCAGGGCCCGAAGCGGCTCGGCCGGATCTCGTCCGGCGTACCTCGCGGCGCGGTGCTGGTCTCCTCCGTGTTCGGGTTCCTGTGCGTGCTGCTGAGCTACTGGCGGCCCGACGACGTCTTCCCCTGGCTGCTCAACATGACCGGGGCGGTGATCCTGGTCGTCTGGATCTTCATCGCGGTCTCCCAGTTGATCCTGCGCGCCCGGCTGGAGCGCGAGGAGCCGCAGAAGCTGGTGGTCCGGATGTGGTTGTTCCCCGTCCTGACGGTCGCGGCCCTGCTCGCCATGGCCGGCATCTTCGTCCTGATGCTCCGCCAGCCGGACACCCGCGACCAGTTGCTGGCGACGGGCGCGCTGACGGCGATCCTGATCGTCGTCGGCGTCGTGCGCCAGCGCCGCTCCGCGGTCTCACCCCCGGCGGCGACGGACGCGTAACCCGAACGCGTAAGCCGGTACACGAAAGCGCCCGGTGGGTCGGATCACTCCGGCCCGCCCGGCGCTTTCGTATGCCCGGGAGGGCCCGCGGGCGACCGAAGTCCTACGCCGAAGGGCTGATCCCCCCTCAGCCACTCCTGCTGTTAGCCTGCTCTTGCATATAGATTGCAATAACAACAGGACAGCAGCTGGAGGGTTCGCACCATGGCCACGTACACGCTCCCGGAACTCCCGTACGACTACGCGGCGCTCGAACCGGTCATCAATCCGCAGATCGTCGAGCTCCACCACGACAAGCACCACGCCGCGTACGTGAAGGGCGCGAACGACACCCTGGAGCAGCTGGAGGAGGCGCGCGACAAGGAGGCCTGGGGAGCGATCAACGGGCTGCAGAAGAACCTCGCGTTCCACCTCTCCGGCCACATCCTGCACTCGATCTACTGGCACAACATGACCGGCGACGGCGGCGGCGAGCCCCTCGCGGCGGACGGTGTCGGCGGCCTCGCGGACGCGATCACCGAGTCCTTCGGCTCCTTCGCGGGCTTCAAGTCCCAGCTGACGAAGGCCGCGGCCACCACGCAGGGCTCCGGCTGGGGCGTCCTCGCGTACGAGCCGGTCAGCGGCAAGCTGATCGTCGAGCAGGTCTACGACCACCAGGGCAACGTGGGCCAGGGCTCGGTCCCTGTCCTCGTCTTCGACGCCTGGGAGCACGCCTTCTACCTGCAGTACAAGAACCAGAAGGTCGACTTCATCGAGGCGATGTGGCGCGTCGTCAACTGGCAGGACGTGGCGAAGCGGTACGCGGCCGCCAAGGAGCGCGCGGACGTACTGCTGCTCGCCCCCTGACCCGGCCCGATCCAAACGAAAGGCCCCGGGCACCCCTGACGTCCTGCCTCGTGATCGTCTTCTCAACCTTCACCGGGCAGGCGGATGAACGAAGGGCCCCCGCGAGGACATGACTCGCGGGGGCCCTTCCATGTCCCCACCACGAGGGCCGGCCGGTCACCAGGGCCATCAGCAGCCCGTCGTACCCCTTGGTACCGACGGCCCGCAAGCGGTCGCGGCCAGAGTCGGCGCGGTCGTCAGGACCGCGGACAGCAAGGCCGGCAGGTTCAGCGGCTCGGCCTGGTGGCCGCGACCTGGATCGCCGGCGGGACGGCCGTCCCGCCGGCCTGGACTGCCGCGCCCAGCGCATCGTCCGGGCCGGGCTAGTGCGCTGAAGGAGTCATGGGCCTCGGTCCAGCGCGCCTGCGTCATGGCGTGTTCCCCACTCGGCACCACTTAAGTTCCCAAAAGGAACTCGCATCATGCCGGGTGAATGGGATGATGGTGGCCTCAGCGTTTCCCCGGAGAGGACGACATGACGATCACCGTGCGAGAGCTGGTGCACTACCCGGTCAAGGGCTGCGCGGGGACCGCCACCGACTCCGCACAGGTCGTCGGGACGGGCCTCGAACACGACCGGACCTTCATGGTGGTGGACGCCGAGGAGGGCGCGTTCCGCAGCCAGCGCACGCATCCGGCGATGGCTGCGATCAAGGCCACCGTCCTGCGGTCCGGGGCGGCGCTGGCGCTCTCCGCCGCCGGCGCCGAACCCCTGCTCCTGGAGGTCGACCGGGACGGCCCGCGCCGCGAGGTCAGCATGTTCGACTGCCCCCTCGGCGCAGCCGTCGACCAGGGCGACACGGTCGCGGAATGGTTCTCCGAGGTGCTGGGACACAGGTTGCGCCTGGTGCGGGTGGCCCCCGGCTTCGACCGGGACGGCTGGGGCGAAACCCCCGGCAAGGTCAACTTCGCGGACGCGCACGCGGTATTGGTCGCCTCGACCGCCTCGCTGGACGACCTGAACGCCCGGATCGCCGCACGGGGCGACGCCGACGCCGTGCCGATGGACCGGTTCCGCCCCAACATCGTCCTGACCGGCAAGGACGAACCGCACTTCGAGGACCGGGTGCGCCGGATGACCCTGGGCTCCGTCGAACTGGCCCACTCGGTACGGGCGACGCGGTGCAGCGTCCCGCTCGTCGACCAGCGGACCGGCCGCCGCCGGGGGCCGGAACCGGTCCGGACCCTGGCGACGTACCGGCGCGAGGCGCAGTACGGGAACCGGGTCAGCTTCGGTGTGAAGAACGCGGTGGTCCGCGAGGGCGTGGTGAGCGTGGGCGACCCGGTCACGGTGCACAGCCTGGTCACTCCGTAGGCCGTACCCGCAGAGTCCCGTCCGGCCGGCGCACCGGAAAACCAGCTGCCCCCGACGCGCGGGGCACCTATCGTCGACGTCATTTGCCGGTACGGAGACACGGCCCCGGCCGGCCCCGGACGACGACGTGGAGGATGACGGTGCGCTACCGCGAACTGGGACGCAGTGGACTGCGGACATCCGAGATCGGCTACGGCGCCTGGGGCATCGGTGAGTCCAGCTGGGTGGGCGCGACGGAGGACGAATCCGTCCGCGCCCTCCACCGGGCCGTCGACCTCGGCGTGAACTTCATCGACACGGCACGCGGCTACGGCGAGAGCGAGCGCATCGTCGGACAGGTGGTGCGGGAGCGGACCGGGGACGAGGTACTGGTCGCGACCAAGGTTCCGCCGAAGAACGGGGTGTGGCCCCCGGCGGACGGCACGGACCCGGCGCAGGCGTTCCCGGGCGACCACATCCGCGCGAGCCTGGAGACCAGCCTGCGCGCCTCGGGGCTGGACCACTTCGACGTGCTCCAGTTCCACGTCTGGCACGACGAGTGGGTGGGGCGCGGCGACTGGCTGGAGACGGTCACCGAGCTGAAGCGCGAGGGGAAGATCAGGCGGTTCGGGGTCTCCGTCAACGACCACCGGCCCGAGAGCGCGCTCGCGCTGGTCCGCAGCGGCGCGGTGGACAGCGTGCAGGTCATCTACAACGTCTTCGACCAGTCACCGGCCGACGAACTGCTGCCCGCCTGCCAGGAGCACGGTGTCGGGGTCATCGTCCGGGTGGCCCTGGACGAGGGCGGGCTGACCGGCCGGATCACCGCCGGCACGACGTTCCCCGAGGGCGACTGGCGCAACCGCTACTTCCGCGACGACCGCCCGGCCCAGGTCGAGCGCCGGGTGGCGGCGATCGTCGCGGACCTGGGCATCGAGCCGGACGCCGTCGCGGAGCACGCGCTGCGGTTCGTACTGAGTTCGCCCGCGGTCTCCACCGTCATCCCCGGCATGCGCAGCGTGCGCAACGTGGAGCGCAACACCGCGCTGAGCGACGGGCGCCCGCTCACCGCGGACCAGCTCGCCGTGCTGGCCGAGCACCGGTGGCAGCGGGACTTCTACGCCTGAGCCGGGCCGGGCCCCGAGGCAGCGGCCCTGGGCAGGGTCCTGGCCCATGGTGACACGGAAGCGGTGCACGTCCCGGGTCCTGCTGACCGACGAGCGCGACCGGCTGCTGTTGCTGTGCGGCCGCGATCCGCGTCACGTGGGGGTGCGTTGGTGGTTCACGGTCGGCGGCGGTCCCGGTTCGGACCCCGGGCCCGTGTCGCGTCCGTACGGACGTCGGCCGGCATGCCGCAGATCTTGGAAGAGAGTTCGAGCCCTCGGCAAGGGTTCAGCGTGACGTGAGTGTGAACTCCAGCAGCGGCAGCTCGCGGCCCGGGATCGATCCGGAGGGCGTCGCACCGATGCGTACCGCGCCCATGGCCCGGTAGAACGGCTCGGCGTTCGGATCCGCGTCGATCGTGAAGCGGGCGAACCCGAGCCTGCGGGCCTCGGAGACGACGTGTCCGAAGAGCAGCCGGCCCACCCCGCGGCCCACCGCGTCCGGCTCGGCGAACATCATGCCGAGCACCCCGGCGGGCGGCGCACCCTCCAGGGTGGTGAAGCCGAGGACCCGGCCGTCCTCCTCCGCGACCGCGGTCCGGCGGGGGCCGATGTCGGCGGGGCCCAGGGTGAGTTCGGCACGGCAGGCGGCGAGGAACGTCTCGCCGTATCCCCAGTACGCCTTGGAGCGCAGGGCCAGTTCGGTCAGTTCGGGGGCCTCCGAGGAGCGGGCGGGCCGTACCTTCATCTGGATCTCCGTTTCGCTCGGGGGCTTGTCACCGGAACCCCGGGATCAGAATGTCAGTCCCCTCCGTCATGCTTCTCCTCATGGACTCCAAGGACTTCTGGAAGCTGATCGACGACGCCCGCGCCCTGGTCACGGACCCGGCGGACGCGGAGGACGTGGCCGACCGGATCTCGGATCTGCTCGCCGAGCGGCCGGCGCACGAGATCGTCGCGGCGCAGCAGTTGCTGTGGGACCTGATGGCGGCCTCCTACCGGGCGCCGCTCTGGGCGGCCGCGTACACGGTGAACGGCGGCTGCTCGGACGACGGGTTCGACTACTTCCGGGGCTGGCTCATAGGGCAGGGCCGTGAGGTGTTCGAGCGGGTGGTCGCGGATCCGGACGCGCTGGCGGAGCTGCCGGTGATCAAGGACGCCGCGGCCGACGACGAGGAGGTGGAGTGCGAGCGGATGCTCGGGGTCGCGTGGGACGCCTACCGCCGGGTGGCGGGCGAGCAGCTGCCCCGCGGCTCGTTCACGGTGGACCTCCCCGCCCTGGATCCCGAGTGGGACTTCGACTTCGACGACGAGGACGAGATGGCGCGGCGGCTGCCGAGACTGGACGCGTTGTACGGGTGAGACGGCCGGGTGCGGGCCCCGTGGCGCCTGGGGCCCGCACCCTCGCGGTCAGGAGAAGTCGGGCCCGGCGGTCCGGGTCCGCTTGATCTCGTAGAAGCCGGGGATCGACGCGACGAGCAGCGTGCCGTCCCACAGCTTCGCCGCCTCCTCGCCCTTGGGGGCGGGGGTGACGACCGGGCCGAAGAAGGCGACCTGCTCGCCGTCCGCGCCGGGCACGGCGATGACGGGGGTGCCGACGTCCTGGCCGACCTTGTCGATGCCCTCCTGGTGGGAGGCGCGCAGTTCGGTGTCGTACGCGTCGGAGTCGGCGTACTCCGCGAGCTCGGCCGGCAGGCCGACGTCTTCGAGCGCTCCCACGATCGCCTCGCGGGTGGGGCCCTCGCCCTGGTTGTGGAAGCGGGTGCCGAGCGCGGTGTAGAGGGGGCCGACGATGTCGTCGCCGTGCTTCTGCTGGGCGGCGATCACCACCCGGACGGGGCCCCAGGCCTTGTTCTCCAGGAGGTCGCGGTACTCCTCGGGCAGCTCGTCCAGCCGGGGCTCGTTGAGTACGGCCAGGCTCATCACGTGCCAGCGGACCTCGACGTCGCGGACCTTCTCCACCTCAAGCATCCAGCGGGAGGTCATCCAGGCCCAGGGGCAGAGCGGGTCGAACCAGAAATCGGCGGGGATCTTGCGGGTTGCCGTGCTGTTCTCAGACATGTCTCTCCTCAGGCGGACCGATCTCCATCTGTGCGCCAGAACACCGCGGGACGCTCCGGCCATTCCCGCATGCCCGGCCGGGAAGCGGCATGGGAGGATCAAAGTATTCGAACGTGACACAAAGGAGTGTGCTCGTGCCCGGTGAGAACCTGTCCCGCGACGAGGCCCGCGAGCGGGCCGAGCTGCTGACCGTCGACGGTTACGACGTCGAGCTCGACGTCCGGTCCGCCATCGGTGAGCCCGACGGGGACGGCGGCCCGGAGTCCGGTCCGCGGACGTTCCGCTCGGTGACCACGGTCCGGTTCCGCACGGCGCGCGACGGTGCGTCGACCTTCGCGGACCTGATCGCGCCGTCCGTGACCTCGGTGACGCTGGACGGCGCCGCGCTGGACCCGGCGGCCGTCTTCGACGGGACGCGGGTGGCGCTGGCGGGTCTGGCGGAGGGCGAGCACGTCCTGGTGGTGGACGCGCAGTGCGCGTACAGCCGGGCCGGGGGGGGCACGCAACC
>CBRG010000238.1 GCA_000470535.1 Streptomyces sp. AW19M42
CGACGGCCCCGCGATGCGCGGGAGCCGTCGGTCCTGGGCGTCACGGAGCGGGTTGGCTCCGGGAACACCAGACAAAGTGGTCAGCCCTCCGAAGGGGCGAGGCGCTTGAGTTCCGCCTCTGTCGAGTTGAGCAGGTCGGTCCAGGCCGTCTCGAACTTCTCGACGCCCTCGTCCTCAAGGACCTGGACGACGTCGTCGTAACTGACCCCGAGCTCCTTGATCGCGTCGAGGTCGGCACGGCCCTGGTCGTAGGAACCGGCGACGGTGTTGCCGGTGATCTCGCCGTGGTCGGCCACCGCGTCCAGAGTCGCCTCCGGCATGGTGTTGACCGTGTTGGGCGCGACGAGGTCGTCGACGTACAGGGTGTCCTTGAGGGACGGGTCCTTGACGCCGGTGGAGGCCCACAGCGGGCGCTGCTTGTTGCCGTGCGCCTTGTCCAGGGCGGCCCAGCGCTCGCCGGAGAAGACCCCCTCGTACGCCTCGTAGGCCAGGCGCGCGTTGGCGAGGGCGGACTTGCCCTTGGCGGCCTTGGCCTCGTCGCTGCCGATCGCGTCGAGCCGCTTGTCGATCTCGGTGTCCACCCGGGACACGAAGAAGGAGGCCACCGAGTGGATCCTGGAGAGGTCCAGACCCGCGGCCTTCGCCTTCTCCAGGCCCGCCAGGTAGGCGTCCATGACCTCGCGGTAGCGCTCCAGCGAGAAGATCAGCGTGACGTTGACGCTGATGCCCCGGCCGATGGTCTCGGTGATCGCCGGCAGGCCCGCCTTGGTCGCCGGGATCTTGATGAGCGTGTTCGGCCGGTCCACCAGCCAGGCGAGCTGCTTGGCCTCCGCGACCGTCGCCAGGGTGTTGTGCGCCAGGCGCGGGTCGACCTCGATGGAGACCCGGCCGTCCTGGCCGTCCGTCGCGTCGAAGACCGGGCGCAGGATGTCGGCGGCGTCGCGGACGTCGGCCGTCGTGATCATGCGGATGGCTTCCTCGACGGTCACCCTGCGGGCCGCGAGGTCGGTGAGCTGCTGCTCGTAACCGTCGCCCGAGGAGATCGCCTTCTGGAAGATCGACGGGTTCGTCGTGACACCCACCACGTGGCTCTGGTCGATCAGCTCGGCCAGGTTGCCCGAGGTGATCCGCTTGCGCGAGAGGTCATCGAGCCAGATCGCCACGCCCTCGTCGGAGAGGCGCTTGAGTGCGTCTGTCATGAGAATTGCATCTCCTACTAGTCGTATAACGGCGTCAGCGCGCAGCGGCCGCGAGAGATTCCCGGGCTGCGGCGGCGACGTGCTCGGCGGTGAAGCCGAACTCGCGGAACAGGACCTTCGCGTCGGCCGAGGCACCGAAGTGCTCCAGCGAGACGATCCGGCCCGCGTCCCCGACGTACCGGTACCAGGTCAGTGCGATGCCCGCCTCGACGGCCACTCGCGCCTTCACGGACGGCGGCAGGACGCTGTCCTTGTACGCCTGGTCCTGCTCCTCGAACCACTCGACACACGGCATCGAGACCACCCGGGCCGGGATGCCGGCCGCCTGCAGCTCCTCGCGCGCCCCGACGGCGAGCTGGACCTCGGAACCGGTGCCGATGAGGATGACCTCGGGCGCTGCGCCGTGCCCGTCGGGCGTCTCGGCCTCGAACAGGACGTAGCCGCCCTTGGCCGCGTTCTCGTTCGCCTCGTACGTCGGCACGCCCTGACGGGTCAGCGCCAAACCGTGCGGGGCGCCCTTGCCGAACACCTTGGTGTAACGGCGCAGGACCTCGCGCCAGGCGATGGAGGTCTCGTTGGCGTCCGCCGGGCGGACGACGTTCAGGCCCGGGATCGCGCGCAGGGAGGCCAGGTGCTCCACCGGCTGGTGGGTCGGGCCGTCCTCGCCGAGGCCGACCGAGTCGTGCGTCCAGACGTAGGTCACCGGCGCGTGCATCAGCGCGGACAGCCGTACCGCGTTGCGCATGTAGTCGGAGAACACCAGGAAGGTGCCGCCGTAGATGCGGGTGTTGCCGTGCAGCGCGATGCCGTTCATGGCGGCCGCCATGGCGTGCTCGCGGATACCGAAGTGGACCGTGCGGCCGTACGGGTCCGCGCCCGGCAGCGGGTTGCCCGCCGGGAGGAACGACGACGTCTTGTCGATCGTGGTGTTGTTCGAGCCCGCGAGGTCGGCGGAGCCGCCCCACAGCTCGGGCACGATCTCACCGAGCGCCTGGAGCACCTTGCCGGAGGCCGCACGGGTGGCGACGCCCTTGCCGGGCTCGAAGACCGGGAGCTTGTCCTCCCAGCCCTTGGGCAGCTCGCCCGCACGGATGCGGTCGAACTCGGCGGCGCGCTCCGGGTTGGCGGTGCGCCACGCGGCGAAGGTCTTCTCCCACGCGGTCCTGGTCTCACGGCCGCGGTCCAGCGCCTCACGGGTGTGCGCGATGACCTCGTCGGCGACCTGGAAGGACTTCTCCGGGTCGAAGCCGAGGACCGTCTTGGTCGCGGCGACCTCGTCGGCGCCGAGCGCGGAGCCGTGCGCGGCCTCGGTGTTCTGGGCGTTCGGGGCGGGCCAGGCGATGATCGAGCGGGCCGCGATGAACGACGGGCGCGTGGTCTCGGCCTTGGCGGCCTGGAGCGCCTCGTACAGACCTGCGGGGTCCAGGTCACCGCTGGGCAGCTGCGCGACACGCTGGACGTGCCAGCCGTATGCCTCGTAGCGCTTCAGGGTGTCCTCGGAGACCGCGGTCTCCGTGTCGCCCTCGATGGAGATGTGGTTGTCGTCCCACAGGAGGACCAGGTTGCCCAGCTTCTGGTGCCCGGCCAGCGAGGACGCCTCCGCGGAGATGCCCTCCTGGAGGCAGCCGTCACCGGCGACGGCCCAGATCATGTGGTCGAACGGCGAGGTGCCGGGGGCCGCGTCCGGGTCGAACAGGCCGCGCTCGTAGCGGGCGGCCATGGCCATGCCCACGGCGTTGGCTACACCCTGGCCCAGCGGGCCGGTGGTTGTCTCGACGCCCGTGGTGTGGCCGTACTCCGGGTGCCCCGGGGTCTTCGAGCCCCAGGTACGGAAGGCTTCGAGATCCTCCAGCTCCAGGCCGTAGCCGGCCAGGTAGAGCTGGATGTAGAGGGTCAGGCTGCTGTGGCCCACCGAGAGCACGAACCGGTCGCGCCCGGTCCACTCCGCGTCGGCGGGGTCGTGCCGCATCACCTTCTGGAAGAGGGTGTACGCCGCGGGAGCCAGGCTCATGGCCGTACCCGGGTGGCCGTTTCCGACCTTCTGTACGGCGTCCGCGGCGAGAACGCGGACGGTGTCCACGGCCCGCTGGTCCAATTCGGTCCACTGGAGGTCTGTGGTGGTCGGCTTGGTGCTCACCCTGAGTCAGGGCTCCTCTCCACTGTTGTAAACCGGTGGCTGTGACCGCACCGGGCGTTGTCGAGCCTACCCCCGTCGACACCCGCTATTTCCGGGTAATCCCAGGGTGCGGGCGGCCCGCCGGATTCGCCTCCCGTATGAGCGCGCGGGCTCACCGATGCGCCTCTCCGATGAGCGCGGAAACCCACTCCTGAGGTACTCCGAAGAGCGCGCCGGGACACCCGTGAGCGAGCCCGGCCAGCGCCCGGAATTCCCGGCGTGTCACCCGGATGAGCGAGCCCCGCCGGGCAGCTGCCGCAACGGCTCCGCGCGCCACATCAACACGACGCCACCCCCGCGAAGAACGGCATGTCCCCAACGTCTACAGTGGTCTGGTTCGCGCAAGTCTTCACCGGGCCCTCACGCCCGGAGCTTGCTGGGATTTCTCTGTCAGGGGTGTGCGTGACGGCCGTCGAGTCCCGACCCGCAGGGGTCGCCTTGACTCCGAGCCCAGGGGGCCATCGCCCATTCGGGGCCCGTGTCAAGGCATTCGTGGCACTGACCAAGCCTCGGATCATCGAGCTGTTGCTGATCACCACTGTTCCGGTGATGTTCCTGGCCGCTCAGGGTGTACCCGACCTGTGGCTCGTGCTCACTACGACCGTCGGCGGCTATCTGTCCGCCGGTGGTGCCAATGCACTGAACATGTACATCGACCGCGACATCGACGCGTTGATGGACCGTACGTCGCAGCGACCGCTGGTCACCGGCATGGTGAGCCCGCGCGAGTGCCTGGCCTTCGGTATCGCCCTCGCGGTGATCTCGACGGTCTGGTTCGGGCTGCTGGTGAACTGGCTCTCGGCGGCGCTGTCGCTCGGGGCCCTGCTCTTCTACGTCGTCGTGTACACGATGCTGCTGAAGCGCCGGACCTCGCAGAACATCGTCTGGGGCGGCATCGCGGGCTGCATGCCGGTCCTCATCGGCTGGTCGGCCGTGACGAACTCGATGTCCTGGGCCGCGGTGATCCTGTTCGCCGTCATCTTCTTCTGGACGCCGCCGCACTACTGGCCGCTCTCCATGAAGGTGAAGGACGACTACGCGCGGGTCGGTGTGCCGATGCTTCCGGTCGTCGCGACCAACCAGGTGGTCGCCCGCCAGATCGTGCTCTACAGCTGGGTCATGGTCATCGTCTCGCTGCTGCTGACCCCGCTGGGCTACACCGGCTGGTTCTACACGGTCGTGGCCCTGCTCACCGGTGGCTTCTGGCTCTGGGAGGCGCACGGCCTGCAGAACCGCGCCAAGGCCAAGATGGCCGGGGCCAAGCTCAAGGAGATGCGGCTGTTCCACTGGTCCATCACCTATGTGTCGCTGCTGTTCGTCGCCGTCGCGGTGGACCCCTTCCTGAGGTAGTCCGCCCCTTCGACTTCCGCCGACGGGCGGGGTACGTGGCCCACGCCACGCGCCCCGCCCGTCGCCAGTTGATCTACCCGTCGGTAGCATCCTGTTCATGGCAGAGACGGCGCAGACCCAGCAGGTGGACGGCAAGCAGGTGGACGGCAGGCGGGCGGCGCGCGCGGAGCGCAGGGCGGCGCGGCTGGCCAAGCAGATCGGCGCGTTCGCGAAGGCCCACGGCGGCGCCGAGGGGCAGCTCGCCTACATCGGGCAGATGGGCACCCGCATCGTCCTGGTCGGCGAGGACGGCGGCTGGGGCGATCTGGTCGCCCCGTCGCACGCGGTCGCGGAGAGCGCGGCACAGAAGTCCGGGATCACCCTGCACGAGTCCTTCGACGGCGAGTTCGCCGCCAAGGTGCGCACCGGTCCGTACGAGTGGACGCGGATGGCCGGCATGCAGATCGGCGGCCCGGCCGACAAGGCCTGATGCGGCCGGAACGACAGAGCGGCGGAGGCCGGTCGGACACTGTCCGACCGGCCTCCGCCGCTTCCGCTTGCGCCCGCCGAACCAGGTTTTACTTAATTAGTAATTAATCTTGACGAGGGATCACTCGCACCGTCACTCTGTACCGGCCGAACGAGGGCCCGGCCGTCGCAGGGCCGAGCCTCCCGACGCACCGTGACCGGAGTCAGGACAGCACCGCTGAACCCGAGGAGTCGACCCGCACCATGAACGGAACCCCCCGCTTCGCGGACAAGGTGGCCGTGGTCACCGGAGCCGCCTCCGGCATCGGCGCGGCCACCGCGGAACGGCTCGCCGCGGAGGGCGCCGCGGTGATCCTCGCGGACATCGCGGAAGGCCCCGGCGAGAGCGTCGCCGCATCCATCCGCACCGCCGGAGGCCGGGCCCGCTTCGTGCGCGCGGATGTCTCGGACGAGGGGGACTGGCAACGGGCCGTGGCCGCCGCGCACACCTTCGGACCCGTCGGCGTCCTGGTGAGCAACGCCTACACGGTCGACGTCACCCCCGCCCACGAGATGACCGTCGCCTCCTGGGAGCGCCAGCTGTCGGTCAACCTCACCGGCACCTTCCTCGGCTTCCGCGCGGTCCTGCCCGACCTGCGCGCCCAGCGCGGCGCCGCCGTGCTGACCTCCTCGGTCCACGCCCACAAGGGCATCCCCGGACACCCCGCCTACGCGGCGTCCAAGGGCGCGCTGCTGTCGCTGTGCGGACAGCTCGCCGTGGAGTACGGGCCCGAGGTACGGGTCAACGCCGTACTGCCCGGACCCATCCTCACCGGGGCGTGGGACCGGGTGGGGGAGGAGGACCGCCGCAAGAGTGTCGCGGAGACCGCGGCGCGCCGGTTCGGCACCCCGGAGGAGGCGGCCGCCGCCATCGCGTTCCTCGCCGCCGACGAAGCGTCCTACATCACCGGATCGAGCCTGCTCGTGGACGGCGGCTGGTCCGTCGCCAAGGCCTCGGCCTGACCGCCGCCCAGCCACACCCCGTTGCACAGCACAGCAGAAAGGCACACAGACATGACGCCATACGCGCGCCGCGGAGTGCACGGCCAGACCGTGGAAACTCTCGCGCGCCGGGTCCTGAGCGGCGAGATCCCCGAAGGGGCGACACTCGACCTCGTGGCGCTCCAGGGCGAGCTTGACGTCAGCCTGACCGCCCTGCGCGAGTCCCTCAAGGTCCTCGCGGCCAAGGGGATCGTCGATGCCCGCCAGAAGCGCGGCACCTTCGTCAGAGCCCGCGCGGACTGGAACCTGCTCGACGCGGACGTGCTGCGCTGGCAGTTCGCCGGCGGCACCGAATCGGGCGCCGACCTGGCACTCCTGCGCAACCTCGGGGAGGTCCGCGGCATCATCGAACCGGCCGCCGTCCGGCTGGCCGCAGATCGCCGCACAGAGGCGGACCTGGCCACCCTCGAAGCCGCGATCACCGCGATGGGCGAGCAGGTGGGCGGCGCCGCCCACGCGGTCGAGGCGGACCTCGCCTTCCACCGCGCCCTCCTCGCGGCCACCCACAACGAACTGCTGGAACGCCTGGAGATGGTCATCGAGTCCGGCCTCGCCCACCGGGACGAGATCGTGCACAGCTCGCAAGCCGGCGAGGACCCGGTCCCGAGCCACCGGGCCGTCCTGGACGCCGTCCGCGACCGGGACCCGGCCGCCGCGGAGCACGCCATGCGCGCCCTGCTCGACCAGGCCGTACGCGACCTCGACCGGGTGCACGGCACCGTCCCGGGGACCGAGGACGCGCCCGGCACCGACGAGGGGACCGTGAACCGGTGAAGATCACCCGTATCGAGACCTTCCTCGTTCCGCCGCGCTGGCTCTTCTGCCGGATCGAGACCGACGAGGGCGTCGTCGGCTGGGGCGAACCCGTCGTCGAGGGCCGCGCGGAGGTCGTCCGGTCCGCCGTCGACGTCTTGGCCGAGTACCTGATCGGCCAGGACCCGCTGCGCATTCAGGACCACTGGCAGGTGCTCAGCAAGGGCGGCTTCTACCGGGGTGGCCCGGTGCTCTCCAGTGCCGTCGCCGGAATCGACCAGGCCCTGTGGGACATCGCCGGTCAGGCGTACGGCGCCCCCGTCCACGCCCTGCTCGGCGGCCCCGTGCGCGACCGGGTCCGGGTCTACGCCTGGGTCGGCGGCGACGAACCCGCCCGCCTCGCGGAGGAGGTCACCGCCCAGGTCGAGGCCGGCTTCACCGCCGTCAAGATGAACGCGGCCGGACGCACCTCACCGCTGGCCAGCCCCGCCGAGACCGCCGCCGTGGTGGAACGGGTCGCCGCCGTCCGCGACGTGCTCGGCCCCGGCCGCGACGTCGCCATCGACATGCACGGCCGGTTCGGACCGGCCAGCGCCCGCCGGGTGCTGCACGCCATCGAACCGCTGCACCCGCTGTTCGTGGAGGAACCCCTCCTGCCCGAGCAGGGGCATCTGCTGCCCGCCCTCACCGCCGCCACCTGCGTTCCCATCGCCACCGGCGAACGGCTCTACGGGCGGGCCGACTTCCTGCCCGTACTGACGGCCGGGATCGCCGTCGCCCAGCCGGACCTCTCGCACGCCGGGGGCATCTCGGAGGTCCACCGCATCGGCTCCCTCGCCGAGACCTTCGGCGTGCAGCTCGCCCCGCACTGCCCGCTCGGCCCCATCGCCCTTGCGGCCAGCCTGCAGATCGCCTTCGCCACCCCGAACTTCCTCATCCAGGAGCAGAGCCGGGGCATCCACTACAACAAGGACGCCGACCTGCTGAGTTACGTCGTGGACACCGAGCCGTTCCGCTTCGACGCCGGCCACGCCCGGCGCACCGACCGGCCTGGGCTCGGCATCACCGTCGACGAGAACGCCGTCCGCGCGGCCGACCGGTCCGGCCACGCCTGGCGCAACCCGGTGTGGCGGCACGACGACGGATCGTTCGCGGAGTGGTGAGCGCCCCGGCCCCGGTGCGGATCGAGACCGACCCGGCGCACGGCGGCCGGTGGACCTCGCTGCGGGCAGCCGGCCGCGCATGGCTCTGGCACCGGCCGGAACCGCGCCGCCCCGGAGCCCGTCCGGGCGACGCCTTCGCCGACGCGGGAGGTCTTGAGGAGCGCGTGCCGACGGTACGCGGCACCCCCGACCACGGCGACGCCTGGGCCCGGTCCTGGCGGCGCGCGGCCGACTGCCCCGACTTCCGGATCAGCCGGCTGATCCGCGCCGACGGGGACCGGGCGGTGGCCGAGTACCGGCTCTCACCGCCGAGCCCGGTTACCGTTTCCTGTGGGCCGCCCACGCCCTGCTCGACCTGGCGCCGGGCGCCCGCGTCGGGATCGCGGACGGCACCCCCGTCCGCCGCTACCCCGACGGCGGTGACCGGTACATCCCGGGCGCCTGGCCCTGGGGCCCGGACCGGATCGGCCCGGACGACGGGACGGCCACCGGCGCGGTCGTCGACACCGGGCAGGTGTCCGTCCACGACGGGACGGCCGTGCTGCGGCTGGCCGTCGAGGCGGCGGGCCAGCCGGTGTCCGTCGCGCTGTGGCGCGACCTCGGCGGGTTCCCCGACCAGGACCCGTACCGCTCCGTCGGCGTCGAACCGATGCTCGGCCGGGTCTTCGGCCTGGCCGCCGCGGGGGAGGGCGACACCGCCGTCGTCCCGGCCCGCGGCGAGGCCCGCTGGCGCCTCACCGTGACGGCGCACACCACGACAGACGTACAGAAGAACGTCGCGCAGAACACAGACGTACAGAACAACCAGAAGGGAACTCACACGTGGAGCTGCTGACCGCGCTGCGCACCCACCGGATCGTCGCCATCGTGCGCGGCGCCGACGCGGACGCCGCGCTCAGGACCGTACTCACCCTGGCGGAGGAGGGACTCCCGCTCATCGAGGTCTCCCTCAGCGGACAGGACGCCCTCGGCGTCATCCGCCGCGCCCGCGGCGCCCTCGGCCCCGCCGCACCGCTCGGCGCCGGCACCGTCCTGACCGCCCAGGACGCCCAGGCGGTACACGACGCGGGAGCCGACTTCGTCGTCACCCCGGCCGTCTGCGAGGGCCTCACCGAGGCCAAGCGCCTCGGACTGCCGGTGCTGGCCGGAGTCATGACCCCGAGCGACATCGTCGCCGCCCAGCGGCTCGGCGCCGACGCCTACAAGCTCTTCCCCGCCGCGCAGGCAGGTGGCCCCGGCTACCTGAAGGCGCTGCGCGGACCGTTCCCGGATGCGCCGTTCGTCCCGGTCGGTGGAGTGGACACCGAAGCGGCCCGCGACTACCTCGCCCGGGGCGCCACCGCCGTGGGCGTCGGCTCCCCGCTGATCGGCGACGCGGCCGACGGCGGCAGCACCGACGCGCTGCGCGAACGCACCCGCGCCTTCCTGGACGCGGTACGCCTCCCGTCGGACGCCGGGCGATGAGCGGCGCCGCGCCGGCCGCGCTCTGGCCGGACCGGCTCGGGCTCGGAGAGGGCATCCGGGCGGTCGACGGCCGGATCGTCCTCGTCGACATCCTGACCGGCCGACTGCTGACCGGCCCCGCAGAGCGCACCGCACCGCTGACCGAGCTGGCCCGGCTCGACGAACCGCTCGGCGCGGTCGCCCCCGTCCACGGGCGCCCGGGGCACTGGATCGCGGCCGCCGGCACCGGCATCTGCCTGATCGCCCCGGACGGCGCCGCCGAATGGCTGGCCCGGCCGGAGGAAAAGGCGGCGCACGCGACGCGGATGAACGACGCCGCCGCTGATCCGAGGGGTCGGTTCTGGGCGGGGAGCATGGCGTACGACGCGGTGGAGGGCGCCGGCTCCCTCTACCGGGTCGGCCACGACGGCACGGTGGACCGGGTGCTGGACGGGCTGACCGTGCCCAACGGCCCGGCGTTCACGGCGGACGGCGGCGCGATGTACCTCGCGGACAGCGCGAAGGGCGTCATCCGCCGCTACCCCGTGGACCCGGACAGTGGGCTGCCGGGTGCGCCGGAGACCTTCGCCGTGTTCGACGGGGGCAGCCCGGACGGTATGTCGGTCGACGCGGAGGGCGGCCTGTGGACCGCCGTCTGGGGCACCGGAACCGTCCACCGGCTCCGCGCCGACGGCGCCCCCGACCGGCAGATCCGGCTCCCAGCCGTCCAGCCCGCCGGACTCTGCCTGGACGGCGACACCCTGTACGTCACCAGTGCCCGGCACGGACTCGCCGCGCCCGGTCCGCTGGACGGTGCGGTGTTCTCCGTACGGGTCGATGTCCCCGGCCTGCCCACCGCCGCCTACCGGCAGGAGAGCCCCGTATGACCGCCGCCTCCTTGATCCCGGCCGGCCGGCCCGCCCGCCCCCCGGTGGCCTGCGTCGGGGAGACGATGGCCGCGCTGGTCCCGGACCCCGTCGCCCCGTTGGAGGGCGCCGCCCGGCTCGGCGTCCGGATCGCGGGCGCCGAGTCCAACGTGGCCGTGTACCTCGCGGACCACGGGGTGCCCGCCCGCTGGGTCTCCGCCCTGGGCGACGACCCCTTCGGCCGCCGGATCCTCGGCGAGGTCGCCGCGGCAGGGGTCGACGTCAGCGGGGTGCGCACCGACCCGGACCGCCCGACCGGGCTCCTGGTCAAGGACCCCGGCACAGAGGCCACCCGGGTCCACTACTATCGCCGCGGCTCGGCGGCCTGCGCCCTGACCGCGGACGTGCTGGACGACGACGCGGTACGCACCGCCGGACTGGTCCACCTCAGCGGTATCACCCCGGCGCTCTCCCCGGGCTGCCACGACCTGGTCGCGGCCCTGCTGGAGGTCCCCGCCGCGGAACGGCCCCGCCCGGTCAGCTTCGACGTCAACCACCGGCCCGCCCTGTGGCCGGACGGGTCCGCGCCCAGGGTGCTGCTCGGCTTCGCCCGGCAGGCGGACATCACCTTCGTCGGCCTCGACGAGGCACAGGCCCTGTGGGGCGCCGGGCTGACCGACGCGGCCGCCGTGCGCGAACTGCTGCCCCAGCCGCGCGTCCTCGTGGTCAAGGACGGCGGCCGGGCCGCCACCGCCTTCGACGGCGACCGGGTGCACACCGTGCCCGCGCCCAGGGTCGCGGTCGTCGAACCGGTGGGCGCGGGCGACGCGTTCGCCGCCGGGTTCCTCGCCGGGCTGCTGCGTGGCGAGGACACCGTACGGGCGCTGCGGCTGGGGCATCTCACCGCAGGCGCCGCGCTGCGGGTCACCGGTGACCACGGGCCGCTGCCGGACCCGGACCGGCTGGCCGCGCTGCTGGACGCGGGGGAGAAGGAATGGGCCGCGGGCGAATGACAGGACACAGCGACGCGATCCGCACGTCGCCGCCCCTTGCAAGCGCCTCGCAACCGATCTCCAAGGAGCACACGGCGCAGCCGGAACCGGACGGTCCGCGGGACCCCGTCCCACCCGCGGATCGCCGTGCCGCAACCCGCGTGCCACAACCTCCGTGACGCAGCTTCCGTGACACGGTTCCATCGTCCGGCAGCCGGCGGCCCCCTGCGCCTCGAACTCCGGGACGCGCGGCACCCCGCTGTCGCGCAACACGTACTGGCGCTACCGCGCCGCCACCGACCTGTCCACGCTCAACAAGCTGGCCCGCACCCGGGTCACGGTGCGCTCGGTCAACGGGTGGCGACCGCCCGCCGGTCCCGTGCGGGTCAGGCCGCACGGGACCGGAGAACGGACCGGTCCGCACCCCGAGCGGGGGTGCGGACCGGTCCGTTTCGCGTTGTTCCGGGCGCCTCGGGCTCAGGCTGTCGCGGGCTCCGGCTGCTCGGCCGCCGGGCCGGGCACCCGCGAGGTGTCCACCGGCCGCTCGCGCTGCGACAGCAGGACGCGCACCACGCCGATCCACACCAGGCACGAGCCGAACATGTGCAGCCCGACCAGGATCTCCGGCGTGTCGGTGAAGTACTGGACGTACCCGATCACACCCTGCGCCATCAGGATCAGGAAGAGGTCCCGGGCGCGGTGCAGTGGTCCGACGGGCGCGTCGACGGCCTTCAGGACGAACCAGAGCGCGACGGTCAGTGCCACCACGACCCAGGCGAGATCGGCGTGCAGCTGCGCGATCATCTTCCAGTCGATCGGGATGCGGTGGACGTCGCTGGAGTCCCCGGCGTGCCGGCCGGCCCCCGTGACCACCGTGCCGACGGCGATCAGCAGCCCGGCCGCCACGACCAGCAGCCAGGTCAGCTGCGTGACCGCCTTGCCGACCAGCGGACGTGGGGCGGTATCGCCCTCCCCGACGCGCTGCCAGGTCAGCAGGGCGATCGTGAGCAGGGCCGTGGCCAGCAGGAAGTGCGCCGCGACGGTGTAGGGGTTCAGGCCGACCAGCACGACGACGCCACCGAGGACGGCGTTGCCCATCACCACCCAGAACTGCGCCCAGCCGAGCCGGGTGACGCTGCGCCGCCAGGGCTTCGCGGAGCGGGCGGCGATGATCGCCCAGCCGACCACGGCACACAGGACGTAGGTGAGCATGCGGTTGCCGAACTCGATGGCGCCGTGCAGGCCCATCTCGCTCGTCGCCGTCAGCGACTCGTCGGAGCACTTGGGCCAGGTCGGGCAGCCGAGCCCGGAACCGGTCAGCCGGACCGCACCGCCGGCCACGATGATCACCACGGCCAGCACGACGGACGTCAGGGCGGCGCGCCGGACGGTCCGGGGGGACGGCGTCCAGCGATCGGCGATGTACAGGAGCGGGTTCCGCACGGCTTGAGCGACTTCGGCTCGGGTCAGCTTGGGCACGCGCACCATCGTAGGCGGCCGCTTGTGCAAGCTTTCACGAGGGGGACGAATCGTGCCCCGTGAGTGTCCGGGGTCACTCCCAGCGGAAGAACCGCGCCGCCGCGCCCAGGCCCAGCACCGCCCAGACGGCCAAGACCCAGAGGTCGCTCCACGGCATCGCCGCACCGTGCTGGAGCACGTCGCGAAGACCGTCCGACAGGGCCGCGATCGGCAGCAGTCCCAGCACCGACTGCACCGCGTCCGGGAACTTGTCCAGCGGCACGATGACCCCGCCGCCGACCAGCAGCAGCAGGAAGACCAGGTTGGCCGCGGCGAGGGTCGCCTCCGCCTTCAGCGTCCCGGCCATCAGCAGCCCGAGACCGGAGAACGCTGCGGTGCCGAGCACGAGCAGCAGCAGGACGGCGAACGGGTTGCCGTGCGGCGACCAGCCCAGCGCGAAGGCGATCACCGTCAGCAGCACCACCTGGAGCACCTCTGTGACCAGTACGGCCAGCGTCTTGGCGGTCATCAGCGCCCAGCGGGGGAGCGGCGACGCGCCGAGCAACTTCAGTACCCCGTACCGCCGCTCGAAACCGGTGGCGATGGCCTGGCCGGTGAAGGCGGTGGACATCACGGCGAGCGCGAGGATGCCGGGGGTCAGGAAGTCGACCGACTCGCCCGAGCCGGTGTCCACGATGTCGACCGCGCTGAACAGCACAAGCAGCAGGGTCGGGATGACCACCGTCAGCAGCAGCTGCTCGCTGTTGCGCAGCAGCATCCGGGTCTCCAGCGCGGTCTGCGCGGCGATCATCCGGGGCAGCGGGGCGGCGCCCGGCCGGGGGGTGTACGTACCGGCGCTCATGCGCGCAGCTCCTTGCCGGTCAGTTCCAGGAAGACGTCCTCCAGGGTGTGGCGCTCGACGGAGATACCGGAGGGCATCACGCCGTTCTGCGCGCACCAGGAGGTGACGGTGGCCAGCAGCTGCGGGTCGACGTCGCCGGTGATGCGGTACGCGCCCGTGCTGAGCTCGGCCGCCTCTGAGCCGTCGGGCAGTGCCTTCAGCAGGGAGCCGAGGTCGAGGCCGGGGCGGCCGGTGAAGCGCAGGGTGTTCTCGGCGCCGCCGCGGCAGAGCGTCTCCGGGCTGCCCTGGGCGACGATCCGGCCCGCGTCGATGATCGCGACGTCGTCGGCGAGCTCCTCGGCCTCGTCCATGAAGTGGGTGGTGAGCACGACGGACACGCCGTCGGTGCGCAGCTCCCGCACGAGGTCCCAGGTGGAGCGGCGGGCCTGCGGGTCGAGGCCCGCGGTCGGCTCGTCGAGGAAGACCAGCTCGGGGCGGCCGACGACGGCCATGGCGAGGGCGCTGCTGCTGGCCGCCGGAGAGCCTGCGGTAGGTGGTGCGGCCGCAGCCGCCGAGCCCCAGCCGCTCGATCAGGGCGTCCACGTCGAGTGGGTGGGAGTGGAGTTTCGCCATGTGGCGGAGCATCTCGTCGGCGCGGGCGCCGGAGTAGACGCCGCCGGACTGGAGCATCACGCCGATCCGGGGGCGCAGTCGCGCCGCGTCGGAGACCGGGTCGAGGCCGAGGACCCGGACCGTCCCCTCGTCCGGACGGCGGTACCCCTCGCAGGTTTCGATGGTGGTGGTCTTGCCGGCGCCGTTGGGGCCGAGGACCGCGGTGACCGCGCCGGCGTTCATGCACAGGTCGAGGCCGTCCACCGCCGTCCTGTCGCCGTACCGCTTCACCAGGCCGCGGACCTCGACAGCCGGGCCGGACGGGGCTGGGGCGGACTCGCTCTTCATGGGCGGTAAGTCTAGGCAGCCGCCGTCCGGAGTCCTGTTCCGGGGCGTGGAGGAGGCTCGGAGAAGGCGTGGGAGGGGGCTTGTCGGGGGCTCGACCCTGCCTTGATTAGGTAACCCTAAGTGATCGATTCCACGGTAGATCGTTTCCGACCGTGGTTGTCAGGGCCGGATGAATTACGCAACAATGGCGTTGTGAAATACGTTGGCGAGGCTCCGCAGGAGGAACTCGCGACCGGTGAGCGCTCGACGCGCAACCGGATCGCGCGCTCCGTCCTGGACCACGGCCCGTCCACCGCCGCCGATCTCGCGAAGCGCCTGGGGCTCACCCAGGCCGCCGTCCGCCGTCAGCTCGACGCCCTCGTCTCCGACGATGTCGTCGTGGCCCGCGAGCAGCGGGTGTACGGCACGCGGACCCGTGGACGTCCGGCCAAGGTGTTCGCCCTGACCGACTGCGGCCGGGACGCCTTCGACCAGTCCTACGACGAGCTCGCCGCGGACGCCCTGCGCTGGATCGCAGAGAGCGCGGGCGAGGAAGCGGTCATGGCGTTCGCCCGTGCCAGGGTGGCCGGCCAGTCCGCGGCCTACCGCACGGCGATCGAGGCCGCGGACCCCGGCACCCGTACGGATGCGCTGGCCAAGGCCCTGTCGGCCGACGGGTACGCTGCTACGGCTCGCAGCGCGCCGGACCCGCAGCAGGGTGAGCAGTTGTGCCAGCACCACTGCCCGGTCGCACACGTCGCCGAGCAGTACCCGCAGCTGTGCGAGGCGGAGACGGAGATCTTCTCCAGCCTCCTGGGGACCCATGTGCAGCGTCTCGCCACGATCGCCCACGGCGACGGGGTGTGTACGACCTACATTCCGCGCAGCGGTCACCCCACCACGCAAACCACCGATTCAGCATCCACCAGCAAGTCCGGGAGGAACCCCGCATGACGCTCCCTACGGAGACTGTCCACCCTGAGCTCGATGGCCTGGGCACGTACGAATTCGGCTGGGCCGACTCCGACGCGGCAGGCGCGACGGCCAAGCGCGGCCTCTCCGAGGCTGTCGTCCGCGACATCTCGGACAAGAAGAACGAGCCCGAGTGGATGCTGAAGCTGCGGCTCAAGGGCCTCAAGCTCTTCGGCAAGAAGCCCATGCCGAACTGGGGCTCCGACCTGTCGGGCATCGACTTCGACAACATCAAGTACTTCGTGCGTTCCACGGAGAAGCAGGCGGAGTCCTGGGAGGACCTGCCCGAGGACATCAAGAACACGTACGACAAGCTCGGCATCCCGGAGGCGGAGAAGCAGCGCCTGGTCGCCGGCGTCGCCGCTCAGTACGAGTCCGAGGTCGTCTACCACCAGATCAACGAGGAGCTGGAGGCGCAGGGTGTCATCTTCATGGACACCGACACCGCGCTGAAGGAGCACCCGGAGCTCTTCAAGGAGTACTTCGGCACCGTCATCCCCGTCGGTGACAACAAGTTCGCCTCGCTGAACTCGGCCGTGTGGTCCGGCGGCTCGTTCATCTACGTGCCGAAGGGCGTGCACGTCGAGATCCCGCTCCAGGCCTACTTCCGTATCAACACGGAGAACATGGGCCAGTTCGAGCGGACGCTGATCATCGTCGACGAGGACGCCTACGTCCACTACGTCGAGGGCTGCACCGCGCCGATCTACTCCTCGGACTCGCTGCACTCCGCGGTCGTCGAGATCATCGTGAAGAAGGGCGGCCGCTGCCGCTACACGACGATCCAGAACTGGTCGAACAACGTCTACAACCTGGTGACCAAGCGCGCCGTCGCCTACGAGGGCGCCACCATGGAGTGGGTCGACGGCAACATCGGCTCCAAGGTCACCATGAAGTACCCGGCCATCTACCTGATGGGCGAGCACGCCAAGGGCGAGACCCTGTCCATCGCCTTCGCGGGCGAGGGCCAGCACCAGGACGCCGGCGCCAAGATGGTCCACATGGCCCCGAACACCTCGTCCAACATCGTCTCCAAGTCGGTGGCACGAGGCGGCGGCCGCACCTCCTACCGAGGTCTCATCGAGATCGGCGAGGGCGCGCCGGGCGCGAAGTCCAACGTCCTCTGTGACGCGCTGCTGGTCGACACGATCTCCCGCTCCGACACCTACCCCTACGTCGACGTCCGCGAGGACGACGTGTCGATGGGGCACGAGGCGACCGTCTCCAAGGTCTCCGAGGACCAGCTCTTCTACCTGATGAGCCGCGGCATGACCGAGTTCGAGGCGATGGCGATGATCGTGCGCGGCTTCGTGGAGCCGATCGCGAAGGAGCTCCCGATGGAGTACGCCCTTGAGCTCAACCGGCTGATCGAGCTGCAGATGGAGGGTTCGGTCGGCTAGTACGCCGGCAACCGAACTCCCCGACATCTGTCCGACTGAGAAAGCGAGCACTACGACAGCCATGGCTGAGGCTCAGAACATCCCGGTGGGCTCCACCACCGCCGGCTCTATCGCGGTGGCCGCCGAGTCGACCGTCGCCACGCGCATGAGCGCACCCCCGTCCTTCGACGTCGCCGACTTCCCGGTCCCGCACGGCCGCGAGGAGGAATGGCGGTTCACGCCGCTGGAGCGGCTGCGCGGCCTGCACGACGGCACGGCCGTCGCCACCGGCAGCGGGCTGAAGGTCGCCATCGTGGCCCCCGCGGGCGTCACGGTCGAGACCGTCGGCCGCGACGACGCCCGGCTGGGCACGGCCGGTACGCCGGTGGACCGGGTGGCCGCACAGGCCTACTCCTCCTTCGAGCAGGCCTCCGTCGTCACCGTCGACAAGGAAGCCGTGCTCACCGAGCCGATCCGGATCACGGTGCACGGCGAGGGCGGGGTGGCCTACGGACACCAGGTCGTCGCGCTGGGCGCCTTCGCCGAGGCCGTCGTCGTCATCGACCACACCGGTGACACGGTGCTCGCCGCCAACGTCGACTACGTCCTGGGCGACGGCGCGAAGCTGACCGTCGTCTCCGTCCAGGACTGGGACGAGAGCGCCGTCCACGTCGCCCAGCACAACGCGCTGGTCGGCCGGGACGCCTCCTTCAAGTCCATCGTCGTCACCTTCGGCGGCGACGTCGTCCGCATCCACCCGCGGATCGCCTACGCGGGTCCCGGCGGCGAGGCCGAGCTCTTCGGCCTGTACTTCACCGACAAGGGCCAGCACCAGGAGCACCGCCTCCTGGTCGACCACAACACCCCGCACTGCAAGTCCAACGTGGCCTACAAGGGCGCGCTGCAGGGCGACGGCGCGCACGCCGTGTGGATCGGTGACGTCCTGATCCAGGCCGCCGCCGAGGGCACCGACACCTACGAGATGAACCGCAACCTGGTTCTGACCGACGGTGCGCGGGTCGACTCGGTGCCGAACCTGGAGATCGAGACCGGCGAGATCGTCGGCGCCGGCCACGCCTCCGCGACGGGCCGCTTCGATGACGAGCAGCTGTTCTACCTGCAGTCCCGCGGCATCCCCGCCGAGGAGGCCCGCCGTCTCGTCGTGCGCGGCTTCTTCGCGGAGCTGGTGCAGCAGATCGGCCTGCCGGACGTCGAAGCCCGGCTCCTCGACAAGATCGAGACCGAGCTGAAGGCGTCGGTCTGATGGCCTTCGTCAAAGCCTGTGCGCTGAGCGAGCTGGAGGACGACACCCCCAAGCGGGTGGAGCTCGACGGCACGCCGGTGTCCGTCGTCCGCACCGAGGGCGAGGTGTTCGCGATCAACGACATCTGCTCGCACGCGAACGTCTCACTGTCCGAGGGAGAGGTCGAGGACTGCATGATCGAGTGCTGGCTGCACGGATCGAGCTTCGACCTGCGCACCGGTAAGCCGTCCGGCCTTCCCGCGACGCGCCCCGTCCCCGTATACCCCGTCAAGATCCAAGGGGACGATGTGCTCGTCTCCGTCACCCAGGAGACCTGAGTCACCCATGGCAACGCTTGAAATCCGCGACCTGCACGTCACCGTCGAGGCCGACAACGCCACGAAGGAGATCCTCAAGGGCGTCGACCTGATCGTGAAGCAGGGCGAGACCCACGCCATCATGGGCCCCAACGGGTCCGGCAAGTCCACCCTCGCCTACTCCCTCGCAGGCCACCCCAAGTACACGGTCACCAGCGGCACGGTGACCCTGGACGGCGAGAACGTCCTGGAGATGTCCGTCGACGAGCGCGCCCGCGCCGGTCTGTTCCTCGCCATGCAGTACCCGGTCGAGATCCCCGGCGTCTCGGTCTCCAACTTCCTGCGCACCTCCGCCACCGCCGTCCGCGGCGAGGCACCCAAGCTGCGTACCTGGGTGAAGGAGGTCAAGGAGGCCATGTCCGAGCTCCAGATGGACCCCGCCTTCGCCGAGCGCAACGTCAACGAGGGCTTCTCCGGCGGCGAGAAGAAGCGCCACGAGATCCTCCAGCTGGAGCTGCTCAAGCCGAAGGTCGCCATCCTCGACGAGACGGACTCCGGTCTGGACGTCGACGCGCTGAAGTCCGTCTCCGAGGGCGTCAACCGGGTCCGTGAGTCCGGCGAGGTCGGCACGCTGCTGATCACGCACTACACGCGCATCCTCAAGTACATCAAGCCCGACTTCGTGCACGTCTTCGCCAACGGCCGCATCGCCGCGTCCGGCGGCGCCGAGCTGGCCGACAAGCTGGAGAACGAGGGCTACGAGGCCTACACGAAGGGTGGCGCTTCCGCGTGACTGACGCCCGACAGGGGCTCTCCGGCCTCCTCGACACAGAGGCGATCCGCAAGGACTTCCCGATCCTGGACCGCACGGTCCACGACGGCAAGAAGATCGTGTACCTGGACAGCGCGGCGACCTCGCAGAAGCCGCGCCAGGTGCTCGATGCCCTCAACGAGTACTACGAGCGGCACAACGCCAATGTGCACCGCGGCGTGTACACGATCGCGGAAGAGGCCACGGCGCTGTACGAAGGCGCCCGTGACAAGGTCGCCGCGTTCATCAACGCACCCAGCCGCAACGAGGTGATCTTCACCAAGAACGCCTCGGAGTCGCTCAACCTCGTGGCGAACATGCTCGGCTGGGCCGACGAGCCCTACCGGGTCGACCACGAGACCGAGATCGTCACCACGGAGATGGAGCACCACTCCAACATCGTGCCGTGGCAGCTGCTCTCGCAGCGCACCGGCGCGAAGCTGAAGTGGTTCGGCATCACCGACGACGGCCGGCTCGACCTGTCCAACATCGACGAGATCATCACCGAGAAGACGAAGATCGTCTCCTTCACGCTGGTCTCGAACATCATGGGCACGATCAACCCGGTCGAGCAGATCGTCCGGCGCGCCCAGGAAGTCGGCGCGCTGGTCTGCATCGACGCTTCGCAGGCCGCCCCGCACATGGTGCTCGACGTGCAGGCGCTGCAGGCCGACTTCGTGGCCTTCACCGGCCACAAGATGGTCGGCCCGACCGGCATCGGCGTGCTCTGGGGACGGCAGGAGCTCCTGGAGGACCTGCCGCCGTTCCTCGGCGGCGGCGAGATGATCGAGACCGTGTCGATGCACTCGTCGACCTACGCCCCCGCGCCGCACAAGTTCGAGGCAGGTACGCCCCCGATCGCCCAGGCCGTCGGCCTCGGCGCGGCCGTGGACTACCTCTCGGCGATCGGCATGGAGAACATCCACCGCCACGAGCAGGCGATCACCGAGTACGCGGTGAAGCGGCTCCTGGAGGTCCCGGACCTCAGGATCATCGGTCCGGCCACCGCGGAGGACCGCGGGGCCACGATCTCCTTCACACTGGGCGACATCCACCCGCACGATGTGGGCCAGGTACTCGACGAGCAGGGCATCGCCGTCCGGGTCGGACACCACTGCGCACGACCGGTCTGCCTGCGGTACGGAATTCCTGCGACGACGCGAGCGTCGTTCTATCTGTACTCCACGCCCGCCGAGGTCGACGCCCTGGTGGACGGCTTGGAACACGTCCGGAACTTTTTCGGTTAGACAGCGGCGAGGGTTGACTGGTGAAGCTTGATTCCATGTACCAGGAAGTGATCCTGGACCACTACAAGCACCCCCACGGGCGCGGCCTGCGGGACGGCGACGCCGAGGTGCATCACGTCAATCCGACGTGCGGTGACGAGATCACGCTGCGCGTGCGGTACGACGGCGAGACCATCGCCGACGTGAGTTACGAGGGCCAGGGCTGCTCCATCAGCCAGGCCAGCGCCTCCGTGCTGAACGAGCTGCTGGTCGGCAAGGAACTGGGCGAGGCCCAGAAGATCCAGGCCGCGTTCCTGGAGCTGATGCAGTCCAAGGGACAGCTGGAGCCGGACGACGCGATGGAGGAGGTGCTGGAGGACGCGGTCGCGTTCGCCGGTGTCTCCAAGTACCCGGCCCGGGTCAAATGCGCGCTGCTGAGCTGGATGGCGTGGAAAGACGCGACGGCGAAGGCGCTGTCCGAAGGGAAGACGGCATGAGCGACAACGGTACGCCCGAGGTACTGACCACCAAGCCGGCCTCCGAGGAGGAGGTCCGCGAGGCGCTGTACGACGTCGTCGACCCCGAGCTGGGCATCGACGTCGTCAACCTGGGCCTGATCTACGGCATCCACGTGGATGACGCCAACATCGCCACCCTCGACATGACCCTGACGTCCGCGGCCTGCCCGCTGACCGACGTCATCGAGGACCAGGCGAAGTCCGCCACCGACGGCATCGTCAACGAGCTCCGGATCAACTGGGTCTGGATGCCGCCGTGGGGCCCGGACAAGATCACCGACGACGGCCGCGAGCAGCTGCGCGCGCTGGGCTTCAACGTCTGAGTCCCACCCGTACGACCTGAACGGCCCCCGGCGCGAATTTGCCGGGGGCCGTTCGGCGTTGTCCCGGGTCCGGGACGCCGATGATCACGCTGCCGACTCGGCTATTCCTCCGAAGCCGTCGGGGTGACCGGCGTCCGGTAGCAACGCGATTCGACGGTGACTTCCAGCATGGCGGGGGAGTTTTCGGCTTTGACCTCCTTGTGCAGCCTCACGTCGACCAGGAGTTCACGCCCCTTGGACTCCGCGACGATCTGCGGACTGTTGCCCTGGGTGCCGTCCCTGCCGTCCTTGGTGATTGTCCAGCCGTTCTTCGGGAGACCGGCCCGCAGGCGGTTCATGCCCTTCTGTAGATCGGCAAAGGGGGCCTTGTAAAGGCTCCAGGGGTGATATGCGTAGTAGGTCTCTTCCGAGCGGTAGTCGTCCGAGCAGGGCATGGTCATCGGTCCTGGCTCCGTGGCCGTCCCCTTGACGTCGATCATCTCGAGAATCCGGCTGGATGCCCTTTTTACTTCCGCTTTCACGGTATCGCTGTCCCGTGTCTCCATCGCTGCCTCCTTTCCTGAACACGCCACTGTCATCGCGCATATCGCGATAGTGAATCCCAGTGCAGAAACTCGCCTATTCAAGTTTCACCTTGTCATATGCGCCGACGATGACGGCTGCCTGATTTCGTAGGCTGAGGGAGTTTTCTCGGTAGAATCCGGTGTGTCCGTCGGCGTCGCTTGCCATGATTTTCCCGCCGAAGGATTCGTCGGTGGGAATGATCCCGTTGTCACCGAGTCCCATGAATCGACCGCCCTGCCGGACTATCTGATCGTCCCAGGGGGCGCCCATGGCCCACACGTGGTCGGCTCCGGCGCCCAGGTCCGCCGCGCGATCCGCCTGGACACCGGGACTGCCGGCGAAGACGTAGTCGTCGGCAGCTTGAGGGTCGTCCCAGCTCCCCGACTGCGCCGAGACGCCGACCACCGTGCTGCCGTAGCTGTGCCCGACGACGGTGGTGTGCGCGCGAGCGCCGTCGTCAGCCTGCTGCGCGACGCCGTTCCCCTGCAAGAAGTCGTGGAGTCGCGGCCCGCCCTCTGCCGCGTACTCCCCGCGTGTCGCCTCTGGGACGATGCTGTCCGGCGCGTTGTAGTCGAGCCACAGGATGGTGGAGACGTTCTGGCTGGGGGCCAGGCGGTGAGTTGAGCTCCAGAGTCCTTCGGCACGACCGAGGTCCCCACGGACGGATTCTATTCCTGCGAATGTACCGGGGACGTAGACGCCTACGTGATCCGCTGTGTCGGGATTCCCGTTGGCGAGGATGACTTTTCCGTCACCGAGGCCGGTCGGATCGAATCCGAGCAGGTAAGCCTCAGGAAGCCCGCCCTCACCTGTGCGGTCGAAGCGGTCCTGGATGGCCTTCGATCCCTTCAGTACGCCCTCCATCCTGGCCTTCTCAGCTCCGTACTTGTCATGCCATCGCTGCCACTGCGGGGTGATGAGGACAGCGGGGTAGCTTCCGTTCGTATTGGGGGCGTACTTGGCGGGCTCCTTCGGAATGGCGTTCAGATGCAGCTGGTATTTCGCCGACGTCTCGTCCAGAACCATTCTGTTCGCGTCGTCACGAACATCGGACGGGAGGCCGTTCATCGACCCGATGGCATGCGGATGGACGGCTAGATAGTCGGCCCGCTGCTCCGGGGTGAGGCTCTTCCACCACTCCGCGTTCTCCTCGGGGGTGGCCTCTTTCGGCGGGCCCTTGATGCTGTCCAGGTATGGGTCCGCGGCCTTGAGCACCCCACTCCGGTCGGAACTCACGTCCGTCCAGTCCCGGTTCGAGACCACCAGGTCGTCGTCGGCCTGGAGAGCGCGGAGCTTCGGTGCCCACTTGGCGTCCGCGTCAGTGGCTTCCTGCAAAGCATCCGCTATCCGGTCGGCATAGCCGATGGCCGCGCCATAGTGCGGGTTCGGGTGAATGCTCGCCGCCTGGCGGTCCAGGGCGTCGGATGTCGGGTCGCCTCCGGCGCTACCGGTTACGGTGCCGCCCGGGGCGTCCTTCTCCTCGCCCGGCTTCCTGCCTGCCGGGAAGCCGACCGAACCGTCCGCGTGCACCGTGCAGTGGTCCGCCTGCGCATCCTCGATCGCCGCTTCCAGCTTCCGTTTGGCCGAAGCCACGTCGAACGCGAAGCCGTTCAGCGCGGTGCTCACCAGCCCGCACTCGGTCTGTACGTACTGGAAGTTCTTCGACAGCCCGGCCAGTTCCCGAAGGGCGGCCTTCGCCGTCGCGCCCGCGAGCTGGTTGCGTACCCCCGCGGAGATCTGGTTGTCGACGGTGTCCTTGGCCGCGTTGGCCATCTCGTCCGTCGCCCGGTACGCGTCCGCGGCATCCTCGAACTCCGACGGCTTGAGCGCCTTCAGCGTCGCAAAGTCCATGTGCCCGGATCACTTCTCCTTCGGCTGGCCGCCGACGGCCGGGGTGTCCGTGTACGTGCTCTTGAGCGCGTCCAGCTCAGTCTTCAGCGACTCATCGGTCTTCGCCAGATCGCGCCCTGAGGACGCAAGAAGCTCACCCAGGGACGTGCAGCGCTTGCGCACACTCGCTACGTACTTGTGCCAGGAGGTGTACAGCTCCCTCTGTGCCGCCGCGCTCAGGCAGCCGGCCGCGTCGCCCAGCCCCGCCTGCCCGTCCTCAAGTTTCGTCAGCGCGGATCCGATCGGCACGGCGAGGCCCTTGGTGCCGTCGCCCGCCTGGACCCATGCCCTCTTGGCCGACTTCAGGTCCGCCGACGTATTGGCCCCGGGTGCACCGCCCCCGACGTCGGTCTGAAGGTGGTTCAACTGCATGTGCGTCGGTGGTGTTGCCGCACCGGCCTTGAGCTGCTCCCACTCGGCCCGTGTCGTCACTGCTTCCTCCCCGTATCCCCGTATCCCTTGGGTCCGTTCCCGCGTTCGGGCTGCCCGAGGGCCCAACGTGCGCCATCATTCCCGGATAGACGAGCGCAACCAAATACGCATGCGTGTTTGCGCCAGGCGGAACTGGAAGAAGAACGCAAAGGCGCACAGGGCCCTCTGCACCGGCCGAGGGCGCTAACTCCCAGGGACAAAACGTGCCAGGGCATGTCCACGAAGTGCGGCACTACGACACGCCCCACCACGAGCCGGGGGCCGCTCGTGTTGTTCGCCCTCTGTACCCCTGGTGTGTACCGTGCGTTGGCGGGGGAATCGGAACCTACTTCTCGACACCACGCCGACGAGAGGCACACCGTGCTGCATCAGCTTGTCCTCCCTCACCGCCGGACCGTCGCCGCCGCGGGAGGTGCGCTGGCGCTGGCCGCCCTGGGGCTCGGCGCGCCCGCGCACGCCGCGAGCTACGGGACGCCGACGATCACGCTGTCGTCCGGCTACCTCTCCGGGGCCGTAGGCGCGACCGCCGACCCCGTGGTGACGGTCACCGTCGGGCAGATTGGAGCCGATGTGTCGGCCCTCGGTGTGGCGGCGTCCGCCAGCTCCAAGTCGTCCGTCGCTGCGACCGGCGATGTGGCGGTGACCGGCACGGGCGCCACCCGGCAGCTCCGGGTCGCCGCGCACGGCCGCGGCTACACCGACCTCACGATCAAGGTCACCGGTCTCGGCGGCAAGACCGCCACCAAGTCCCTGCACTTCGCGGCGTCCGCCGCCGTCCAGAACGCGGCCGACACCCGCTATCTCACCGGCTCCTCGGACGCCTCGGCCGCCGTCGATGTGGGCGGCGGGTACCTCGTGGTGGCCGACGACGAGAGCAACACCCTCCGTCTCTACGACAGTTCGGCCTCCGGAGCGCCCGTCCGCACCTGGGACGTCGCCTCGAATCTGGGTGTCTCCAAGGAGGTCGACATCGAGGGCGCGGCCCGGGTCGGGAACACGATCTACTGGACCGGTTCGCTGGGCAACAACAAGGACGGCGAGTACAAGTCCGACCGCAACACCGTCTTCACGACCACGGTGAGCGGCTCCGGCGCCGCCACCCAGCTGACGGTCGGCGGGAAGTACAAGAAGCTCCGTGACGACCTGGTCGCCTGGGACAAGTCGAACGGCAACCGTTACGGCTTCACGGCGGGGACGAAGGACGGCGAAGTCCCCAAGCAGATCGACGGGTTCAACGTCGAGGGCCTGGAGTTCGCACCCGGCTCCACGACTACCGCCTACATCGGCTTCCGCGCCCCGCTCGTCCCGCCGAAGGGCGGCGGCAAGGCGCTGATCGTGCCCGTCACCAATTTCGACAAGGTGGCCGGCTCAGGAGCGAAGGCGACGATCGGCACCCCGATCGAGCTGGACCTCGGCGGGCTCAGCATCCGCGACATCCGCAAGAACTCCGCCGACCAGTACCTGATCGTGGCCGGTTCCTGGGCGGCGGACGACAACTCCGACCCGTACGCCCTCTACTCCTGGGACGGCATCGCGGGCCACGCACCGCAGAAGCGGCTCGACCTGCCGACCACGGACCCGGGCGGCTGGGAGGCCGTCGTCGCCGTCCCCGACCTGAACACGCCCGGCGCACGCGCCCAGCTGATCACGGACGCGGGCTCGGCCGACCTGTACGGGGATGGCACGGAGGCCAAGGACCTCGACCACGACGAGTGGAAGAAGTCCCGCGCCACCTGGTTCTCCGTCAACGGCTGATCCGGAGCGGCGAACCCCACGGTCCGCCCTCCGCACGGCCGTGCCCGCCGGTCCGCCCGGCGAGCACGGCCGTTTCGTCTGCCGTCATCGTCGTGCCCCGACCGCACGCGCCGCCCGGCGAACGTCACCAGGAGGCCGAGGGCGGGGTCGACCACGGTGAACACGTCGGGGCACCCGGACTCCAGCCGAGCCATGGCGTGATCCTGCTGGCCGAGGTCGTCGCCCCAGGCCCGGAGCGCGTCGCGCACACCTGAGCTCTGACGGATGACGGTCCGCACGTCCCTTCCACCGCCGGACCACGCGGAAGGGCATGCAGCGTCACGCCCGTCCCCGAGGCGGAGCGCCTGCCGCCGCAGCCACCGCAGGGCGAGCCGGCGATTCCTCACCACGGCCTCGCCGAGCGACACGGCGCGCTGCCCGGTCGTCGCGGTGACCTCCACCGCGTAGCCCGCGCCGGTCACGCGGCACGCTCCCCGCCCGGGCGCGGCTTCACGGCCGCTCCCCGTGCTCGGCGGCGAGATGCCGCTTGCGCAGCACCCGGCAGTCGGTCGCCCGGCTCTCGTCCCTTTCGCGCCGGGCTTCGGCCTCGGCCGCATCGAGTTCCTGGCACTCACGGCACCCGGCGTCACTGCTGGAGTTCATGCCACGTCCCCCCGGCTCCTGGCGTTCTCGTACGCGGTCCGGGCGCGGAGCCGCTCATCGCGGGTGGCGGGCCGGACGTACTCGGGGAGGGCTTCCCACTCGGGACCCCCGCCGATCGGTCGCAGCGACCAGTAGGGGCCGGAGACGCCCCGGAACTCCCCGACCCGGTCGTTACGGGCCTGGTCCACCAGGAGTGCCCCGGCGGGCGGGAGTTGGACGCGCTTCTGCTCAGGCATCGCCGCACCTCTCTGTAGTCGTTCCACTACCAAGGGCGTTCAGCGTGGCCTAGGGTTTGGGTGTCTTCAACTAGTCAGAGGCGAAGGAAGGGTTAAGCCGCGGCATGGTCAATCGCAAGGAGTTAAACCCTGAAAGCAGCCCGCAGGCGGCCTACGGGGCGCACGTGCGCAGGTTGCGTGAGGCTCGCGGGTGGAGTCAGGAAGACCTGGCCACACGTATGGGATATTCCAGCCAGCACATTTCCGCTGTCGAAACTGGTCGCAAACCGCCAACCCTCCCGTTTTCGCGTAAGGCGGATGCGGTCTTCGGGACCGCTGGAGGGGACGAGTCGCTTGAACACAAGTGGCGCGAGATCCGCCACGGCAGCCTGCTGGAAGGCTTCCCGGAGTATGTGGCGCATGAGGGACGAGCCGCAGAGATCAGGCTGTACGAAGTCGGCATCATCCCTGGGCTGCTCCAAACACCGGAGTACGCGGCAGTCCTGGCTGCGAACGCGGTGAAGCGGGGTGCGATCACGCCCGAGCAGGCAGATGAACGCGTGGCGCTGGTCGCGGATCGGCAGGCTGCTCTTGTCAGAGCGCCTCTGCCTCTGGTGTTCGCGGCGCTGGATGAGAGCTGTCTCCGCCGGTCCATCGGTGATCCTTCGGCCCTGGATGCGCAGCTGGCAAGGTTGGTGGAGTTCGCCAGGCAGCCGAACACTATGCTCCAGGTCGTCCCGTTCGATATGGCGCAGCGGCCGTTCAACCTGCCCATAACAGTGCTGACGATGCCGGATCGCTCGCTTATGTCGTACGCGGAGTCCTCGCACCGTGGGCACCTCGAACGAGAAAGCACAGCGGTGCTGCCTATGCTGACGGCCTACCATCAACTACAGGCCGAATCGCCATCGCAGACGGCATCCGTGGCCATGATCGAGCAGTTACGAAAGGGCACTCCGTGACGACCGAATCCCCCCGCTGGTTCAAGTCCTCGTACAGCGACAACGGCGGCCAGTGCGTCGAGGTCGCCGCCAACCTCATCGCCTCGCGCGGCGTGGTCCCCGTCCGTGACTCCAAGAGCCCGACCGGCCCGGTCCTGAACGTCTCCGCCGGTTCGTTCGCCTCCTTCGTCGCGGGCGTCAGGGCCGACGAGTTCGGCGCAGCCTGACCCGTCCGGAGCCAGCGCTCGTCCACCACATCGAGGTGCTGAGGGGGAACTGAGCCGGGTGTGGCGCCAACGGCCAGCTCCTCCGCGGCGGGCAAAACCCGCTCGACCTGACCGCGTCGTTGCAGAGATCCTCAGGTATGGAATTCCTCTGCTACCACCGCGACCGGCCCGGCTCCTTGGCGCTGCGCGAAGAGCTGTCGGAAGAGCATTGGTCGTACATGGACCAGTATGCGAAAGAGATGATCGCCCGGGGCCCGACCTTCTCCGACGATGGTGAAACCCTCACCGGAAGCGTGCACATCCTCGATCTGCCCGATCCCGCCGCTGCCCGCGCGTTCGCCTTCGACGAGCCGAACTACCAGGCGGGTGCCTACCGGGACGTGCTGGTGCGACGGTGGCGCAACATGCTCGGACGCACCATGTGGGACTTCCCCGGCGGCCGGGCCGGCGGCAATCGGTACCTGGTCCTCGGCCTCGGCGCGGGGCAGGCCGTAGACCTCGCGCTGCCGCCCGCCCGGGACGAGCTGATCGCCTACGGCCCGCTGCTGTCGGACGACGGGGCCGCCTGGCTGGGCACGGCAGCGCTCGTCCGGGCGCCGGACCCGGACACGGCGCGGGCCATCCTGACCCCGGACCGGTACGCAGCCATCGAGGTGCACAACTGGGATTTCGGCGGGCGCCCGTCCTAGCCGTCGCTGACACGAACGCAGCCCCGGTGACGCTGTCACGATGCCGGACTACCATCGACTACCGGCCCGAGGCGCGGCCCCGGGCGGCGTCCGTGGGCACGATTGACCAGTTACGAAAGGGCACTCCGTGACGAGCGAATCCCCCCGCTGGTTCAAGTCTTCGTACAGCAACAACGGCGGTCAGTGCATCGAAGTCGCCACCAACCTGGTTGCCGCACGCGGCGTGGTTCCGGTCCGTGACTCCAAGAGTCCGACCGGCCCGGTGCTGAACGTCGCCACCGGTTCGTTCACTTCGTTCGTGGCGGGCGTCAAGGCCGGAGAGCTCGGCACTGCCTGACCGCTAGGCAGTCTCTTACGGATCGCCGCGCACGCTCCCGGCGGTCGGTGGTGGGACGGCATCATGCGACCCGAGCATTGTCTGACCAGGAACCACATCGATTAGCGCTTCGTCTGCAACCCGCTCGTAGCGATGGTCCTCGGATGGCTCTTCGCGTTGTCGTGGGCGTCCGATTCGACCCCTGATAGACGCGGAATCGTGGAAGATCCACCCACCTGCGATTGAGCTCGGCCGCGCTCCTTTCTGTAGCCCCGGACCGCGGTCCGGGGCTACAGAACTTTCAGGCAGACCGGTCTCGCCGGTTGGTCAGGGAAGGGTCAGCACAGAAGCACGACTCCGATCGCTTCCTTGTATCCGCCCACAGCCAGACCACCCAGTGCTCCACCGAATCCACCGACGAGGGGCTGTCGGGCGAGCGGTCGTCCAGCCCTCGCTGCCTGATCAAACAGCCGGGTCGGAACTCTGCTTCGCGAGGGTGACTGCTGCTCGTCGCATCAGAGCGCGCCGCAACTCCTGAGCCTGGTCTTCCCTGCGCGCAGAAGCTCGCACCACTTGCTGCAACGTGCGCTCTGACTCTTCGAGGGATCTCTGAAGCCTGGCAGCTTCCTCTCGGACGGCGGTGTTCCAATCCCTGACAGGACCGCTGGACCTGACGAAGTCGGCCAGTGCCACCCGCTCCCGGCTAACCGATACCTGAAGATCCACGAGAGCATCCGACACCTGCATGGCGACATATTCACACGAGACAGGACGACAGTCCTGCCCCATTGCCCGGCAGTAACCCGTCGGCGTAGCGGCCCTGGTCAGCGGGGCGAGCTGGCTGGAACGGGACCACCGCGTACCCGTTCGGTGGTCAAGGTCGATTATCTCTCTACGTGACTCGCGGAAATCTATGTCGGCGGGGGTAGACATTCGCTGGCGTTGTAACTATGGTTTCTCTCGTAACCCAGAGAGACGGCAAGGCCCGACAGAGACGAACTGTCGGGCATCAGCAATCGCAGTTCGCACGACGGTGCGGTGGTGGAGTTTCGAAGCCAGGGCTGTTGCAGGACGGCAACGGGGCTGACGACCGGACCGGGTGGCCCGCAGTGATCAGGGGCTGCCGTGAGCAGGACCGCAGTTCACGCAGTAGGCAAGTGATTGATCCCAGAGGTCCCAGAGGGAAGAAACGGAGGACCAGCGCCATCAGGATCGCCCGGGCGGAACTCTTGAGTCCGGGTACCGCAGGACATCGATAGTGAGGTGGTCTCCGGTCAAGCAACCGCGATCCCCGCAACCCCGACGTCTTCCAGGTCGGGTCGGCGGAAACAGAAGGCCGGTGCAGTATCAAGGCCGGCAGATGGTGTAGCAGTTCCTTCGGGGCCCGGGTGCATAAGGCACCCGGGCCCCTCCACGCG
>CBRG010000239.1 GCA_000470535.1 Streptomyces sp. AW19M42
GCCCGCCCCGGCGGACCGGCGCGGCCGGTCCCGGTGGCGTACCGCCCTGCTGGTGCTCGCCCTGGCGGCGCTGCTCGGCGTCGGCGCGGGGGTCGCCGCGATGAAGTACCGCGACCGCCCGGAGAGCGGCACCGCGAGCGGCGGCACGGCGGACCAGGGTGCCCGGTCCCAGGACCCGGCTCCCCACAGGTCCTCGCCGGCCCCTTCCAAGAAGCCCGGCCCGAAGCCGGACCCGACGCTGAAGGGCATACCGGCCGGCTGGCACCGGGTCCAGGACCCGGAGGGGTTCGGGCTCCTCGTACCGGACGGCTGGGAGCGCCGGAAGAACGGCACGAACATCGACTACACGCCGGACAACGGCGGGCGCTACCTCCGGATCAGCATCGACCCGCAGCCCGACTTCGAGAGCTCGTACCTGCACATGCAGGACCTGGAGCCGGGCCTGCGGAAGCGGCTGCCGCAGTACCGGGTCCAGGCCCTGCGCGCCAACGTCTACCGTGACCACCCCGGATCGCTCTGGGAGTTCACCTGGACCGAGAACAGCGGCGAGCAGCGGCACGCCATCGACCAGATGTACTACGCGGGCGACAGTGGACCGGAGTATGCGCTGTACATGACGGGTCCGGCGGCGGACTGGGACACCACCCGGCGGCAGTTCGACACCATGCTGCGCGGCTGGCGCGCGCCGGGGAACACCGGCTGACCCCGGAAGCCCACACCTGCGCGGAGCCGTCCGCGACCGGACTGTCACGGGTCTGTCATCACTCAACTGTCATGGCGGTGACCTGACGTGTCCTCCGAGAGGGGACCCTGCGCACGATCCCAGCGACGCGAACGACCGGCCCGCGGCCGCCACCGCCCTCAACAAGTTCCCGAGGGGGGCGGCAATGTCTCCCCTCCTCCGCCTCGCAGCCGCACGCACCGGACCCCGCTCCCTGATCCGGCCCGATCCCAGCGACAGACCCTGGGGTCTGTCGCGTGCGACCGCGAAGATAGCGAAGATAGCCCCTGATCAGCGCTTACGTAGCCAGTGGACACTGGCTCGATCGGTGGGTGCTCACGAAGGGCTCTTGTGGGGACTGTGAAAAGCCGTTACCCACGGGTACCCAAAGCATCCGGCTGGACGTACTCTCGCCCTCATGACGGACTCGCAGGCCTCCACGCCCACCTCCGCCGCCGCTGTCGGCACCAACCCGGTGGCCGCGGCGCCCGCGGGCGTGCGCACGGCCGCCGACGTCGTGACGCCCGAGGTGATCGCCCAGCTGACCCGTGGCGTCGCCGGCTCCGGCCGTACGGCCAACCACACCCCGTTCACCGGGGAGAAGCTGGCCGATCTGCCGGAGTCCACCCCCGAGGACGTGGCCGCCGCCTTCGAGCGGGCCCGCGCCGCCCAGCCGGCCTGGGCGGCGACGCCCGTCCGGACCAGGGCCGCCGTACTGCTGCGCTTCCACGATCTCGTGCTCGGCCGCCAGTCGGAGGTCCTCGACCTCATCCAGCTGGAGACCGGCAAGGCCCGGCTGCACGCCCACGAGGAGGTGCAGGCCGTCGCCGTCGCCGCCCGGCACTACGGCCGCAAGGCCGGCGCGTATCTGAAGCCGAAGCGGCACACCGGTGTCGTACCGACCCTCACCAAGGTCACCGAGCTGCGTCAGCCGCGCGGTGTCGTCGGTCAGATCGCGCCGTGGAACTACCCCTTCGAGCTGTCCGTCGGTGACGCGCTGCCCGCGTTCGTCTCCGGCAACGCCGTCGTGATGAAGCCCGACACGGAGACCGCGCTGACCGCGCTGTGGGCCCGAGACCTGCTGATCGAGGCCGGGCTGCCCGCCGAGGTGTTCCAGGTCGTGCTCGGTGACGGACCGGTGGTCGGCCCCGAGGTCGTCAAGCACGCCGACTACGTCTCGTTCACCGGCTCCACCCGCACCGGCCGCGAGGTCGCCCAGGGCGCCGCGGCCCGGCTGGTCGGCGTCTCGCTGGAGCTCGGCGGCAAGAACGCCATGCTGGTCCTGAAGGACGCCGACGTGGAGAAGGCCGCCGCCGGCGCCGTCCGGGCCTGCTTCTCCTCCGCCGGTCAGCTCTGCATCTCCATCGAGCGGCTGTACGTGCACGAGTCGGTCGCGGACGACTTCGTGGAGCGGTTCGCCGCCCGGACCCGGGCCATGCGGCTCGGCAACTCCCTCGCCTACGGGGCCGACATGGGCTCGCTGGTCGGCGAGCGCCAGCTGGAGACCGTCAGCCGACATGTCGCGGAGGCCGTCGAGAAGGGCGCCAAGCTCGTCGCGGGCGGCGTCGCCCGCCCCGACATCGGCCCGCTCTTCTACGAGCCGACCATCCTGGACGGCGTCGAGGCGCCGATGGCCGTCTGTACGGAGGAGACCTTCGGGCCGGTCGTCTCCATCTACCGCTTCAGTGACGAGGACGAGGTCATCGGCCTCGCCAACGCCACCCCGTACGGTCTCAACTCAAGTGTCTGGACCAAGGACGGCAGGCGCGGCCACGCGGTCGCCGCCCGGCTGCGGACCGGCACGGTCAACATCAACGAGGGCTACGCCCCCGCGTACGGCAGCGTGCAGTCCCCGATGGGCGGCATGAAGGAATCCGGGCTCGGCCGCCGGCACGGCTCCGAGGGCATCCTCAAGTACACCGAGGCCCAGACGGTCGCCCAGCAGCGGCTGATCCCGCTCGCCCCGTCCTTCGGGATGGACGACGAGAAGTACGCGGCGTTCATGAGCCGAAGCCTGAAGGCGATGAAGGCCTTCCGCCTGCGCTGACCCCCCGCACCACCGCAGCATTTCTGTCCTTTTCGTACGGAGGAGTGCCATGTCCCAGGACAGCCCTGCCCAGAATCAGGCCGGACCCGGCGGTGCGGCCGACGACGACGCCGCCTACGACTACGACGTACTGGTCGTCGGTTCGGGCTTCGGCGGCGCGGTGTCGGCCCTCCGGCTGAGCGAGAAGGGATACCGGGTCGGCGTCCTTGAGGCAGGCCGCCGGTTCACCCCCGCCACCCTGCCCAAGAACTCCTGGGACCTGAAGAACTACCTCTGGGCCCCCGCCCTCGGGCTCTTCGGCATCCAGCGGGTGCATCTGCTCGGCAAGGTGATGGTGCTGGCCGGCGCGGGGGTCGGCGGCGGTTCGCTGAACTACGCCAACACGCTGTACGTGCCGCCCGCACCATTCTTCGAGGACCGTCAGTGGGCGGGCATCACCGACTGGCAGGACGAGCTGAAGCCGTACTACGACCAGGCCACCCGCATGCTCGGGGTCCGGCTCAACCCGACGACGACCCCCTCGGACGTCCACCTCAAGGCGGCCGCGGAGGCGATGGGCGTCGGTGACACCTTCCATCTCGCCCCGGTCGGCGTCTTCTTCGGTGACGGCAAGGACGCCGACGGGACGGCGCGGGCCAAGCCCGGCGGAACGGTCGCGGACCCGTACTTCGGCGGCGCGGGTCCCGCCCGCAAGGCCTGCACCGAGTGCGGCGAGTGCATGACGGGCTGCCGGCACGGCGCGAAGAACACCCTCAACGAGAACTACCTCCACCTCGCGGAGAAGGCCGGAGCGGTCATCCACCCGATGACCTCGGTCGTCGCGGTCACCGACCACCCGGAGGGCGGCTACCGCGTCACCACCGTCCCCACCGACCGCCGCCGGAAGGCGAAGCCGACGCGGCTGCGCGCCCGCCAGGTGGTCGTGGCGGCGGGCACGTACGGCACCCAGACCCTGCTGCACACGATGAAGGACCGGGGACTGCTGCCCCGCATCTCCTCCCGGCTAGGCGAGCTGACCCGGACCAACTCCGAAGGGCTCGTGGGAGCGCAGACCTCCGACCGGCGCTACCGCAAGAAGCACGGCACCAAGGCCGACTTCACCAGGGGCGTCGCCATCACCTCCTCGATCCACCCCGACGAGAACACCCACATCGAACCGGTCCGCTACGGCAAGGGGTCCAACGCGATGGGCGGGATGACCATCCTCCAGGTCCCCTACAGCACCCACCGGGTGCTCGGCTGGCTCGGCAGCATGGTCAGGCACCCGGCGCTCGCCGCTCGCTCGCTCTCCAACCGGCGCTGGTCGGAGCGGACGATCATCGGGCTCGTCATGCAGTCGCTGGACAACTCCCTGACCGCCTACCGCAAGCCGGGCGGCATAGGAAAGGGCCTGCTCACGGCCCGGCAGGGCCACGGCGCGCCCAACCCGACCCAGATCGCGGAGGCCACCCGGAGCGCGACGCTGCTCGCCGACGAGATCAACGGCTTCGCGGGCTCCAACATCGGTGAGCTGATGGGCACCCCGCTCACCGCGCACTTCCTCGGCGGCTGCCCGATCGGCGCGAGTGCGCAGGACGGGGTGATCGACGCCTACCACCGGCTGTACGGGCACCCGGGCATCTCGGTGGTCGACGGTTCCGCGGTCTCCGCCAACCTCGGCGTCAACCCGTCGCTGACGATAACCGCGCAGGCCGAACGGGCCATGTCGTTCTGGCCGAACAAGGGGGAGCGGGACCCCCGTCCGGCGGCGGGAGAGGCGTACCAGCGGCTGGCGGCGGTCGAACCGCAGGCTCCGGCCGTCCCGGCGGAGGCGTTCGGCGCGCTGAGGCTGCCGTTCCTGGGGATGCCCGCGATGCCGCCGAAGAAGACCGGCCGGGCCTGAGAGGCAGCCGGGCGGACGGCGAGGGGCCGGAGGGGGACAGCAGAAGGGGCTGCACCCCCCTCCGAGTGCAGCCCCTCACGCTCTACCGGTGAAGCCGAGTTACGGATGTGACCGGTGGTTCCGCATGCATGACCTGCAAAGCGTCCCGATGGTTGTCCCGAAGTTCACGGAATCCTTATGTGACGTCGGTCACGCCTCGCGATGTGCTCGATCCGTGATCTGGAGCCGCGCAACTATCCACCCGGGCCCGTGGTCGTACCCACGTCGCCGCAAAGGCGATCACTCAGCTCCTCACGACCCGGAGAGCCCGCGATATGAGAAGCACGACCCCGAGAGCCGCTCTGCGCAGGGCTGCGGGGGGATTCGCCGCCGCCGGTCTGCTGGCCGCCGGAACCCTCGCCCTGACCGCTCCGGCGCAGGCCGCCGCTCCCGAGTTCACGCTCAGCGGTCCGGCCGAGACCGCGCTGCACCCGTACCCCGCGACGGGCACCCCGCGGAAGGCGTCACTCGACTTCACGGTCAACAACCCGTCGCAGGACGAGGAGAACGGCGCCTTCCAGGGCGAGTACACCGTCCGCTTCGACCTCAGCGGGATCAAGGGCGTCGCGGACGTGGCCTTGGACAAGGAAGGCAGCGCCGACTGCACCGTCACCGGGACGAGCGCGGTCTGCCACGACTGGGGCATCTTCCCCGGCCTGAGCACCCTCGCGGAGCTCGATGTCACCGCGGCCAAGGGCAGCGAGGACGGCGACACGGGCGCCATCGAGGTCACCGCGGAGGCGGACGGGGCCACGTTCACCTCGTTCACCGCCCGGATCGGCATCGGCGTCCCCGACCTGTCGATGGAGCGGCTGCCGTTCAGGACGGAGCTGAAGACCGGCGACACCCAGCCGGTGCCCGTCACCTTCACGAACAACGGCACCCGCACGGCCGACGGCGTGCTGCTCACCCTGCGGTACACCCGCGGCATGGAGTTCACCGAGCGGTACCGGAACTGCGAGTACAGCGAGTCCGACGGGGGCATGGGCAGCCCCGGCGCCTGGACCACCGCCCTGTGCTCCTTCGACGGCAGCTACGAGCCCGGCGTCGCCTACACGCTGGCCGAGCCGCCCTCCATCAGGGCCACGAAGCGCGCCTTCTACGACTCCTTCCTCTACCGCGTCGAGGAGGACGGCTCCGCCGCCCGCGCCGCGCAGCGCGCCGGTGCGCGGTACAGCCCCGGAAAGGGCGTCACGCTGGCCCTGCGCAAGGCCCCGGCGGCCCTGTCCGCCGACCTGGACCCGAGCGACAACCAGCAGGACGTCGACTTCCGGACCTCCAACACCGCCGACTTCGCGGCGTACGGTGACCGCGCGAAGGGTGGAGCGGGCGACTCGGTCGAGGTCGAGGTCGGATTCCGTAACCGAGGTCCCGCGTGGATCGGCTACATCCGCTCCGGCGAGGACGTCGCCACGGTCGACGTCACCGTGCCCGAGGGCGCCTCGGTCGTCGCCAAGCCGGACTCCTGCCGGGGCGTGACGGCCGCCGGGGAGTACCGCGAGAACCAGACCGCGGCCCCGCGCTACTTCTGCCCCACCCCCATGTCCGTGCGCGAGGACGCAGACTTCGCCCTGCCCTTCGAGCTGAAGATCACCAAGGTGGTCGAGGGGGCCTCCGGCAAGGTCGTGGTCCGCAACACCTTCCTCCAGGACCCCAAGCTGCAGTTCGACCCCGAGCCCGCCAACAACACCGCCTCGCTGGTCCTGAACGCCAAGGACTCCGGCACGGGCGACTCCGGCGCCACCACGGGCGAAGGCGACGGCGGCACGGGTTCGACCGGCTCGTCCTCGACGGGCACCACCACCGGCTCCACCGGGTCCACCGGGGGCTCGGGCGACTCCGGCGGCAGCGCGTCGGGCGGCTCCGCCGGTTCGACCGGTTCGACCGGCTCGTCCTCGTCGGGCGGCACCGGAGGTGACTCCGGCGGCGGCCTCGCCGCCACCGGTTCCGTCGCCCTGCTGACCGGCGCCGCGGCCGCGGCCGCACTGGTCGCGGGCGGGGTCCTCTACACGGTGTCCCGCCGCCGCGCGGCCCGCTGAGCCGAAGCCGTACAGCGCGGAGCGGACACGAAAGAACGGCCGGCCCCGGGCGTCCCCGGAGCCGGCCGTTCCTTCGAGGACCCAGCCCCTGGGGGGCGGACCCTGCGGGTGACCGGGCTGCTGTCCCCTGCCGACCGGTCACGCACGCCGGTGCGTGGTCCCACGGCGTACCTGCGGTACGCCACACGCCCCGGCGGAGCCACGCGTGGTTTCCTTCCACCGCCCGCCCCTGGCTGGCACGGACACCGGGACCAACGAAGCCGTGCCGGGCCCGGTCACGCGCCGTACGGGTGAGACCCCGCCCGAACTGGGATACGCCCCTACAGCCCCGCGGCGGGTCACACGCGGCCGCGGCACAGCTCCAGCAGCGTCATCGCGAGGGAGGTGCCGGGCTTGCCGAGCGCGTCCCGGTACTGGCCGAGGATCTCCATCTCCCGGGAGAGGTTCACCCGACGGCCCCCCGAGGTGATCCGGGCCTCCTGGATGACGGAGGAGACGGCCATCCGTTCCTGGACGAGACCGATGATCCGGTCGTCCAGGGCGTCGACGCGCGCACGGGCGTCACCGATCAGGGACGCGGCCTCCTCGGTGTGCGCGCCGGTAGCCTCTGCGGCGGTGCGGGTGGCTGCGGTGCTGCTCATGGTGGTCTCCCGGGTAGCTGCGGCTCCACGGAACCGACCGGACCCGGAACGCCGGAACGCCCCGGGCCTGTCGGCCCGGGGCGCCTGGAACGTTGCTTGTCAGTTGCTCAAGCAGCACGACCATGGCAGCCGGCGGGCCGGGTGCCATAGGTAAAGACGAAGGTCGTGTGCTGACGCATGCGGACAGTATGACCCGGCCGCGCATCCGGTCCGGCGCCCGGCCCGGATGGTGAGACGGCCGGGCCCTTCCTCGCGCGACGAGGGTCGCTTCCGGCCGCCGGTAGAATCGGAAGAACCGACCCCCTCTCCACCGCCGGAAGGCCGCCCCGTGCCAGCAGCACCCCCCGCCGCCCCCGACACCACCACCGACGTGGTCCTCGTTGTCGATTTCGGCGCCCAGTACGCCCAGCTCATCGCCCGCCGCGTCCGTGAGGCCCGGGTCTACAGCGAGATCGTGCCGTCCACGATGCCGGTGGCCGAGATGCTGGCCAAGAACCCCCGCGCGATCATCCTGTCCGGCGGCCCCTCCTCCGTGTACGCGCAGGGCGCGCCCTCGCTCGACCGCGCGCTGTTCGAGGCCGGGGTCCCCGTCTTCGGCATGTGCTACGGCTTCCAGCTGATGGCCACCACGCTCGGCGGCACCGTCGACGACAACGGCGCCCGCGAGTACGGCCGCACCGCGCTCGCCGTCTCCAAGAGCGGCTCGACCCTCTTCGAGGGCACCCCGGCCGAGCAGTCGGTGTGGATGTCGCACGGCGACGCCTGCTCCGCCGCCCCGGAGGGCTTCACCGTCACCGCGTCCACCGACGTCGTGCCGGTCGCCGCCTTCGAGAACGACGAGAAGAAGCTCTACGGCGTCCAGTACCACCCGGAGGTCCTGCACTCCACCCACGGCCAGCAGGTGCTGGAGCACTTCCTGTACCGAGGCGCGGGCATCGAGCCGAACTGGACGACCACCAACGTCGTCGAGGAGCAGATCGCCCTCATCCGCGAGCAGGTCGGCACCAAGCGCGCCATCTGCGGCCTCTCCGGCGGCGTGGACTCCGCGGTCGCCGCGGCTCTCGTGCAGAAGGCCGTCGGCTCCCAGCTGACCTGCGTGTACGTCGACCACGGGCTGATGCGCAAGGGCGAGACGGAGCAGGTCGAGAAGGACTTCGTGGCCGCGACCGGCGCGAAGCTGAAGGTCGTCGACGCCGAGAAGCGCTTCCTCGACGCCCTGGCCGGTGTGTCGGACCCGGAGCAGAAGCGGAAGATCATCGGCCGCGAGTTCATCCGCGTCTTCGAGCAGGCCCAGCTGGAGATCCTCCAGGAGGACGGCCCCGAGGTCGCCTTCCTCGTGCAGGGCACCCTCTACCCGGACGTCGTCGAGTCCGGCGGCGGCACCGGCACCGCCAACATCAAGTCCCACCACAACGTGGGCGGGCTCCCCGACGACATCGAGTTCCAGCTCGTCGAGCCGCTGCGCCAGCTGTTCAAGGACGAGGTCCGGATGGTCGGCCAGGAGCTCGGACTGCCGGAGGAGATCGTCCAGCGCCAGCCCTTCCCCGGCCCCGGTCTCGGCATCCGGATCGTCGGCGAGGTCACCAAGGAGCGGCTCGACCTGCTCCGCGACGCCGACGCCATCGCCCGCGAGGAGCTGACCGCGGCCGGCCTGGACCGCGACATCTGGCAGTGCCCGGTGGTCCTGCTCGCGGACGTCCGCAGCGTCGGCGTCCAGGGCGACGGCCGCACCTACGGCCACCCGATCGTGCTGCGCCCGGTCTCCTCCGAGGACGCCATGACGGCGGACTGGTCGCGACTGCCGTACGAGACCCTCGCCAAGATCTCCACCCGCATCACCAACGAGGTGGCCGACGTCAACCGCGTCGTCCTCGACGTGACCAGCAAGCCCCCGGGCACCATCGAGTGGGAGTAGTCCCGCACCCCCGGGCCTGTCTGACTATTCCCGTCTGCCTCACGACGCCGTGCACGCACTCTCGCCGCACCGACCCCGGAGCCAAGTACGTCCAGCACGAGGGCCTGGGGCCGGTACGCCGAGGAACGGGGTCTCCCCTGCTTGAGCGAAGCCGAGAGCCTGGGCCAGCACCAGACGCCGCCGAGCCCGTCCTTCGGGCGGCCGGCGCTACTTTCGAAACACGCCCTGGCTCGCGTCGATGCCGTCGTCCGGTCCTCCGGGCGGCGGCATCGTCGTACCTCTGGCCACCTGCGGCAACCGGCGGTAACTTCCGATCCCGTACGTCTGATCCCGTACGCCCGGGAGCCCAGAGGAGCCGCCATGCCCGAGCCCACACCCATACCGGTGGACCAGCTCCACTTCGCGATGCCGCCCGTGCACACCTCCTTCGACGAGGAGCGCGCGTACCGCAAGGAACGCCTGGCCGGGGCGCTGCGCCTGTTCGGTGAGTACGGGTACGAGGACGGCGTCTCCGGGCACATCACGGCGCGCGACCCGGAGTTCCCCGACTGCTTCTGGGTCAACCCCTTCGGCGCCCCCTTCGAGGGGCTGCGCCCCGACGAGCTGATCCTGGCCAACGGGGAGGGGCAGGTCGTCGAGGGCCGCCACCACGTCAACCAGGCGGCGTTCGCCGTCCACGCCCAGGTGCACCGGGCCCGCCCGGACGTCGTCGCCGTCGCGCACACCCACTCCGTGCACGGGCGCGCGCTGGCCGCCCTGGGGGAGCTCATCGAGCCGATCACCCAGGAGTCCTGCGCCTTCTACGAGGACCACGCCCTCTACGACGCGTACACCGGGGTCGTCGTGGACGAGGACGAGGGGCGCCGGATCGCGGCTGCGCTCGGCGGCCGCAAGGCGGTCATCCTGCGCAACCACGGGCTGCTGACCGTGGGCGACTCGGTGGACGCGGCGGCCTGGTGGTTCCTCACGCTGGAGCGGTCCTGCCAGGTGCAGCTGGCCGCGCGGGCGGCCGGGAAGCCGGTGCTGATCGAGCACCGGGACGCGCTCACCACCCGGGAGCAGCTCGGCAGCGACCTGGTCGCCTGGATCAACTACCAGCCTCAGTGGCAGCGCATCGCTCGAACGTTCTGACGAGCCCCACCCCGCGGACGCGCCCCGATGCGGGAGCAGCCCGCCCGGTACGGCACAATTCGCAGCAATCACAGCTGAGTTGGTTTGACCACAGCTGTACCGGGGCGGAAAGGGCGGCGTTCTCCGTGGCGTTGGACGAGGCACGACAAGGCGCGCACGGCGGGGGCTGTACGTGCGGCGACTGCCCGCACGGAGCGCGCGAGGGACACCGGCGCGCGGTGGCCGCCTTCCTGGCCAAGCGGGACGGACTCGCCGCCGGTCAAGGGCTGCCCGCCGCCGTCGCGCAGTCCCCCTCCGCGACCCGGCAGTGGGTCTCCGACGAGCTGACCCAGTCCGCGCGGGCCGTCGCGGACCGAGGCAGGGAGGCGGGCGACGCCTGGCTGTACCGGGTGTGGCAGCGCACCCTGGTCATCGTGTGGGGCGCCGTCGCCGTACTGGCCGTCGCGGAGGCCGCCACCGCGATCGGCGCGGGCTGGAGCCACGCGCGTACCGCCGGTCTGGTCGCCGGGCTCGTCACCGCCGGGCTGCTGACCGGGGCGGCCCACGTCCACCGGGGGCGCGGCGGCCTCCTCGCCCCGCTGATCGGTGAGGACAACCGGCTCTCCACCTCCCGTACGGTCGCCGCGTCCTGGGTGCTGCTGGCGGTCTTCTCCGTACTCGTCCTCGCGCTCCAGCTGGCGGTCGCCTCCGGCCACGATCAGCGCGACGCCCTGATCGAGGGCCTGGACCTGGCACGCGGCGCCGGGGTGGTGACCGTGCTGGCGCTGGTGTGCGCCATCGCCGTGGCGGTCCGGCGGGTGGTGGGCGTACGGGTGCTGGCCGGACGGCTCCAGAAGCTGCGGGCCGACCGGCCGCGCGCCGCCGATCTGCTCACCGACGACGCGGGGCGTGGCGGCTTCACGGATGTGCAGTACGTGCTGGTGAGCACCGTCGCGGTGCTCTTCGCCGCGGTCCGCCTCGCCCGGCGGCCCGAGCAACTGCCCGATCTGCCCTGGGGCCTGGCCCTGCTGGTGGCCGTCTCCGCGGCGGCGTACTTCGCCGGCAAGTACACCGAGTCCGGCCGGCCCGTGGTGCTGTCGGTCGTCAGGGCCCGGGAGGCGGGCGATCTGGACGCGCCGATCCGTACCGGCGACGACATCGAGATCCGGGGCGCGGGATTCGTGCCGCCCGGCGCCGGGGCCCCCGACCGGCTGGCCCGGATGGTCGTGCGGATCGGCCCGGTCCACGTCCACGTCCCGCTGGTCCCGGTCCCCGGCGGCTTCGCCAACCCGACCGACACCGTGCTGACCGTGCCGGTGCCGGTGGAGGTGGAGCCGGGGGTGGTCGAGGTGCAGGTGGTCACGGCGTCCGGCACGGAGTCGAACCGGGTCGAGATCGACGTGACGGACTGAGCCCCGGGGCCTTCGGGGCCCCGGGAGCCGGCCGCGCGGAAGGTCGTAAGGTCTGGTGACGGGTCGAACGGTCCGGCGAGGGTCGAATGGCTCTGTGAGCGGGACCGGGCGGTCCGCCGCAGGGCCGCGGAAGGCGGGGCAACCATGCACTACGGCATGAACGGGCGCGGGCTGGGCGAGCCGAAGAGCCTGCGGGAGCTGGCACGGGAGCACGCCCTGCTGCCGCTGCGGGTCTTCCTCGGGGCCACCTTCGTCTACGCCGGGCTCCACAAGCTGACCGACAGCGCCTTCTTCCACACCACCGGCACCGGCTCCATCGGCGAGACGATGAACGCGGTCCGTGACTCCGCCGCGATCCCGGCCCTCGTCGACCTCGCGCTCAAGAGCCCGTCCGGCTTCGGCTACGCCATCGCGATCGGTGAACTCCTCGTCGGGATCGGGACCCTCCTCGGCCTGTGGACCAGGATCGCCGCGCTCGGCGGCGCGCTGATCTCGCTGAGCCTGTGGCTGACCGTCAGCTGGCAGACCGAGCCGTACTACCTCGGCAACGACCTGATCTACCTCATGGCCTGGCTGCCGCTGCTGCTCGGCGGAGCCACGTCGTTCTCGGTGGACGGCGTGCTCCCGCCGCGGCGGCGCCGGATCCGGTAGGCCACCCAGGTCGTCAGCACGGCGATCCAGAGGCCGCCGGCGAACAGCGCGACGAAGAACACCCACGGAACGTGCCAGAGGCCGGCGGCGTCCGCCCCGTAACCGGCTGCCAGGCCCATCATCACCAGGCCCGCCACCGCGCGTCCGGGCCGGATCTCATGACGAAGCACGGGTGACCTCCACCTGTCCGATGGCGACTTCCAGATCGAGTTCCACGGTGCCGGCCGGAGGGCCGCCCGGCGCGGGGGACAGCGTCCGGTGTTCGTTCTCCGAGATCCTGATGTCCACGTCGCCCTGTCGTGACCCGCCGTCGGGCGATTCGCCCGGCAACGTGACGTCGCCCAGACCGGCCCGCGCGCTCAGCCGCACGGTGACCGTCCTCGGCACCCGGACGACGACCCGGCCCGCACCGACCTCCACCCGGGCCCTGAGCGTGTCGCCCTTCGGCACGGAGACCCGGGTGAGATCCAGGTCCGCCACCCCGGAGCCCACCTCGTAACGCGGCTGCACCGCCGCGACCGAGGCCGGCCGCCACTCCTCGCGCACCCAGTGCGCGGTGATGTTGGCGGGGAGCGCGGACGCCCCCGCCAGCAGGCCCGCGGTGATCATCGAGAGCAGCACCGTGCCGAAGCCGGTCCGCCCGACGAAGGCGCTGACCAGCATCCCGGCCCCGAACACCGCGAGCGCGGCGGTCAGAGCGATCTGCAGGCTCAGCCCCAGCGGCTGGGAGTCCCAGTTCGCCTGCGCGCTCAACGCGCCCGCCAGCACCGCCAGCAGGAAGACCGCCCCGGCGATCGAGGCCGCCTCCGGGTTCTGCCGTGACTTCGGGGGCGTCCGGAACGGGTCGGTGGCCGTCGCCCCGCGCGGCCCGCCCGCCCGGCCGGCCGTCATGGTGTCCGCCGGCCCCCACAGGTAGCCGGGGCCCACCGGACCCGTGGTGCCGTCCTTGATGATCGGGTCCCGCCACCAGGACGGGCTGCCCGGCCTCGGCGGCGCCTTCACCTCCGGCGGCGCGTCCGAGACCGCCTGCGCGGCCGCGGGATGCAGCGGTCCCTGCGGATCGCCCGCCCTGCGGTGCTGCGTCCACACGGAGAAGCCGATCACCGCGAGCGACAGCATCGCGGCGAACGCCAGCGTGCCGCCGTTGCCCAGCATCGACAGGAACAGCCCGCAGCCGACCAGCGCGAAGAGCACCGCGATCAGCGACGCCCCCTCGACCCGGCCCGACAGCAGCCGGCGCGCCTCGTTCTCCTCCTCGCCGTCGAGCGGGACCAGCAGCCACGCGAAGCCGTAGAAGATCAGACCGAGACCGCCGGTCACGGAGAGCACCCCGAGCACGATCCGGAAGATCACCGGATCGACGTCGCAGTACCGGCCGAGGCCGCCGCAGACCCCGGCCACCACTTTCTGCCGCGAGCTGCGCCGCAGCCGCCCGCCGGGCCCGGCGTTCGGTACGGCGCCGGGCGGCGCATCCTGGGGAACGGTCATGGCTCCATGGTGACGGGCACCGGGCACGTCCGGCACCCGCCCCGACCCTGGACGAACCCTGAGATCGTCCCCGCCGGACCCTGAAGGGACCGTTCCGGGCCCTGGCGCCCGCCCGCCCCCCCGTTCCCGCCCCCGCTCCCGGCTCTCAGGGTCGAAGTGGGGGCCGACCCTGATGCCATCGGCCGCACACACGTGTGACGATCGGGTCATGCCAGCCGCCACCACCCGAGCCGCCAGCTCCCTCAATCCGGACCCGGAGGAGCCACCGCTGCGCAAGCTGTACCGCAGCGCCGACGGACGGCTGCTCGGCGGCGTCGCACGCGGTCTCGCCGGACACCTGGGGCTGCCGGTCGCCTGGGTGCGGTTCGTCTTCCTCGGACTGTTCTTCGCGGACGGCCTCGGCGCGCTCCTGTACGCCGTGTTCTGGATCGTCGTCCCGCTCGGCGTCGGCGGCGTGGACAGCCCCCGGTCCGTCTTCGAGACCGCCCCCGACGGCAGACGCCGGCTCCGCAAGCCCGACCGGGGCCAGGTCTTCGCCCTGGTCGCGCTCCTCATCGGCGCCGTGATCTTCGTCGGCAACGTCGACATGGGCAGCAAGGCCAACCGTTACATCTGGCCCACCCTGCTGATCGGCGCCGGTTCCGTCCTGGTCTGGCGGCAGGCCGACAACGCCCGCCGGGCCCGCTGGATGGAGGTCGGCAGCCGCCGCCGGGTCCTGAACCTGGCCCGCGGGCTCGCCGGAGTCGCCCTGGTCGGCCTCGGGCTCGCCGGCTTCATGGTGGTACGCGGCTCGGCCGCCCAGCTCGGCAACGTCCTCACCGCGGCCATCGCCGTGCTCACCGGCATCGCCCTGCTGGCCGGGCCCTACCTCGTACGGATGACCCAGGATCTCTCAGAGGAACGCCTGATGCGCATCAGGGCCCAGGAACGGGCCGAGGTCGCCGCCCATGTGCACGACTCCGTCCTGCACACCCTCACCCTGATCCAGCGCAACGCGGAGGACGCGGGCGAGGTACGCAGACTGGCCCGCGCCCAGGAACGCGAGCTGCGCAACTGGCTCTACAACCCCGAGGGCACCGGCAAGGACGAGGACGACGAACCCGAGACGCTGGCCGAGGCCGTCAAACGCGCCGCCGCCGAGGTCGAGGACAAGCACGGCGTCCCGCTGGAGGTCGTCGTCGTGGGCGACTGCCCGCTCGACGAAAGGCTGACCGCACAGATGCAGGCCGCACGCGAGGCGATGGTCAACGCCGCCAAGTACGGTGGCGAGGGCGGCGCCGTACAGGTCTTCGCGGAGGTCGAGGGCCGCACGGTCTTCGTCTCGGTACGCGACCGGGGACCGGGGTTCGACCTGGACTCCGTACCGGGGGACAGAATGGGCGTACGAGAGTCAATCATCGGCCGGATGCAGCGCAACGGCGGCAGCGCCCGGCTGCGTTCGGTGCCCGGCGGGGGCACGGAAGTCGAGCTGGAGATGGAGAGGACGAGCGATGAACGGGACCACTGAGGCGACCGGGGGCCACCCGGACCCGGAGCGCCGGGTACGAGTCGTGCTCGTCGACGACCACCGGATGTTCCGCACCGGCGTACAGGCGGAGATCGGCCGCACAGAGGAGACCGGGGTCGAGGTCGTGGGCGAGGCCGCCGACGTCGACCAGGCGGTCACCGTCATCACGGCGACCCGCCCCGAGGTCGTCCTCCTGGACGTGCACCTGCCGGGCGGCGGCGGCGTCGAGGTGCTGCGCCGCTGCGCCCCGTTCATGGGCGCGGTGGAGAACCCGGTGCGCTTCCTCGCGCTGTCCGTCTCGGACGCCGCGGAGGACGTCATCGGGGTCATCCGGGGCGGCGCCCGCGGCTATGTCACCAAGACCATCACCGGCGCCGACCTGGTCGACTCGGTCTTCCGGGTCCAGGACGGCGACGCGGTGTTCTCGCCCCGGCTGGCCGGCTTCGTCCTCGACGCCTTCGCCTCGACGGACGCGCCGCCGGTCGACGAGGACCTCGACCGGCTGACCCAGCGCGAGCGCGAGGTGCTGCGGCTGATCGCCCGCGGCTACGCGTACAAGGAGATCGCGAAGCAGCTGTTCATCTCGGTGAAGACGGTCGAGTCGCACGTCTCCGCGGTACTCAGGAAGCTCCAGCTGTCCAACCGGCACGAGCTGACCCGCTGGGCGACGGCCCGACGGCTGGTCTGAGTCAGGCGGCGTCCCGTTCCGGGTCGAGCGAGATGTTCAGCTTCTCGCCGATCCCGCGGTAGCCGATGGACGCGTAGATCCGTTCCACATCGGCGTCGCCCGGCTCCAGCCACACCACCCGGCAGCCCCGCTCGAACGCGGTCGCCGTGAGACGGGCGGAGAGGTCGGCGCCGATGCCCCGGCGGCGGAACTCCGCGGCGACCGCCAGGCCGACCAGCTCGCAGAGGCCGTCGACCGGCACCGAGCAGCCGCCCGCGCCCGCCGGGACGCCGTCGAGGGTGGCGAGCGCGGCGACGCCGCCGTTCGCCACCGCGTCGCGCAGCCACTCCGCCTCGCCGCCCTCGGGCTCGCCGGTCCCGCCGTACCCGAGGTGCTGGACGAGCGCGGCGGCGTCGAACTCCGCGTCCGTGACGGGCTCGGCCATCACCAGACCGTCCACCGGCTTCGGCGGCAGCAGACCGGCGGGGGGGCAGGCCAGGATCGGGGCCCGGTTCTCGACGGTGAACCCGGCGGCCAGCAGCGCGGGTTCGAGCGAGGGCGCCCAGCCGGGCAGGTACTCCAGGCGCGGCATCCGGTCCCGTTCGCGGAACGCCGCTACCAGGGCGTCGAGTTCGCCGGGTGTCGGTTCGGCGCCCTGGTCGGGGATCGCGTAGTTGGCGTACTTCAGCGACCAGTTCACGTTGTGCCGCACCGTGAACGGGCCCACCCGGTAGTGGTCCGGGGAGCGGAGGGCGAGCGTACGGGCGTGGGTCTGGACGTCGAAGTCCATGGGCATGTGCGGGTGTCCCTCGGTCCGGTCGGTCGGAGGACGGGAGCCTATGCCACCCGGGTCGCTCCGGCGAAGGGCATTTCGTCGATCGGCGCGATGCGGACCGGGGCTCCGGGGCGCGGGGCGTGGATCATCCGGCCGTTGCCGATGTAGAGGCCGACATGGCTGACGCCCGAGTAGAAGAACACCAGGTCCCCCGGAGCGAGTTCGGACCTTCCGACCCGCTGCCCGGCGTTGATCTGGGTGTACGTGGTCCGGGGCAGCGAGACACCTGCGGAGCGCCAGGCGGCCTGGGTGAGGCCGGAGCAGTCGAACGAGGAGGGGCCGGTGGCGCCCCAGACGTACGGCTTGCCGAGGGCCCCGTACGCGAAGGCGACGGCCGCCGCCGCGCGGGCGTTCGGTGCCTGCGCCGAGCCGCGCGGGGCGCTGCGGTCGGCGTGGCCGTCGCCGCGGCCGCCGTCTTCGGAGGCGTCGTAGGCGGTGCGCTGGGCGGGGGAGAGGCGGGCCAGCAGCGGGCGGGCCTCCGACAGCTTGGCCCGGACCGTCGCCTTGTGCTTCTGGAGGTCGGCCTGGCGGGCGGTGAGCTCGGCCAGCTGCCCCGCCGCCTCGGAGCGCAGCTGCGCCACGTCCGCCACCTGGCGCCGCACGGCGCGGAGCTCGTCGGCCCGGCCGGACGCGGCCCGCTCCACGTAGGAGGCGCGCTGGAGGTACTGGTCGGGGTCGGAGGAGAGCGCCAGCTGGAGGGACGGATCGAGGCCGCCCGCGCGGTACTGCGCCGCGGCGTACGAGCCCAGCGCCTCGCGCGAGGTGTTGAGCCGCTCGGTCCTGCGGGCGGCCTCGTCGCGCATCGCGTCGATCGACCTGGCGGTGGCGGCCGCCTTCACCTTCGCGCCGTTGTACTGCTCGGTGGCGACCTCCGCCTCCCGGTACAGCCGGTCCACCTCGGCCTTGACCTGGGCAGTGGTGAGCGTCGGCTCTGCGTGCGCGGATCCCGGCAGCGCGGCAGCGGTCGCGGCCCCGGCGAGGGCGAGGGTCGCTGCGGTGCGGGCAGCAGAGCCGGTGTAGGGGCGCTGCTTGGGTTTCCGGTGCGCGGCCACGGAGGCGGTGGTCCTTCCTGTCGACTGCCCGCCGGGGCCTACCGGCGGACCCGCCCGGTCCGGCGGCGGGTCGCCAACAGGGGGAGCGGCCCGCCGCCGGATCTCTCGGCGGGGCGACCGGGCGGTGCCGCCCGGGTGCGGAGCGGCGGTGATCCGGTCACCTGGTAGGGACGCTAAACCCGGGGCACGGGGAAGAGTCGTAATGACGCATATTGCCTCAATTTGGCGGCGCGTTGTTGTCGAATGACCGGAAAAATTGCACCAGAGTCAGGCAATTGGTGCATTCATCGGTCAAGTGGCCAGTGAGTAGCACCTGGCTGCCGAGGCCTGCTGAGGCCAGGGCTAAGGTGCGGAACCATGCGTGTACTCATCGATGTCTTCGTCGCCCTCCACATCATCGGAATCGCCGCCCTGCTCGGGGGCTTCCTCACCCAGATGAAGGCGATGGGCGCGGGGACGGCGCGATTCGTACCCGGGATGCTGCACGGCGCCCTGACCATGCTGGTCACCGGAATCGCCCTGGTCGGGCTCGACCAGGCCGACGACCACCCCGTGAACAACGTCAAGATCGGCATCAAGCTGCTGATCCTCGTCGTCATCCTCGGGCTGGTCTACGTCAAGCGGGACGAGGAGAAGGTCGAGAAGGGCCTCTTCGCGGCGGTGGGCGGACTGACGATGGTCAACATCTTCATCGCCACGCTCTGGACCTGAGCGCCCAGGGCCTGATCCGCCGGACACTCCCTAGCCGGGGCGCACGCTCCCGTAGATCGGCATGTAGTAGATCGACTCCTCGCGCACGTTGGCCCCCGGCTTCGGCGCATGGATCATCATGCCGTCGCCCTTGTAGATCCCGACGTGGCTGATGTCGTCGTAGAAGAAGACCAGGTCCCCGGGCTGAAGGTCCGCCGTGGCGATCCGGGCGCCGACGTTCACCTGGTCCCAGGTGGTCCGGGGCAGCGAGACGCCTGCCGAGCGCCAGGCCGCCTGGGTCAGCCCCGAGCAGTCGTACGAGGACGGGCCGGTCGCCCCCCAGACGTAGGGCTTGCCGATCTGGGCCCTGGCGAACGCGAGGACCTTTTCAGCCTTCGTCGTGGCGCTGCTGTCCGAACCTGAACCGGTGCCGGTGCCGGTGCCCGGACCCGTGCCCGTCCCGGTGTCCGTACCGGCCCCGCTGCCGGCCTCCTCGGCCTTGCGTTCGGCCTCCGCCTTCGCGGCCGCCTGCTTCTTCGCCAGTTCCTCGGCCCTGCGCGCGGCCTCGGCCTTCTTCTTCTCCTCCAGCTCGGCCAGCCGCGCCTTCTCCTGCGCGGTGAGCTTCGACAGCAGGGTGCGCGCCTCGGTCAGCTTGTTCTGCACGTTCTGCTTGCTGGTGCGCAGCTTGGTCTGGGACGCGGTGAGCGTCTCCAGGCTCGTCACCGCCTCGGCCCGTTTCTTCGACGCCTCGGCCTGCTTCGTACGGAAGTCGGAGACGGCCTGCTGCTGGTTCGCGGCCATCCGGTTCATCAGGTGGGTCTGGTCGAAGAACGACTGCGGGTCGTTGGCCAGGAAGAAGGTGGCGGTCGGCGCGAGCGCGCCGTCGCGGTACTGGGCGGCCGCGTAGTTCCCGAGCGTCCGGCGGGCGTCGTTCAGCTTGTCGGCGCGCTTGGCGATGTCGTCCAGCAGCGTGTCCACCTTGGTGCGCTGTGCGGCGGACGCCTCTTTCGCCTCGTCGTAGTGCTGGGTCGCGGTGCCCGCCTGCCGGTAGAGGTCGTCGACCTTCTTCTGGACGTCCTCGATGCTGGGCTTCGGGGCAGGGGCCGCCAGCGCGCTCTGCGTGGACAGCAGGGTCACCGAGGCGAGTGCGGCCGTGGTGAACCCGATGGCGGGGGTGGTGCTGCGCACCCGTGGGCGCGGTTTGCGATGCGATGCCAAGGCCGGCATTTCCTTCCGTGGACCGCCTACCGGGTTAGCTGTCGGGTTCGGGCGGAACGGAAGGCTGCCCTACGGTCCTGGTGGAGGTTGCGGACCGATTCACCCCGGTGCTGCGTGTGGGTCCCCGGTTCCGGACCCCGTGCGGGCGGTTCGGATTCGGCGTGGACGGCCGCTCGGCGTGGTTCGCCTCTGGGGGTACGGCCGTCCGAACGAGCACGCTAGCCAACTCATGGTGTCGCTGTGAAGGTTGATGTTCGATATGCCCGATACGTTTTCGTGACCTTGCGGAACCGGTGCGGTACGGCCGGGCGCGGCGCGGAGTTTTCCTACGCAGGGTGGCGCGGGCATCGCCGTGTGTGGCTCCGGACGGTACGTGTTCTGCCAGGCGGGCCCGGGGTGTCGGTGGGGCCGCCTAGACTCGGACAGCGATGAGCAGCCTCTTTGACGACAGTTTCCTGGCCGGCCTCCAGCACACGGAGGACGGGCCCCCGCCGCCCCCCGAGGACTCCGCACCCGAAGTGGTGCCGGAGGACCTCTTCGGGGGCGTGTTCGACGGGCCCCCGCCGCCCCGCGACGCGTACTACCGCGACGGGGCCCACCGCCCGGTCATCGACGCCGCCGCGCTGCTCGACGGGCTGAACACCGAGCAGCGCGCCGCCGTCGTGCACGCGGGCTCCCCGCTGCTCATCGTCGCCGGGGCCGGTTCGGGCAAGACCCGGGTGCTGACCCACCGCATCGCCCACCTGCTGGCCGAGCGCGGGGTGCACCCCGGCCAGATCCTGGCGATCACCTTCACCAACAAGGCCGCGGGCGAGATGAAGGAGCGCGTCGAGCAGCTCGTCGGCCCCCGTGCCAACGCCATGTGGGTCATGACCTTCCACAGCGCGTGCGTCCGGATCCTGCGCCGAGAGTCGAAGAAGCTCGGCTTCACCTCCTCGTTCTCGATCTACGACGCGGCGGACTCCAAGCGGCTGATGGCGCTGGTCTGCCGCGATCTCGACCTCGACCCGAAGCGCTTCCCGCCGAAGTCGTTCACGGCCAAGGTGTCGAACCTGAAGAACGAGCTGATCGACGAGGAGACCTTCGCGGGCCAGGCCACGGACGGTTTCGAGAAGACCCTCGCCCAGGCCTACGCGATGTACCAGTCCCGGCTGCGCGAGGCCAACGCACTGGACTTCGACGACATCATCATGACGACGGTGCACCTGCTCCAGGCCTTCCCCGACGTCGCCGAGCACTACCGCCGCCGCTTCCGGCACGTCCTGGTCGACGAGTACCAGGACACCAACCACGCTCAGTACACGCTCGTACGGGAGCTGGTCGGCCCGGCCGGTGCCGCCGACGCCCCCGGCGAACTGTGCGTCGTCGGTGACGCCGACCAGTCGATCTACGCCTTCCGCGGCGCCACGATCCGCAACATCCTCCAGTTCGAGGAGGACTACCCGGACGCGACCACGATCCTGCTGGAGCAGAACTACCGCTCCACCCAGACGATCCTGTCCGCCGCCAACGCCGTCATCGAGCGCAACGAGAGCCGCCGCCCGAAGAACCTCTGGACCAACGCCGGCTCCGGCACCCGGATCACCGGCTACGTCGCGGACACCGAGCACGACGAGGCGCAGTTCGTCGCGGACGAGATCGACCGGCTGACCGACGCGGGCGACGTCAAGGCGGGCGACGTCGCGATCTTCTACCGGACGAACGCGCAGTCCCGTGTCTTCGAGGAGATCTTCATCCGGGTCGGCCTGCCCTACAAGGTCGTCGGCGGTGTGCGCTTCTACGAGCGCAAGGAGGTCCGGGACGTCCTGGCCTACCTCCGGGTCCTGTCCAATCCCGAGGACACGGTCCCGCTGCGCCGCATCCTGAACGTGCCCAAGCGCGGCATCGGGGACCGGTCGGAGGCGATGATCGACGCCCTGTCGATGCGGGAGAAGATCACCTTCCCGCAGGCGCTGCGCCGCGTCGACGAGGCGTACGGCATGGCCGCCCGGTCCGCCAACGCCGTCAAGCGGTTCAACACGCTGATGGAGGAGCTGCGCACGATCGTCGAGTCGGGCGCGGGTCCGGCCGTGGTGCTGGAGGCCGTCATGGAGCGGACCGGCTACCTCGCGGAGCTCCAGGCCTCCACCGACCCGCAGGACGAGACCCGGATCGAGAACCTCCAGGAGCTCGCCTCCGTGGCGCTCGAATTCGAGCAGGACCGCGGCGAGGAGGAGGGGGCGGGAACGCTCGCCGAGTTCCTGGAGCGGGTCGCGCTCGTCGCCGACTCCGACCAGATCCCCGACGAGGACACCGACGGGTCGGGAGTCGTCACGCTGATGACCCTGCACACCGCGAAGGGCCTCGAATTCCCGGTGGTCTTCCTGACCGGCCTGGAGGACGGCGTCTTCCCGCACATGCGGGCGCTGGGCCAGGTCAAGGAGCTGGAGGAGGAGCGTCGGCTCGCCTACGTCGGCATCACCCGTGCCCGCGAGCGGCTCTATCTGACCCGGGCGTCGATGCGCAGCGCGTGGGGCCAGCCCTCCTACAACCCGCCGTCGCGGTTCCTGGAGGAGATCCCGGAGCAGCACCTGGAGTGGAAGCGCAAGGGCCCGATGGCGGCTCCGGCGGGACCGACGTCGGGCATCACCTCATCGCTGTCCGCGTCCCGTTCGCGCTCCGGGCCCTCCGGCTTCGCGACCCGGCGGACGTCGGACAAGCCGACGATCACGCTCGTGGTCGGTGACCGGGTCACCCACGACCAGTTCGGTCTGGGCACGGTGACGGCGGTCGACGGCATCGGTGACCAGGCGAAGGCCACGGTCGACTTCGGGGACGAGCGGCCGAAGAAGCTGCTGCTGCGGTACGCCCCGGTCCAGAAGCTGTAGCGAGGCGTACCGGCCCGGCCAGGGGGAGGCCGGGGCAGGTCGCGTCAGGTCGGGTCGACGTCGTGGCTGCGGAGCCAGGGCAGCGGGTCGACCGCCGCACCGCCGCCGGGCCGCACCTCGAAGTGCATGTGGGGGCCCGTCGAGTTGCCGGAGTCCCCGGAGTGCGCGATCACGTCACCGGCCTTGACGTTGCCCGAGCGGATCCGGGTGCTGCTGAGGTGGCAGTACCAGGTCTCGGTGCCGTCGGCCATCGTGACGATGGCCATGTTCCCGTACGCGGTGTTGAACTGCGTACGAACGGTGCCGTCGGTCGCCGCCATCACCGGAGTCCCGTACTGGACGGGGAAGTCGATGCCCGTGTGCACGGACATCCAGTTGACGCCCGCCTGGCCGAAGTACGCGCTGAGCCCGTGCTCCTTGACCGGCATGACGAACTTGGGACGCAGGGCCTCCTTGCGGGCGGCCTCCTCCTCGCGCTTCTTCTTCTCGGCGGCCTGCCGCTCCTTCAGGTCGATGCGCTCCTGGGTGCGGCTGGCGCGGTCCGCGAAGTTCTCCGCGTCGGCGCTGAGGTTGGCGAGCTGGGTGTCCAGCTTGTTGTTGGCGGCCACCGGCTTGACCGTGCCGGGGTCGGCGGCCGCCATCGTCGTGGTGTCGTCCTTCTTCTCCTCGCCGCCACCCATGCCGCCCACGGACGCGGCGGCGATACCGGCCACGCTCATCACGCAGGCGGAGGGAACGGCGATGGTGAGGAGGGCGGAGCGCTTGGCGGGCGAACGCCTGCGGCTGCGGCTGCGGCTGCCACCGCGGGAGGCCTGACGGCCTGTGGGGTGGTGGGCGTCGGCAGGGGACGGGACGGTGAGGCGGTCAGGTCCGCCGTCAAAGCCGTCTGGCCCGTGGGGGCCCTCGGCGTCCGGTTCCAGGTCTGCGGACTCGTACGTCTCGCACGTCTCGTACGTCTGGTACGGCTCGTGCGTCTCGTACGTCTGGTACGGCTCGTGCGTCTCGTACGGCTCGTGCGTCTCGTACGGCTCGTGCGTCTCGTACGTCTGGTACGGCTCGGGTGTCCCGTACGGCTCGGGTGTCTCGTTCGGCTCGTACGGATGTTGCCGTGTCTGTTCGGGCTCGTGCGACGCCGTCAGATATTGCGGAGTTTGCTGTCCGTGCTCGGGCGCGGCGCCGGAGTTCCAGGCGGTCGCGTCGTACGCGCCGGAGTCGTATCCCGCCGTGTCGGTGCTTGACCACTGGCCGTTCGCGTACCAGCCGGAGGTGTCCCACTGGCCCGAGGAGTCAGGGGCGCCGCCCTGTGCCGGGATGTTCGCGCCATGGCCGTCGAACGTCGCCCAGGTGCCGGTGGTGTCGTACTGCTGCGGGGCCGCGTCGTACTGCGGGGCCGCTTCGTACTGGGGGTGCTGCTGGAAGTGGGGGGTGTAGGCCGCGTAGTCGGCGGCGTGGTCGTACGCGGCGGTGCGGTGTGCGCCGGTGTCCCACTGGGTGGTGTCGTACTGGCCGCTGTGACCGGCCTGGCCGGTGTCGTACGGGGCGGCGTAACCGGTCGTGGTGTCGTACGAACCGTCGTAGCCGCTGGGGAGGGAGCCGAAGAGCGGGTCATTGTCAAAACCGCTCGTGGAGTGGCTGTCGTATCCGACATACCCGGCGTGGGGGTGCTGGTCGTTCACCAACTTCTCTCTCGCCTCGGCAGCAGGACCTTGGGTCCGGGGTCCGTGGGGAACCCCGGGGGAAAGCAGTGGCCGCGACTGTACCCGGCGGTACGCGACGCCGACAATCTCTCCACGGCTCGCGGGCGCTCAGGAAACGGGCAATCGGCCGTCTTTCGACGGACCACTCACACAGCCTTGGCTCTATGTTCGAAACTCGTTCTATTTCTGGGCTCGTGCGCGTCGAGCGCCTGGCGGACACCGGCTGCCACGGCCGGGTGCACGGGCAGCGCGAGATGGCCGATCCCGCTGACGCGGACGTTGGTCGCGTCGAGGTCGGGATGGTCGACGCAGGCCGCCTCTGCGGGGACGATGACCTGGTCCAGCTCGCTCCAGAAGCTGACGAACCGGGTGCGGCACCCGGGCGCCGGCAGTCGAAGCTCTTCGATCGGGGCCGATCCGCTGCGCATCTGGCGCACGATCGGGTGAGCGCTGGCCAGGGGAGCGGCGGCGGTGCCCGCGTGCGGCGTGCCGAGCGTGACCAGGGTGCGGACCCGCCGGTCACCCCCCAGTCGCTGTACGTAGTAGCGCGCTATCAGCCCGCCCAGGCTGTGCCCGACGATGTCGACCTCGTGGTGCCCGGTGCGGGCGCAGATCTCCTCTACGTGGCGGCCGAGCAGCTCGGCGGCGGTGCGGATGTCGCAGGTCAGCGGGGAGTAGTTGAGCGACTCCAGATGGCGCCAGCCGTGCCGGGCCAGCGAGCGGCGCAGCAGTACGAAGACGGAGCGGTTGTCGATGAAACCGTGCAGGAGCACGACGGGCGGCCGGTCTGTGTTCCCGATGTGCCTGGTGTTTCCGCTGTTCTCGCTGTTTTCGCTGCTTCCGGAGTACGTACCGGGCAGGGGTGTGGTCCCGGGGGGTGTGGGGGCGGGTTCGGCAACCGGGCGTGGCGGGGCGCGCCGCTCGTCGGTGATGCCCGTGGGGTAGATCAGTGCGTGTCCGGCGAGCACCACGAGTTCCAGCGCGGTCGCTCTCAGCAGCGCGGACGACAGCCAGGCGTTGCGCGGGCCCGCCCGGCGCAGCAGTAGCGGAAGAAAGGGCAGGGCCTTCATCGGCCGACCTCCTGCTCCGGCACCCGGGGAGCGGCGGCCCCTGCCCCGTATGCCCTCGTGGGGCGCCGTGTCGGACGTCCGGGCGGCGGGTCACCGTCCGGGACCCGCCGCCCGCCGTGCCTTCCGGATCACCTTCGGTGGCCGGCCGGTGGGCGGTCGGTGAGCCGTACCACCGTGCCGTGCGGCTGACGGCGCGGTGGTACGACGACCTCGTGCGGCTCCCCCGGCGGCCGGTCCCGCACGGCAGGTGTGCCGCGTGCTGTGGGAAACGGCGCCCGGTGAACATGTCCCACGTGTGATTTCCCCCTCCCCGCCCACCGCGAAACAGCGGCTTGCGGGATGCTGCGGATAACGTTCGTTCACATCCCCGGCCTGTCAGGGGCGGGAGACGCGTGTGGAGGCAGTGATGGGTGTGACCGGTCCGATCCGAGTGGTGGTGGCCAAGCCGGGCCTCGACGGCCATGACCGAGGGGCCAAGGTGATCGCGCGGGCACTGCGCGACGCCGGTATGGAGGTCATCTACACGGGGCTCCACCAGACTCCCGAACAGATCGTGGACACCGCGATCCAGGAGGACGCCGACGCGATCGGCCTCTCGATCCTCTCCGGTGCGCACAACACGCTCTTCGCGAAGGTGATCGCCCTGCTGAAGGAGCGCGAGGCCGAGGACATCAAGGTCTTCGGCGGCGGCATCATCCCGGAGGCGGACATCGCGCCGCTCAAGGAGCAGGGGGTCGCGGAGATCTTCACCCCGGGCGCGACGACGGTCGAGATCATCTCCTGGGTCAACGCGAACGTCCGCCAGCCGGCGGAGGCCTGATTCCGCCCGGTGCCAGCTCCGCGTCCATCGCCGCGCGGAGCCGCAGGGTGGAGACCAGCCGCTGGAACGCCTCCGACCAGTAGCCGTTCGCGCCGGGGGAGGCGTCCGCCGGTTCGTCGGGGGTCGTGGTGAGGACCTCCAAGCGGTCGGCCTCCGCCGGATCCAGGCAGCGCTCCGCGAGGCCCATCACGCCGCTGAAGCTCCACGGGTAGCTGCCGGCGTCCCGGGCGATGTCGAGGGCGTCGACGACGGAGCGCCCGAGCGGCTCCGCCCAGGGGGTCGGGCAGACCCCCAGCAGCTGGAACGCCTCCGACAGTCCGTGCGCGGCGATGAACTCAGCGACCCAGGCGGCCCGTTCGGCGGCGGGCAGCACGATCAGGAGCTTCGACCGCTCGGCCAGCGAGGCTGTGCCCGGACCGTTCGACGGAGGTGTCGAGGGGGCGCCGAGCAGCGCCCGCGCCCACTCCGGGTCCCGCTGCCTTACGGCGGCCCGGCACCAGGCCGCGTGCAGCTCCTCGCTCCAGCCGTCGGCCACGGGTAGCGCGACGATCTCCCGCGCCTCGCGGCCGCCGAACCGGGCCGGCCAGACCGAGAGCGGCGACGACTCCACCAACTGGCCGAGCCACCAGGACCGTTCGCCCCGCCCGGCCGGCGGGAGCGCCACGACGCCGTCGCGCTGCATCGCCGCATCGCACTCGTGCGGGGCCTCCACGGCCACGGACGGCCCGGTGCCGGTAAGGCCGGGGCTCACACAGGACAGGGCGCGGTCCGCCATCCGGCGGGCGAGCGCGGAGCCGGGCAGCGCGGAGAGCAACTCGGCGGCCGTCGCCCGCACATTGCGGCTGCGGTCGGTCAGGGCCTGCTCCAGGAAGGGCTCATCGGCGCCGGAGAGCCCGGTGCGCAGCGAGTCGACGAACATCAGCCGGTCCTCGGCCCGCTCGGTGGCCCAGGTGGTGGCGAGCAGGGCGAGAGCGGCATCGGCCCGGTGCGCCCGCACCGCGGAGAGCAGGGCGACCCGTTCCGCGAACAGGCCCTCCTCCCAGAGCCGGTGGACCGCTTCCCGGTCGGTCACGTCCGGCAGCAGCGAGGTGCCGGACGCACCGCGCAGCGCGAACTTCCACTCGGGGTTCAGCCCGGCCAGCCAGAGCCCGCGCGGTCCGGCGAACGCCAGGGCCTGCGGTCGCAGATCGCTCCGGGCACGGGCCGCGTCCAGCAGGGCGGGCAGGGTCGCTTCCGGTGCCCGGTAGCCGTGCAGATTGGCGGTGGTCAGCCACTGCGGGATCAGTTCCGTCAGATCGGGAGCCGTGCCGCGTCTGCCGGCCGAACCGCTCGGGGCCGCGCGGTCCGCGAGCAGCCGTTCCAGCCGGCTCCGGGCGGCCCCTGGCAGGGCCGGCCGGGGGTCGGCGGGCGCCGGAGCGGG
>CBRG010000240.1 GCA_000470535.1 Streptomyces sp. AW19M42
CTCACGGGTCAGTACACCTAGCGCTCCGTCCTGCGGAGGCGGAACGACAGGGACAGGCCCTCGTCCTCGAACGGCTCGCCGTACGCCGCGTCCGCCTCGCCCTGCGCGTAGTCCAGGGCCAGGACCTCGTCCGCGATCAGGGACGCGTGCTCGGTCAGGGCCTCGGTCGTCGCGGGCGACGTGGACGTCCAGCGGACGGCGATGCGGTCCGCCACGTCCAGGCCGCTGTTCTTGCGGGCCTCCTGGATGAGGCGGATCGCGTCACGGGCCAGGCCCGCACGCCGCAGCTCCGGGGTGATCTCCAGGTCGAGGGCGACCGTGGCGCCCGAGTCGGACGCGACCGACCAGCCCTCGCGCGGGGTCTCGGTGATGATGACCTCGTCCGGGGCCAGTGACACCGTCTCGCCGTCGACCTCGACCGAGGCCGTGCCCTCGCGCAGGGCCAGCGACAGCGCGGCGGCGTCGGCGTTCGCGACGGCCTTTGCCACCGCCTGGACGCCCTTGCCGAACCGCTTGCCCAGCGCCCGGAAGTTGGCCTTCGCCGTCGTGTCGACCAGCGAGCCGCCTCCCGTGGACAGGGAGGCCACGGAGGAGACGTTCAGCTCCTCGGTGATCTGGGCCCGCAGTTCGGGGGAGAGGCTCTCGAAGCCCGAGGCCGCGACCAGGGCCCGGGACAGCGGCTGGCGGGTCTTGACGCCCGACTCGGCACGCGTTGCCCGGCCCAGCTCGACCAGTCGGCGCACCAGTGCCATCTGCGTCGAGAGCGTGGGGTCGATCGCCGTCAGCTCTGCCTTCGGCCAGTCCGAGAGGTGGACCGACTCCGGGGCGTCCGGGGCGACCGGCACGATCAGGTCCTGCCAGACCCGCTCGGTGATGAACGGGGTCAGCGGGGCCATCAGCCGGGTGACCGTCTCGATGACCTCGTGCAGGGTGCGCAGCGCCGCCTTGTCGCCCTGCCAGAAGCGCCGACGGGAGCGGCGTACGTACCAGTTGGACAGATCGTCGACGAACCCCGAGAGCAGCTTGCCGGCCCGCTGGGTGTCGTAGCCCTCCAGCGCCTGGGTGACCTGGTCCACCAGAGCGTTCAGCTCGCTCAGCAGCCAGCGGTCCAGGACCGTGCGGTCGGCCGGTGCCGGATCGGCCCCGGACGGCGCCCAGTTCGACGTACGGGCGTACAACGCCTGGAAGGCGACCGTGTTCCAGTACGTGAGGAGCGTCTTGCGGACGACCTCCTGGATCGTGCCGTGACCGACGCGCCGCGCCGCCCACGGGGAGCCGCCGGCCGCCATGAACCAGCGCACGGCGTCGGCGCCGTGCTGGTCCATCAGCGGGACCGGTTCGAGGGTGTTGCCCAGGTGCTTGGACATCTTGCGGCCGTCCTCGGCGAGGATGTGGCCCAGGCAGACCACGTTCTCGTACGACGACTTGTCGAAGACCAGGGTGCCGATCGCCATCAGCGTGTAGAACCAGCCGCGCGTCTGGTCGATTGCCTCCGAGATGAACTGCGCCGGGTAGCGGCTCTCGAAGATCTCCTTGTTCTTGTGCGGGTAGCCCCACTGCGCGAACGGCATCGAGCCCGAGTCGTACCAGGCGTCGATGACCTCGGGGACGCGGTACGCCTCCAGCTGGCAGCTCTCGTGCGAGCACGTGAACGTGATCTCGTCGATGAACGGCCGGTGCGGGTCGAGGCCGGAGAGGTCGGTGCCGGTCAGCTCGCTCAGCTCGGCGCGTGAACCGATGACGGTGAGGTGGTCGTCCTCGCAGCGCCAGATCGGCAGCGGGGTGCCCCAGTAGCGGTTGCGGGACAGCGCCCAGTCGATGTTGTTGTTCAGCCAGTCGCCGTAGCGGCCGTTCTTGACCGAGTCGGGGAACCAGTTGGTCTTCTGGTTCTCCTCCAGGAGCCGGTCCTTGATCGCCGTCGTGCGGATGTACCAGGACGGCTGCGCGTAGTAGAGCAGCGCGGTGTGGCAGCGCCAGCAGTGCGGGTAGCTGTGCTCGTACGGGACGTGGCGGAAGAGCAGGCCGCGGTCCTTGAGGTCCTCGGTGAGCGCCTCGTCGGCCTTCTTGAAGAAGACGCCCCCGACCAGCGGCACGTCCTCCTCGAAGGTGCCGTCGGGCCGGACCGGGTTGACCACCGGTAGACCGTACGCCTTGCAGACCAGGAGGTCGTCGGCGCCGAAGGCGGGGGACTGGTGGACCAGACCCGTACCGTCCTCTGTCGTCACGTACTCGGCGTTGACGACGTAGTGGGCGGGCGCGGGGAAGTCGATCAGGGCGAACGGGCGCTCGTACGTCCAGCGCTCCATCTCGCGGCCGGTGAACGACTGGCCGGTGAGCTCCCAGCCCTCGCCGAGCGCCTTCTCGACGAGCGGCCGGGCGACGACGAGCCTCTCCTCGCCGTCCGTCGCGACGACGTACTCGACCTCGGGGTGCGCGGCGACGGCCGTGTTGGAGACCAGGGTCCAGGGGGTCGTCGTCCAGACCAGGAGGGCGGCCTCGTCGGCCAGCGGTCCGGAGGTGAGCGGGAAGCGGACGAAGACCGAGGGGTCGACGACCGTCTCGTAGCCCTGGGCCAGCTCGTGGTCGGACAGGCCCGTGCCGCAGCGCGGGCACCAGGGGGCGACGCGGTGGTCCTGGACCAGCAGGTCCTTGTTGAAGATCTCCTTCAGCGACCACCAGACAGACTCGACGTACTCGGGGTCCATCGTGCGGTAGGCGTCGTCGAGGTCGACCCAGTAGCCCATCCGGGTCGTCAGCTCGGTGAAGGCATCGGTGTGCCGGGTCACGGACTCACGGCACTTGGCGTTGAACTCGGCGATGCCGTACGCCTCGATGTCCTTCTTGCCGTTGAAGCCCAGCTCCTTCTCGACCGCGAGCTCGACCGGCAGGCCGTGACAGTCCCAGCCGGCCTTGCGGCCGACGTGGTAGCCCTGCATGGTGCGGAAGCGCGGGAAGACGTCCTTGAAGACGCGGGCCTCGATGTGATGGGCGCCGGGCATGCCGTTGGCGGTCGGCGGGCCCTCGTAGAAGACCCACTCGGGGCGGCCCTCGGACTGGTCGAGGCTCTTGGTGAAGACCTTGTTCTCGCGCCAGAAGTCGAGCACGGCGTGCTCCAGCGCGGGCAGGTCTACCTGGGCGGGTACCTGGCGGTACTGCGGCGATGTCATGTGCGGGCTTCCTCCGGCGGACGTTTTCCACTTCCGTCGGAGGGACGAGAACCGGTCGGGTCCCCGCGGTACCACCCTCCTTGGCCCCGGGCGGTTGCCCGTTGCCCCCTCATTAGGGGTGCGAAGCCGGTTCTACTCGCCTTGTGCACGTGGGCGCAGCCCACGGTCCAAAGCTTTCCTCCGACGGCTCCGGGTGATCTTCACGACGCGCTCGCCCCCGGGCTTCCACCGTCCCCGGGTCGCTCCTGGCTGCGTCCGACGCTACTCGTCCCATCCACGCCTCTCGCTGCCGCCAGTGTACGGGGCCCGGGGTGCGTGGGCCGACCGGTTCAACGACCGGCTCCGGCGTGACCCGAATGGCCAGACGCGGCGTGCGGAGTCCCGGCGCTGCCCGGCGAGGGAGGTGAGGGCGGAATACCCGCCGGGGAGCTGGGCACAACGGACTCAGGCGGGCTGTGGTCCGGACACGGGGAGGGGCGAATCGGCGGCGTGCCCCGTTGCCGCGGGGCTGGGGTCGACTTATCGTCCCAGCACGACTCGCGAGCAAGATCACAATGTGTGAAGGGGCCGCGGCCATGGTGGCGAAGAAGACCGCCGCAAAGAAGACGGCGTCAGCGGAATCCACGGGCGCGGCGGCCGAGGAGAAGGCGACGAAGAAGGCTGACGAGAAGGCGGCACCCAGAAAATCGGCGACCAAGAAGGCGGCGGCGAAGAAGGCCGCTCCGAAGAAGGCCGCGGCCGCGAAGACCGTGGCCGAGAAGGCTTCGAAGAAGGCCGCGGCTGCGGCCACGGGGGCGGCCGAGGCCGCCGAGCAGACGGGAGCCCACACGGTGGTAGCCAAGAAGAGCGCGGCCAGGACCCGGACCGCCGGCCGGAGCGCGGCGCCCGTGCCCCCGGCCCGCGCCGCCGCGACCACGCCGGGGGAGCTGGCCGTACGACCGGGCGAGGACCCCTGGACGCCGGAGGAGGTCTCTGCCGCCAGGTCCGAGCTGACCGGGGAGGCCGCCCGGCTGCGCAGCGAGCTGGAGACCTCGGGTGCGGCGCTGGCCGGTCTGATGCGGGACTCCGGTGACGGGGCGGGCGACGACGAGGCGGACACCGGTACCAAGAACATCACCCGCGAGCACGAGATGTCACTCGCCGCCAACGCCCAGGAGATGCTGGAGCAGACCGAGCGGGCACTGGCCCGGCTCGACGCCGGGACGTACGGGCTCTGCGAGATCTGCGGCAACCCGATCGGCAAGGCGCGGATGCAGGCGTTCCCCCGGGCCACCCTGTGTGTCGAGGACAAACAGAAGCAGGAGCGACGAGGCTGATCCCCACCGGTGTGTCGTACCCTCGTCCTCAGTCGGGAACTAGGTTGAGGGACTCACGTGGCAGAGGCGGAGAGCATCATCGGTACGCCGGACATCCCTGAGGCCGAGGGACGCGAAGGAGCCGAGCCGGAGCGGAGCGAGGGAGCCGGGTCCCCGGACGGGCAGGCGGTGGACCCCACCGCCGCCGAGGACGGGGACGGCGAGGCGGTGGTCGACCGTTCGGCGGCGACCCGTCGGCGCCGGGTCATCCTGCTCTTCTGTGTCGCCGTCCTGGCGTACCTGCTCGACCTGGGCAGCAAGATGCTCGTGGTGGCGAAGCTGGAGCACCAGGAGCCGGTCGAGATCTTCGGCAGCTGGCTCAGGCTCGACGCGATCCGCAACGCGGGCGCCGCGTTTGGTATCGGTGAGGCCTTCACGATCATCTTCACGATCATCGCGGCGACCGTCATCGTGGTGATCGCGCGGCTGGCGCGCAAGCTCTACAGCCTGCCGTGGGCCATCGCGCTCGGGCTGCTGCTCGGCGGTGCGCTGGGCAACCTCACCGACCGCGTCTTCCGTGCGCCGGGCACCTTCCAGGGTGCGGTGGTGGACTTCATCGCCCCCGCCCACTTCGCCGTATTCAACCTGGCCGACTCCTCGATCGTCTGCGGCGGCATCCTGATCGTGATCCTGTCCTTCAAGGGCCTGGACCCCGACGGCACCGTGCACAAGGACTGAGCCATGCAAGGCATACTCGACAGGTGAGTACGCATCCCGAGATCCGAACCCTGCCCGTACCCGATGGCCTGGAAGGCGAGCGTGTCGACGCCGCCATTTCCCGCATGTTCGGCTTTTCCCGCACCAAGGCCGCAGAGCTGGCCGCCGCCGGGAAGGTACAGGTGGACGGTTCGGTGGCCGGGAAGTCCGAGCGGGTGCACGGCGGCGCCTGGCTGGAAGTGGAGATGCCGCAGGCTCCCGCGCCGGTCCAGATCGTCGCCGAGCCCGTCGAGGGCATGGAGATCGTCCACGACGACGACGACATCGTCGTGATCATGAAGCCGGTCGGTGTCGCCGCCCACCCGAGCCCCGGCTGGACCGGCACCACCGTCATCGGCGGCCTGGCCGCCGCCGGGTACCGGATCTCCACCTCGGGCGCCGCCGAGCGCCAGGGCATCGTGCACCGGCTCGACGTCGGCACCTCGGGGCTGATGGTCGTCGCCAAGTCCGAGCGGGCCTACACGCTGCTGAAGGCCCAGTTCCGCGACCGGATCGTCGAGAAGAAGTACCACGCGCTGGTCCAGGGGCACCCGGACCCGATGAGCGGCACCATCGACGCCCCCATCGGGCGCCACCCCACCCACGACTACAAGTGGGCGGTCGTCGCGGAGGGCAAGCCGTCGGTCACGCACTACGACCTGATCGAGGCGTACCGCGCCGCCAGCCTCCTGGACATCAAGCTGGAGACCGGCCGTACGCACCAGATCCGGGTGCACATGTCCGCCCACCGCCACCCCTGCGTCGGTGACCTGACCTATGGCGCCGACCCGACGATGGCCAAGCGCCTCGGCCTGACCCGGCAGTGGCTGCACGCCGTCCGGCTCGGCTTCGAGCACCCCTCCGACGGCCGCTGGGTGGAGTTCTCCAGCACCTACCCGGACGACCTCCAGCAGGCCCTGGACCGGATCGCGGCGGAGAGCGAATGACCGGCATACCACTCCCGTACACCACCCGCACCGCCGTCGGGGAGCAGGACCGCGCCGCCTGCTTCCAGGTCCGCAAGGACGTCTTCGTCGGCGAGCAGAACGTGCCGGAGGAGATCGAGTACGACGCCTACGACGCGGACGCGGTTCACGTCATCGCCGTCGCGGCGGACGGCACGGCGCTCGGTACCGGACGGCTGCTGCACGGCCCCGGCACGGAGTCGAGGACCGGCGGCGACCTCACGGTCGGCTCGCTCGGCCGGCTCGCGGTGACCAGCGGGGCGCGCGGCCTCGGGGTCGGCGTGGCACTGGTGCGGGCCATCGAGGACGCCGGCCGTGAGCTGGGCCTGGCCGCCGTCGACCTGCACGCCCAGACCCACGCGCTCGGCTTCTACGAGCGGCTCGGCTACGTCGCGTACGGCCCCGAGTTCCCGGACGCGGGCATCGCCCACCGCGCGATGCGCCGCACGCTGAACGACTAGAGACCGACCGGGCTCCGGTCAGCCCGGCAGCCCCACTTCGTCCACGTCCCGTTCGACGGCACGTCGCGCGGGCCCGTCGCGCCTCGGCGGGCGCCCCTCGGGGCGATCACCGCGGTGGAGCCGCGCGGCAGCGCGACCGTGATCCGGCCCGGCCCGCTCTCCCACCAGTACAGCGGGCGGCGGCGGTCGTGCCGAGAGTTGTCGTCCCTGAATGACGCACGCCGCATCCTGCCCTCCCGTGAAGAGTGGCGGAAGGGGGCTGACCACGCAGACATCGGAGGAATGAGCGGCCAGGAAGGCTGTACGGAGGGGGTGTTGCCGGGATTGCGTGCCTTGCGTGGCAGGCTGGAACCCCGTATCGGCCGATCACCGAGGCCGGTTCGCCGCGCTCGGAAGGCACCTCGTGGACCAAATGGCCCTGTTGCTCCTGCTGTTGCTCGGAGCGGTGGTGACTGTGCCACTGGGGGACAAGCTGGGGCTGCCGGCGCCGGTGCTGATGACGCTCACGGGCGTCGGGATGGCCTTCCTCAGCTTCGTGCCGAATGTGGACATCCCGCCCGAGATCATTCTTCCCGCGCTGCTTCCGCCGCTGTTGTACGCCTCCGTGCAGCGCACCTCCTGGCGGCAGTTCGCCGCCAATAAACGACCGATCTTTCTGCTGGCCGTGGCGCTGGTCTTTCTGACGACGGCGGCCGTGGCCGCGGTCGCCAACGCGATCGTCCCCGGGCTGCCCATCGCCGCCGCCGTCGCACTCGGCGCGCTCGTCGCACCGCCCGACCCGGTCGCGGCGACCGCCGTCGCCGGTTCGGTCGGGCTGCCCCGCAGGCTCGTCTCCATCCTGGAGGGCGAGGGGCTGTTCAACGACGTGACCGCGATCGTGCTCTACCACGTGGCGATCGCGGCCGCGGTGAGTGGCACCTTCTCGCTCCCGGAGGCGTTCGGACTGCTGATCCTGTCCGCCGTCGTCGCGGTGGCGGTGGGCGTCGCGCTCGGCTGGCTCACCATCAAACTCATGGGTTTGCTCGGCGACGCCACGCTCCAGGTCGGGCTCAGCCTGCTCGTGCCGTTCGTCAGTTACGTGCTCGCCGAGGAGCTGATGGGCTCGGGCGTCCTCGCCGTCCTCACCACCGCGCTCTTCCTCGCCGAGCACACCGCCGACGCCGACGACGTGCTCGGCCGGCTCACCGGCCGCACCTTCTGGGAGATCGTCGACACACTCGTCACCGGCGTCGCCTTCGGACTGATCGGCCTCGAACTGCACAACGTCTTCGGCACGGCCGACGGGCGTGAACTGGAGATGGCCGGCTGGGCGCTCGCCGTCGTCGCGGTCGTCGTCGGTGTCCGGCTGCTCTATCTGCTGCCGGCGACCTGGCTGGCCAAGCGGCTGCACACCCGACGCGACGTCAGCGAGGAGATCCCCACCGGCTGGCGGGAGACCGTCGTCATGTGGTGGGCCGGGATGCGCGGGGTGGCGTCGGTCGCGCTGGCCCTCGCGATCCCGCTGAAGACGGACGACGGAAGGCCGTTCCCGGGCCGCGACGAGATCGTCTTCATCGCCTTCGCCGTGATCATGGTCACCCTGGTCTTCCAGGGCCTGACCCTGCCGTGGCTGGTGCGCAAGCTGCGGGTCAAGGCGGACACCGACGCCGAGGAGGCACTGGAGAAGGACCTCGCGATCCGGGCCGCCAAGGCCGCCAAACAGCGGCTCAAGGAGATCCAGGAGGCCGAGGAGTTCCCCGAGGACGTCGTGGAACGGCTCCAGCGGCTGGCCTACGACGTGGGGGCGCGGATCAGCCCCGACATGGTCGACGACGAGCGCCGCGAGGCGTACGCGAAACGCGCCGAGCGGTTCAAGGCGGTCAGCCGCGTCCAGCGCGAGATGATGTCGGCCGCCCGCCACGCGGTGCTCGACGCGCGCAGCGAGGCCGGGGCCGACCCCGAGATCGTCGACCGGGTGCTGCGGCAACTGGACGTGCGCAGCCTGCGCTGACCGGCGCCCGGGGCGGACCGGTCAGCCGCGCCCGGTGCGCGGAGCCATGTCCCGGCCCGCCGGCTTCCCGTTCGGGTGGGTACTGACCGGCCACCCGTCCTCCGGCGGCAGCGCCGCGGGCGCCGTCGCGATCCGCGGCAGGGCGTACGGATGGTGATCGCGCAGCCAGCCGATCAGCTGCTCCCGGACCGCGCAGCGCACCGTCCAGATGTCGTCCGCGTCCTTGGCCGTGACCACCGCGCGCACCACGACGGTCGACGGGGTGGTGTCGGTGACGGCCAGCGACCAGTTCCGGCCGTCCCACGCGGCGCATTCGCCCAGGATGTCCCGCAGTTGCTCACGCATCGCCGCGACCGGCGCCGAGTGGTCCAGGTGGAAGAAGACCGAACCGGTCATCTGGGCCCCGCCGCGCGACCAGTTCTCGAAGGGCTGGCTGGTGAAGTACGAGACCGGCATCGTGATCCGCCGCTCGTCCCAGGTCCGTACCGCGAGGAAGGTCAGCGTGATCTCCTCGATCGTGCCCCACTCGTCGTCGACCACCACCGTGTCCCCGATCCGCACCATGTCGCCGAAGGCGATCTGCAGGCCCGCGAAGAGGTTGCCGAGCGTGGACTGGGCGGCGACACCGGCGACGATGCCGAGCACACCGGCAGAGGCCAGCATCGAGGTCCCGACCGTGCGCATGGCAGGGAACGTCAGCAGCATCGCGGCGACCGCGATGGTCGTCACGACCGCCGTGACCACCCGCTGGATCAGCGTCACCTGCGTCCTGACCCGCCGCACCCGCGCCGGATCCCGGGTGTTCGCCGCGTAGCGCGCGTACACCGAGTCCACCACCGCGATGGCGATGCGCAGCACCAGCCATGCCGAGGCGCCGATCATCACCAGCGTCAGCGCCTGGCCGATGCCCCTGCGGTGGTCGGTGATCAGATCGAGCCCGGTATGGGTGTAGCCGGCCCGCAGCAGCGCGGTACACAACGTGAGCTGGAACGGTATGCCGCAGCGCCGCAGCAGACCCCACAACGGGGTCTCGTGATGGCGGCCGTCGGCCCGTCTGAGCAGCAGGTCCACCAGCCAGCCGACCAGCAGTGCGATTGCTACCGAACCGCCGACGGTGATCAGCGGACGCAGTAGGTTCTCCATCCTGTCGCTCTCCAAGCTTTCGACGGTAAATGGCACCATGGGCCTCATGAACATCATGCTTTTCCACTCGACATACGGTCTGCGCCCCGCGGTGCACGCGGCCGCCGACCGGCTGCGTGCAGCCGGGCACGAGGTGCGGGTTCCCGATATCTTCGCGGGGCACACCTTCGAAACCGTCGAGGAAGGACTGGCCTTCCAGCAGGAGACGGGCAAGGAGGAGCTGCTCAAGCGGGCCGTGCTGGCCGCCGCGCCCTACTCCGACTCCGGGCTGGTCTACGCCGGCTTCTCGTTCGGCGCGTCTGTGGCCCAGACGCTGGCGCTCGGGGACGCGAAGGCGCGCGGGCTGCTGATGTTCCACGGTACGTCGGACATCGCCGAGAGCGCCTCGGTGGACGAGCTTCCGGTACAGCTGCATGTCGCGGACCCGGACCCGTACGAGACGCACGACTGGCTGAACTCCTGGTACCTCCAGATGCGGCGGACCGGCGCCGACGTCGAGATCTACCGCTACCCCGGAGCGGGCCACCTGTTCACCGACGCCGAGCTGCCGGACTTCGACCAGGCCTCGGCCGAGCTGGCCTGGAAGGTCGCGATCGGTTTTCTCGCCACGCTGTGACGTGCCCGCTGTACGTGCAGGCCGTGAGCACGCCGAAGGCCCCGCGCGGAACGCTGCGCGGGGCCTTCGGCGGTGCGGATCGCGGGGCGGGTCAGCCCTTCAGCGCCGCGGTGATCGAGGTGTTGAAGTCCGCCACGGACATCGGTGCGTTCTTGTTGTCCGAGCCGGTCAGCGTCTTGCCGTCCATCTTGAGCGTCGGGGTGCCCTGCACGCCGCTCTTGTCGAAGGCCGCGGACATCTTCATCGCCCAGGTGTCGAACTTGCCGTCCTTGACGCTCTTCTCGAACCCGCTGTTGCCCTTCAGCGCGTCCACCGTGTCGGCGACCTTGAGCAGGTACGAGTCGTCCTTGAACTTGTCCTCGGTCTCCGACGGGTGGTACTTCGCCGAGTAGAGCGCGTACTTGTAGTCGAGGAAGGCCTCGGGGCTCACGTCGAGGGCGGCGCCCAGCGCGCTCAGCGCGTTCTTCGACCCCTCGCCGCTGTCGCTGTTGTCGATGAACGTGGCACCGACGTACTTGACCTTGTACTTGCCGGCGTCGATGTCCTTGTGGACGGTCTCACCGACCGTCTGCTCGAACGTGGCGCAGATCGGGCAGCGGGAGTCCTCGTACAGCTCCAGGGTCTTCTTGGCGGTCGACTTGCCGACGACGACGGTCGTGCCGTCCTTGCCCGAGGTGTTCTTCGGCACGGTGACGTTCTTCGCGTCGGCCACGTCGTCCCAGTGGTCCGGCTTGTTCAGCTGCATCACGCCGTAGCTGACGCCCGCGGCGATGGCGAGGACGGCGACGATCGAGACGCCTACGACGACCTGGCGGCGGGTCTTGTCCTTCTTGGCCTGGCGCTCGCGCTCGGCGCGCAGCCGCTCGCGGGCGGCGGACTTGTTGGCCTGGCTGTTGCGGTTGCTCATGGTCTGTTCTCCGTGGGGTGCGTGGTCGTGCGGGTCAGGGACTCGTGCTCAGGCGGTGGCGCACGCCGAGCGCGGCGGTCCCCTCCGTCCCACGGAGTACACGAGGAGGCGCGCCGGTGCGTGCGCGTGCGGGCCACGCGGCGCGGGCCGGACCGGACGGCGCACCAGGAGACGGGCCGTGCCCGCCACGGCGACCGCTACCAGCAGCGGCCGGAACGCCAGCAGCGCGAAGGCGCCCAGCAGACCGGCGAGCGCCAGCTCACCGCGGTGCAGCCAGGCCGCCGCGAGCAGCCCGACGGTGACGTGGGCGGCCAGCAGCAGCCACGGCACCAGGGGGCCCGGGGCGGCGAGCAGCGCGGCGGCGCCATGCCCTGAGCCGGTCACAGAGGCGAGCGGGGTGCCCACCCCGCCGACGCCGGCGAAGGGTGTCGCGCCCGCGCCGACGTCACCGCCGCCGCAGAACACATCGACGCCCACCGAACGCAGCGGACCGGTGATCGGGCCGCCCGCGGCGCCGTAACAGAGGTGCTGACCGGTGGTGAAGACGGTGTCGGCGGCCAGCTCCAGCGGCACCAGCAGCCCGGCGATCGCCCCGAAGCCGCGCTCCCGGCCGGCCAGCGCGTACGCGACGGCGAAGACCCCGCCGGCCAGTACCGCCAGGAGCGGCAGCGGCAGCGGGACCTGGGAGAGCAGCACGTGGGACGCAGCCGACAGCGTCACGACGAGCGCCGTGAAGAGCGCCGCGCGCACCACTCTGAGCTGCGTCCCGGATATGTCCATCGTCGAGGAGTGTCGCATGCCAACCTGTAAGCGAGCCCTGAAGCGGCCGCCCTCTGTACTTACAACCCCGTGATCCGGCCGTTGCGGAACAGGTCCACGAAGATCTGGTGGTCGGCGCGCGCCCGTGCGCCGTAGCTGTGGGCGAAGTCCACCAGCAGGTCCCCGAAGCCCTCCTCGTCCGCGGCGATCGCCGCGTCGATCGCCCGCTCGGTGGAGAACGGCACCAGCGAGTGGCCGCTCTCGTCGTCCGCCGCGGAGTGCATCGTCGCCGTCGCCCGGCCGAGGTCGGCCACCACCGCCGCGATCTCGTCGGGCTCGTCGATGTCGGACCAGTCCAGATCGACCGCGTACGGCGAGACCTCGGCGACCAGCTGGCCTGAGCCGCCCAGCTCGGTCCAGCCCAGCCACGGGTCGGCGTGCGCCTGGAGGGCACGCTGCGAGATCACCGTGCGGTGTCCCTCGTGCTGGAAGTAGTCCCGCACGGCGGCGTCCGTGATGTGGCGGGAGACCGCCGGGGTCTGGGCCTGCTTGAGGTAGATCACCACATCGTTCTCCAGGGCGTCGCTGTTGCCCTCCAGAAGGATGTTGTACGAGGGCAGCCCGGCCGATCCGATGCCGATCCCGCGCCTGCCGACGACGTCCTTCACCCGGTAGGAGTCGGGCCGGGTCAGGCTCGACTCCGGCAGCGTCTCCAGATAGCCGTCGAACGCCGCGAGGACCTTGTAGCGCGTCGCCGCGTCCAGGTCGATCGCGCCGCCGCCGTCCGCGAAGCGGCGCTCGAAGTCACGGATCTCGGTCATCGAGTCCAGCAGCGAGAACCGGGTCATCGAACGGGCGACCCGCAGCGCGCCCAGCAGCGGGCCGTCCGCGGTGTCCAGCGTGAACGGCGGGACCTCGTCGTTCTTCGCGCCCGTCGCCAGCGCGTGGATCCGCTCGCGGTAGGCCGCCGCGAAGATCCGGACGAGCTCGGTGATCTGTTCGTCGCCCAGCGCCTTCGCGTAGCCGATCAGGGCGACGGAGGCGGCGAAGCGCTTGAGGTCCCAGGTGAACGGGCCCACGTAGGCCTCGTCGAAGTCGTTCACGTTGAACACCAGCCTGCCGTTGGCGTCCATGTACGTGCCGAAATTCTCCGCGTGCAGATCGCCGTGGATCCAGACCCGGCCGGTGCGCTCGTCGAGATACGGGCCGCCGTGCCGCTCCCGCTCCAGATCGCCGTAGAACAGGCACGCCGTGCCCCGGTAGAAGGCGAAGGCCGAGCCCGCCATCTTGCGGAACTTGACCCGGAAGGCAGCCGGATCGGCGGCCAGCAGCTCACCGAAAGCGGTGTCGAAAACCTCAAGGATCTGCTCCCCGCGCTGCGCTGCGCCGGTCTGCGTTTCCGACATCTCTGGGTGCCTCCTGGTACCTGGCGTGCGTGACGAAGTACATGACAAATGGGACGGGCGTCCCCGTTCTTCCAACGCGCGACCGTATCGCGGAGTGCCCGTCACTCGTGACCCGGGAGACGTAGACTTCCACGCTGTCCCCCTCGACTTTCCCCCGGAGGCACAGCGCCGTGACCAAGCCGCCTTTCACGCACCTTCACGTCCACACCCAGTACTCGCTGCTGGACGGTGCCGCGCGGCTCAAGGACATGTTCGAGGCGGCGAACACGATGGGCATGTCGCACATCGCGATGACCGACCACGGCAACCTGCACGGCGCCTACGACTTCTTCCACTCGGCGAAGAAGGCGAATGTGACGCCGATCATCGGGATCGAGGCGTACGTCGCCCCGGAGTCGCGCAAGCACAAGCGGAAGATCCAGTGGGGCCAGCCGCACCAGAAGCGCGACGACGTCTCCGGCTCCGGTGGTTACACCCACAAGACGATCTGGGCGTCCAACGCCAAGGGCCTGCACAACCTCTTCAAGCTGTCCTCGGACGCCTACGCCGAGGGCTGGCTGCAGAAGTGGCCGCGGATGGACAGGGAGACGATCTCCCAGTGGTCGGAGGGCCTGATCGCCTCCACCGGCTGCCCTTCCGGTGAGGTGCAGACCAGGCTCCGGCTCGGGCACTTCGACGAGGCGGTGCAGGCGGCCTCCGACTACAAGGACATCTTCGGCGCGGACAAGTACTTCCTGGAGCTGATGGACCACGGCATCGAGATCGAGCGCCGGGTCCGTGACGGGCTCCTCGAAATCGGCCGGAAGCTCGACATCCCGCCCCTGGTCACGAACGACTCGCACTACACCTACGCCAACGAGGCGACCGCGCACGACGCGCTGCTGTGCATCCAGACCGGCAAGAACCTCTCCGACCCGGACCGCTTCCGCTTCGACGGCACCGGCTACTACCTGAAGACGACGGACGAGATGTACGCCGTCGACTCCTCGGACGCCTGGCAGCAGGGCTGCGCCAACACCCTGCTGGTCGCGCAGCAGATCGACACCACCGGGATGTTCGAGAAGCGCGACCTGATGCCGAAGTTCGACATCCCCGAGGGCTTCACGGAGATCACCTGGTTCCAGGAGGAGGTCCGGGTCGGGATGAACCGGCGCTTCCCCGCCGGTATCCCGGAGGACCGGCAGAAGCAGGTCGAGTACGAGATGGACATCATCATCCAGATGGGGTTCCCGGGGTACTTCCTGGTCGTCGCGGACTTCATCATGTGGGCGAAGAACAACGGCATCGCGGTCGGCCCCGGCCGCGGCTCCGCCGCCGGCTCGATCGTCTCGTACGCGATGGGCATCACCGACCTCGACCCGATCGAGCACGGGCTGATCTTCGAGCGGTTCCTCAACCCCGAGCGCGTCTCCATGCCCGACGTCGACATCGACTTCGACGAGCGCAGGCGCGTCGAGGTGATCAGGTACGTGACCGAGAAGTACGGCGCCGACAAGGTCGCCATGATCGGCACCTACGGCAAGATCAAGGCCAAGAACGCGATCAAGGACTCCGCCCGCGTCCTCGGCTACCCCTACGCGATGGGCGACCGCCTCACCAAGGCCATGCCCGCCGACGTCCTCGGCAAGGGCATCGACCTCAACGGCATCACCGACCCCAAGCACCCGCGCTACAGCGAGGCCGGCGAGATCCGGGGGATGTACGAGAACGAGCCGGACGTCCAGAAGGTCATCGACACCGCCAAGGGCGTCGAGGGCCTGGTCCGGCAGATGGGCGTGCACGCCGCGGGCGTCATCATGTCCAGCGAGCCGATCGTCGACCACGCCCCGCTCTGGACGCGGCACTCCGACGGCGTGACCATCACACAGTGGGACTACCCGCAGTGCGAGTCGCTCGGCCTGCTCAAGATGGACTTCCTGGGGCTGCGCAACCTGACGATCATGGACGACGCCATCAAGATGGTGAAGTCCAACAAGGGCATCGACCTGGAGATGCTGGCCCTCCCGCTGGACGACCCCAAGACGTACGAGCTGCTGTGCCGCGGCGACACGCTCGGGGTGTTCCAGTTCGACGGCGGGCCGATGCGTTCGCTGCTGCGCCAGATGCAGCCCGACAACTTCGAGGACATCTCCGCCGTCTCGGCCCTGTACCGGCCGGGCCCGATGGGCATGAACTCGCACACGAACTACGCCGAGCGCAAGAACGCCCGCCAGGAGATCACTCCGATCCACCCGGAGCTGGAGGAGCCGCTCAAGGAGGTCCTCGGTCTCACCTACGGTCTGATCGTCTACCAGGAGCAGGTCCAGAAGGCCGCACAGATCGTCGCCGGGTACTCGCTCGGCGAGGCCGACATCCTGCGCCGTGTGATGGGCAAGAAGAAGGCCGACGAGCTGGCGAAGAACTTCGTCCTGTTCGAGGCCGGCGCCAAGAAGAACGGCTTCTCCGACGCCGCGATCAAGGCGCTGTGGGACGTGCTGGTCCCGTTCGCCGGATACGCCTTCAACAAGGCGCACTCCTCCGCGTACGGCCTGGTCACCTACTGGACCGGCTATCTGAAGGCCAACTACCCCGCCGAGTACATGGCGGCGCTGCTGACCTCGGTCAAGGACGACAAGGACAAGTCGGCGGTCTACCTCAACGAGTGCCGCCGCATGGGCATCAAGGTGCTCCCGCCGAACGTCAACGAGTCGGAGTCGAACTTCGCCGCCCAGGGTGACGACGTCATCCTGTTCGGGCTGACGGCCATCCGCAACGTCGGCCAGAACGTCGTCGACTCGATCATCCGGTGCCGCAAGACGAAGGGGAAGTACAGCAGCTTCCCCGACTTCCTCGACAAGGTCGAGGCGGTCGTCTGCAACAAGCGGACCGTGGAGTCCCTCATCAAGGCTGGCGCCTTCGACGAGATGGGCCACACCCGCAAGGGGCTCGTCGCCCACCACGAACCCATGATCGACAACGTGGTGCAGGTCAAGCGCAAGGAGGCCGAGGGGCAGTTCGACCTCTTCGGCGGCGGCGAGGAGGACAGCGGCGAGCCGGGCTTCGGGCTCGACGTGGAGTTCTCCGACATCGAGTGGGAGAAGTCCTACCTGCTGGCCCAGGAGCGCGAGATGCTCGGGCTGTACGTCTCCGACCACCCGCTCTTCGGTATCGAGCACGTGCTGAGCGACAAGTCCGACGCCGCGATCTCGCAGCTCACCGGCGGAGAGCACAGCGACGGCGCGATCGTCACCATCGGCGGCATCATCTCCGGTCTCCAGCGCAAGATGACCAAGCAGGGCAACGCCTGGGCCATCGCCACCGTCGAGGACCTGGCCGGTTCCATCGAGTGCATGTTCTTCCCCGCCACCTACCAGCTGGTCTCCACCCAGCTCGTCGAGGACACCGTCGTCTTCGTCAAGGGACGGCTCGACAAGCGGGAGGACGTGCCCCGGCTCGTCGCCATGGAGATGCAGGTCCCCGACATCTCGAACGCGGGCACCAACGCCCCCGTGATCCTGACCATCCCCACGGTCAAGATCACCCCGCCCATGGTCAGCCGGCTCGGCGAGGTGCTCAACAGCCACCGCGGCGACACGGAGGTGCGGATCAGGCTCCAGGGTCCTCGCAAGACCACGGTGCTCCGGCTCGACCGGCACCGGGTGAAGGCCGATCCGGCGCTCTTCGGAGACCTGAAGGTGCTGCTCGGCCCGTCCTGCCTGGCCGGCTGAGCCGCCGGACGCGTCACACACGCACGGGAGGGGCGCCCCGCGAAAGCGGGGGCGCCCCTCCCGGCTACCGGCCTGTGGCCGTACCGGAGAAGTCCGGTCAGTTGTGGCCGAAGCGCCGCTGATGCTTACGCGCAACATCGGCAGGGCTGCCCTGGGACTGAGCCTGAGGCTGGTTCTGCGACTCGAAAGCCGTGGACCGTGCCTCCTGCGCGCCGCGCTCCGACTCGGTAGCGCGGTCCTGCTTGCGGTTCTTGTTCTTGGCCATGGTGTTCCTCCTTGGGGGGACTCTCGGGGCCAGGACCGCTGTCAGATTCACATAATCGGATAAACATCGCATGTTGGATCATTACCGTGCGTAGCGAGGGGGTATGATGCGCCGTTTTCCGGATCCGCCACGCCGATGATCGAGTTCCGCCCGTTAACCCCCGCGTGGTCGGGCAGACTCGAAGGAAACCCCTGACCTGAGTGGACCCGTTCCCGAATTCCTGGAAGAGGGTGGAACGCGTGGACCGTTGCGTCGTCCTGGTGGACGCCGGTTACCTGCTGGGCGCGGCCGCCAGCCTGCTGGCCGGAGAGCCCGCCCGTTCCCGCATCACCGTCGACCACGCCGCCCTGATCCAGGGGCTGAGGGAGCGGGCGGAGGCCGATACGGAACAGCCGCTGCTGCGGATCTACTGGTTCGACGGGGCCCCCGACCGCGTACCGCAGCCCGAGCACCGCAGGCTGCGCGTCATGCCGCGGGTGACGGTGCGGCTGGGCGCCCTCACCCGAAGTGACGGGCGCTGGGCGCAGAAGGGGGTCGACGCGGCGATGCACGCGGAGCTCACCGAGCTCGCGCGCAACCGCGCCTGCTCCGACGTGGTCCTGGTGACCGGAGACGGCGACCTGCTGCCCGGCCTGATGTCCGCCAAGGAACACGGCGTGGCCGTCCACCTCTGGGCGGTCCAGGCCGCCGACGGCGACTACAACCAGTCCGAGGACCTCGTCGCGGAGGCCGACGAGCGGCGCGTTCTCGACCGGGCCTGGATCACCCGCGCCGTACGCGCCAAGGAGACCGGCGGCCCGTGCGCGCCGCCGACCGCCGCGCGGAACTCCGAGATCGCCGCGATCCTCTCCGCCCCGCTGCCCGAGGCCGCCCTCGCGGCCTCCGCGGACCGGGCCACCGAGGCCCAGGCGGAGGCCGCCCGCGGCGGCGCGCAGGGCCACTCCGACGATTCCGCCCCGCACGCCCCGCACAACCACCCGGGCCGCGGCGTCCCCACCCCCAAGGACCTCGCCGGCACCCTGCGCGGCCCCGGCGCCCAGCCGGCCCAGCAGGCCGCCCCGCCGCCCGCCAACGCCACCCTGCGCTGGTCCTCCGACCGGGGCTGGGTGGAGCGCGGCGGCCCCCTCGGTGAGCCCCCGGAGACCGCGTCCCTCCCGACGCTGGCCCAGATCACCAGCGCCGAGCAGCGCTGGGCGGACCGCGAGGAGGACATCACCACGGTCGGCGGCGACCCCTTCGAGGTGGGGCAGGTCTTCGCCCGGCGCTGGATGGAACGGCTGCCCGAGACCCTCCACCTCCAGAAGCTGTCCACCATGTACCCCCGCGTCCCGCACCGCATCGACGGCGAACTGCTCCGGTACGCCGCCCGCTTCGGGCTCCTCGCGCACAAGGACGACCAGATCGACGAGCACGACCGGTACGCGATCCGGGCGGGGTTCTGGCGCGAGATCGACGTACGGGCAGCCGCGGAGCACGTTCCACCGCTCCCCGAGAAGCACGCTCCGCCGGTGGCACGCACGGAGAAACCGGCACCGGCCGGAGACTGAGGCCACATCGCGTCCTGGGGCGCTCAACCCGGCCGGTGTCCGCCGCGTTGACGTCCGACCGACGCGGCCCCGGGCGTCATGAGGGCGCCCGGACCCCGTACTCTCGTACCTCGTGAGTACGGGCACAGCACAGGCGCAGACGGCGAGCGGCACCGTGTGCGTGGTGCGGGACCTGGTCAAGGCCTACCCGGCGGCCCGGGGCCGCCGCGGCAGGCCCGCCACCCCCGAGGTACGCGCCACCGACGGCATCAGCCTGGACGTCCGGCGCGGTGAGATCTTCGGGCTGCTCGGGCCCAACGGGGCCGGCAAGTCCACCCTCGTACGGCAGCTCACCGGGCTGATGCGGCCCGACTCCGGCAGTGTCGACATGCTCGGGCACGACCTCGTGCGCCATCCCGAGCGGGCCTCCCGGCTGATCGGCTACCTTGGCCAGGAGTCGACCGCGCTGGACGAGCTGACGGTGGCCCTCGCCGCCGAGACCACCGGACGGCTGCGCGGACTGCCGGTACGGGACGCACGCGCCGAGCGCGACGCCGTACTCGACGAACTCGGCCTCGCCGAACTCGCCGGCCGGCCCCTGAAGAAGCTTTCCGGCGGGCAGCGGCGGCTCGCCTGCGTCGCGGCCGCGCTGGTCGGGGAGCGTCCGGTACTCGTGCTCGACGAGCCGACGACCGGCATGGACCCCGTCGCCCGGCGCGCCGTCTGGGCGGCCGTCGACCGGCGGCGGGCCGAGCGCGGCGCGACGGTGCTGCTGGTCACCCACAACGTCATCGAGGCCGAGACCGTCCTGGACCGGGTCGCCGTCATCGACCGCGGCAAGGTCATCGCCTGCGACACCCCGGCCGGGCTCAAGGAGCAGGTCGCCGACGAGGTCAGGGTGGAGCTGGTGTGGCGCGAGCGGGCTCCGCTGGACGTGCCCGAGGTCGCGGCGCTGCGGGCGTCCGCGCAGGAGTCCGGGCGCCGCTGGGTGCTGCGGCTCGGGCCCGACGAGGCGCGGGCGGCGGTCGCCGCGGTGACCGGTGGGGCGGCCTTCGCCGCGCTCGACGACTTCACCCTGGCGACGCCCAGCCTGGAGGATGTCTATCTGGCGCTCGGCGGCGGCGCGACCAAGGGGCTGGTGAAGTCATGACCGCGATGCGTACGACGAGCGGCGCGGCCGGAACGGACCGGTGCGGGCAGCGACCGAACAGGAGCAGCGCCAGGTGACGAGCATCGTATCCGCGGAGGCGGTGTCCGGGCAGCCCGCACACTCCCAGCCGTCGGGCAGGACCGGCCGGGACGTTTTCACCGACGGCCGGAGCACGCAGGCCGCGGAGCTCGCCCCGAGGGCCCGGCTCTTCCCCTCGCTCGCGGCCGTCTACCGGGCCCAGCTCTCCCGGGCCAGGGTCGCCCGCATCCCGCTGCTCTTCGTGGCGACCTTCCAGTCCGTCGGGATCATGGTCCTGATGCGCGGGGTCGTCGACGGCGGCTCCGAGGCGCGGGCCGTCGTGGCCGGGTCCACCGTCCTGGTCGTCGCCTTCGTCGCGCTGAACCTGCTCGCCCAGTACTTCGGACAGCTCCGGGCCGGCGGAGGGCTCGACCACTACGCGACGCTGCCCGTGCCGCCCGCTGCCGTGGTGCTCGGGGCGGCGGGGGCGTACGCCTCCTTCACCGTGCCCGGCACCATCGTCACGGCGGTGACCGGCAGTGTGCTCTTCGGGCTGCCGATGACCCACCTGTGGGTGCTCGTCGCCGTCATCCCGCTCTCCGGTGCGGCCCTCTCCGGGCTCGGCGCCGCGCTCGGACTGCTCGCGCCCCGGCAGGAGCTGGCCACGCTGCTGGGACAGCTGGGCATGTCCGCGGCCCTGCTGCTGGGTGTGCTCCCGGCGAACCGGCTGCCGGAGCCGATCGGCTGGGCGCGCGATCTGCTGCCTTCCACCTACGGGGTCGAGGCGCTCGCCCGCTCCTTCGACGCCCACCCCGACTGGGCCGTCGTCACCCTCGACCTGGCCGTCTGCGCCGTCGTGGGCGTGCTCTCGCTGGCCGTGGCGGCCTGGGCGTACCGCAGGGCAGCGGTCCGGTGAGGCGCGGCACAGGGACGCCTGGCACGATGGCACGGTGACAGCACCTCTGACGCCGCCGCACCAGCCCTCGTCCCACGAGCCGTGGCAGACGCCGCAGAAAGGGGGCGGCCCCGGCGGCTCCCATCCCAGGAACCTGCTGGAGTCGCCGGAGGAACGGGATCTCCGTACGGATCTGCGCCGGGCCGGGATCGTCTGCGTGGCCGTGACGGTCGCCGGGTTCGCGCTCGGACTGCTGTGGCTGTGGCTGGCGCCCCGGGTGCCGCTGATCTCCGACAACACCGCCGTCTTCCTGAGCGACAGCGAGGGCGAGGAGGCGGTCGGGGCCGACGGAACGTTTGCGCTGCTCGCGTTGGCGTTCGGCGCGGTCTCCGCGGGGCTGGCCTTCCTCTTCCACCGGCGGGGCGGGGTCGTGCTCGTGGTGGGCCTCGCGGTGGGCGGCGTGCTCGGCTCGGTGCTGGCGTGGCAGATGGGGACCCGGCTCGGGCCGACCGACGACGTGGTCGCCCACGCACGCGCGGTCGGCAAGGGCGTGATCTTCGACGCGCCGCTGGTGCTGCACGCTAAGGGGGCGTTGCTGGCGTGGTCGCTGGCGGCGATGGCCGTGCATCTGGGGTTGACGGCCATGTTCGGGCCGCGGGATCCGGAGCCGGAGTGGGGGGTCTACCACGGGCCGGGGGGCGCGCCGGTCTACAGGCCCGCGCCGTCCCCGGGGGCCGGCCCTGTGGCCGGGCCCGAAGCCGGGCCGCCGTCGTCGCCCGAGCCGCCTGCGGGGTCGTAGCGGGGCGGGGGCTCTGCCCCCGGCCCTCAAACGCCGGACGGGCTCGATGCGCCGGCCCCGGCCCTCAACCCCGGCCGATCGCCGCGAACACCGCACCCGTCAGCGACGCCAGATCCGCGGGGGACAGTTCGACCTCCAGGCCGCGGCGGCCCGCCGAGACGCAGATCGTGCCATGGGCCCGTGCGGAGGCGTCCAGCACCGTGGGCAGCCGCTTGCGCTGGCCCAGCGGGGAGATGCCGCCCAGGACGTAACCCGTGGTCCGTTCCGCCGCCGCCGGGTCCGCCATGGCCGCCCGCTTGCCGCTGACGGCCGTCGCCAGGGCCTTCAGGTCCAGGGAACCGGCGACCGGGACGACCGCGACGGTCAGCCGGCCGTCCACGTCGGCCACCAGCGTCTTGAACACCCGGTCGGGGGAGACGCCCAGCGCCTCGGCCGCCTCCTCGCCGTAGGAGGCGGACGCCGGGTCGTGCTCGTAGGCGTGCACCGTGAAGGGCGTGCCGGCCGCGGTCAGCGCGACCGTGGCCGGGGTGGAGCCGGACTGGGGCTGCTTCTTCGCCTTCTTCGCCACGGGGGAGTGGCCCTCCGGTCGCTCAGTTGGGGTGGGTCGGGGCCCGGGTCAGCTCGACGGCGGGCAGCGACGGCAGGTGCCGGATGACGGCGGTCTCGGAACGCAGCAGCGTCAGCTCCTCGCGGAGCCGGGTCGCGGTGTCCGGAGCCTGGAGCAGGCGCTGCTTGGCGGGGATGTCCAGTACGGCCGCCGCGGCGACCAGGTACGAGATGACGGACGGGTCGTCGGGCAGGTCCGCACCGGTGGTGAGGGAGCGTTCACTCGCGCCCGCCAGCCGCTTCCGGTAGCTCCGGAAGGTTCGCAGGACGCCCTCGGCGAGCGCGCCCGCGTCCTCGCCCGAATCCTCCTCCAGCTCTTCGAGCTCGGCCGTCAGATACGGGCCGCTGGTGTCCACGGAGAGCAGCCGGACCCGGGTGGTGCCGGTCGCCAGGACCTCGAAGCTGCCGTCGGGGCGCTCCCGGATCTTCGCCGCGTCAGCGATACAGCCCACCCGGTGGAACGTCTGGACGGGGTCGGGGCCGAAGCCGTCCGCCGGGCCGCGCTCGACGGGAACGCGCCCGGGGTCCGGCATTCCGGTGCCCGTGGGAGCGGTCTCGCGGCCGTCGCGGATGGCGACCACGGCGAAGCGGCGCGGTTCGTCCTCATCGGTCTTCAGCAGTTCGCGCATCATGGCGCGATAACGCTCCTCGAAGACGTTCAGCGGCAGCACGAGGCCGGGGAACAGCACCGCGTTCAGCGGGAACAAGGGCAGGCGAGCGGTGGTCACAACGGTCAAGCGTAATGGCCGCGGGTCCGTCCTCGGTCGGCCCGGTGTCGCAAGGGCGTCACAGACGCCACCTGGAACCTGGTGCCGTCGCGTGCGTCGAGGAACCGGCCGAGCGGATCGTCGGACACGGAGGACCACGGGAACGACGCCGCGTGGGGTCCGATCCGCCGGAACTGTTCCAGGGCCTCGTCCCACCGCCCCCGTGCGACCAGCACGTATGCGAGCAGGTTGCGGACCTCGGCCGGCCACGGATCGCCCGGAGCGAACGCGGCGGAGAGCGAGATCGCCAGATCCGCCGCCCGGTCGATCCGGTCCACCTGCACCGAGGTGGTCCGCACGTCCGGCCCCTCGGTCAGCACGGCGAAGGCCGCCCGCAACGGCAGCGCCTGCACCAGGGAGCTGGGCAGCGAGTCCTCCGCGGCCCGCTCCGCGAAGTCGAAGCACTCGCGGTGCGAGCCGTACCAGGCGGCGGAGAGGTACTGCAGGGCGGCGACATGGCAGCCGTAGTGGTGCGTGGAGCGCTGGATGGCCTGCTCCCACAGCGCCTCGAACGTGGTGTGCGTGGCCCGGGTGCCGCGGGCGTGGTCGAGCGCGAGGCGCCAGGGCACCGGATCGCGCGGGTCGCACTCCGCGGCGGCCGTGATCATCGGGCCCACCTCGCGCAGCTGCTCCGCGCGGGCGGGCGACTCCCAGGCGCGCATCAGGGCGAGCTGGGCCTTGACGAGCAGCGCGTCGGGGTCGTGCGGGGCGACGGCCAGCCAGTCGCCCAGCCAGCCGTCCCGGTTGCGGGCGAACGCCACGAGCCGCCTCAGATAGCGGTCCCGGCTCTCCCACTCGCCCGCGTCCCTGGTGATGGCGAGCAGCTTCGCGGCCGGTTCGTACTCCCCGAGCGCGGCGGCGACCAGCGCGGGCGACAGTCTGTCGTCGGGGGCGTCGAGCATCACCGCATGGTCCGCGGGCAACCCGGTCGACAGTTCCGGGGTGTGCCGGATCATGCGCGCGGTACGGAGCAGAGCGCGGAGGAAAGGCATGGTGCAGACCATTGAAAAGCGCTGGTGGGAGCGGCGCCAGAGGGGCGCTGTGAAACTTTGGTGGCGAGTGAAAGGGTTGCCCGGCAGATGGCCAAGAAAGAGTAAAGGAAAGTGCGGAATCTGGCCTGTTCTTGCCGTTCCGGGAGTATCCGGCAGGAGCGGCCGCCTGGTGCGGGCGCGGCGCCCGTGGGGCGTTGCGGCGGCCCTCCACCCGCTCGTGGAGCGGGTGGAGGGCCAGATGGCCGGGCGCGACGGAGCCGCTCCGCGGTCAGCTCCGGCTCAGCAGCCGTGAGGCCCCTGCCGCGACGGTGGTGGCCAGTATCCAACCCAGCATGATCAGCGCGGCCGCCACCCACTGCCAGCCGCCCTCCATCAGCCAGTAGCCGTCCTGACCGAGATTGATCACGGGCACCAGCAGATCCAGCGCGTACAGCGCGGGGTTCCACTCCGGATGCTCACTTCCCTTGAGCGACGCGGGCCGGTACTGCGAGAAGGCCACCGCTCCGGCAGCCCACAGCACCGCCATCCACACCGCGGCCCGCCCCGGCCGGTAGCCGTACGCCACCGTCCAGTCCTGGAGGTAGCCCCAGAGCTTCGCGGCGGGCGGCAGGGTCTCCCGGCGCCGCCGCTGCTTGGCGAGCAGCACCTCGCGGGCGTCCGCGTCCTCGCCGCTGCTGCGGAGCACCGCGGCCAGCCGCTCGTACGGCTCCGGCACGTACTCCGGGGTCGCCGCCGCCACCCACTCCAGGCGCCGGGAGAGCGGGAAGTGCCCGTACGGGACGAGGTTCTCGTACACGAACCCGCCCATCGCCAGACCGCCCGGACCCGGCCAGCTGGTCGACACGTCGATCAGCGTGACGATCTTCGCCCCGTTCAGCACCACCCGGCCCTGGGCCGGGCGCTCCGGGTTGAACCTCAACTCCGGAGCGACTATCCGGCGCAGCGACAGCTCCTCATGGCCCACCAGGACGAAGACGGCCTTGTGCAGATCGACGGCGTCCCCGAACCGCCCGTCGTCCAGCCGCACCCCGCCACGGCACCGGAAGACCTGCGCACGGGTGCCGTGCGCGGGTGTCGGGGACAGGGTGGTGCCGTACGGGGGGGTGTTGCCCTGGTTCCCGGTGTCCACGCTGACCCAGGCCTCGCTCATGTACAGCGTCCGCTCCACGCTGAGCTGCGGGGCGTTCAGCGCGCGGAGCCCCTGGCCGGCCCGGAGCCGGCTGCCGCGCAGACTCAGCGAGCCGCCCACCTTCGCCCCGCGCAGGCTCAGCTCACCGAGTGTCTCGATCATCTCGGCCTGGAGGTCCTGGGCGACGGTGAGCCCGTCACCGATGAACGCCCGGCCCTGCCGGTCGGGGCCGATGTCAATCTGGTTGATCAGCAGATCCGTGCCGATCTGCGCATCCGTGAGCCGGATGCCGCGCTCGACCCGGCAGCGCGGCAGATGGAGATCGCCCTCGGTGTGCAGCCGGGCCGCGTCCAGCCGGGGGATCGTGCACCCGACCATCCGCAAGGTCGTGAAGTGGCACTCGGGAAGCACCACTTCCTGCTCGAAGCGGCAGTCGGTCAGCTCCACGTAGGGCTCCACCCGGCCGCCCGCGAGATCCAGCTTCCCGGTGATCCGTACGCCCCGGAGCTTCAGCGCGGCCACCCGGCCGGGCCTGGCCTTGGGGCCGCTCAGCAGCAGCCGGGCGACGACCCGGGCGTCCACACTGCGTTCGAGGCCCCAGGCGAGCGGGGCGAACGGATCGTTGAGGGCCGCGTCCCGGGCGCGCAGATCGTAGGTGGTCCCGTTCCTGAACGACTGCCACATGCCCAGCTCGGCCGCGCTGAGGTCGTTCGGAAAATCCCCGTCGTGCGGTTCGGTCACCGACGCCCCTTCCACTCGGAGCTTTGGGCCGACCAGCACATCGGGGGTCGGTCCGTAGTCCCGTTATTCCCACTGAGTGACCGTATGAACGCTAATAGTCAGCCGTGACAGCGAGGGCATGTATCAGCCAGTGATACGGGCGTCCGGGCCGCTGAGGCGGTCTGAGAGAATTGTGGTGTGATCTCTCGAATCGATCTGCGCGGCGATGCCCTCCCCGAGGGTGGCGCCCTGCGCGACCTGCTGCCCCGTGCCGAGTTCGACGTGGAAGCCGCTCTGGAAACGGTGCGGCCCATCTGCGAGGACGTACGCCATCGTGGTTCGGTGGCGGTGATCGACTGGGGGGAGAAGCTCGACGGGGTGCGGCTCGGCTCGATCCGGGTCCCCGCGGGCGCGATCACCGAGGCGCTGGAGCAGCTCGACCCCGCGGTGCGCGCCGCGCTGGAGGAGTCGATCCGCCGCGCCCGTCTCGTCCACCGCGAGCAGCGCCGCACCACGCACACCACCCAGGTCGTCCCCGGCGGCACCGTCACCGAGAAGTGGGTGCCGGTCGAGCGCGTCGGGCTGTACGTGCCGGGCGGGCGCTCGGTCTACCCGTCCTCCGTCGTGATGAACGTCGTTCCGGCCCAGGAGGCGGGCGTCGAGGGCGTCGCCGTGTCCTCCCCGCCGCAGAAGGAGTTCGGCGGACTGCCGCACCCCACGATCCTGGCGGCCTGCGCCCTGCTCGGCGTCGACGAGGTGTACGCGGCCGGCGGCTCCCAGGCCGTCGCGATGTTCGCCTACGGCACCGAGGACTGCCCGCCCGTCGACCTCGTCACGGGCCCCGGCAACATCTACGTCGCCGCCGCCAAGCGCCTCCTCAAGGGCCGTATCGGCATCGACGCAGAGGCCGGCCCCACCGAGATCGCGATCCTCGCGGACGCGACCGCCGACCCGGTGCACGTCGCCGCCGACCTCATCAGCCAGGCCGAGCACGACCCGATGGCCGCCGCGGTGCTGGTGACCGACTCCGAGGAGCTCGCCGCCGCCACGGAGGCGGAGCTGAAGCCGCAGGTCGCCGCGACCAAGCACGTCACCGACCGGATCGAACCCGCGCTGGCCGGCCGCCAGTCCGCGATCGTCCTGGTCAACGACCTGGAGGACGGCCTCAAGGTCGTCAACGCGTACGCCGCGGAGCACCTGGAGATCCAGACCGCCGACGCCTCGGCCGTCGCGGACCGGGTCCGTAACGCCGGAGCGGTCTTCGTCGGCCCCTGGTCCCCGGTCTCGCTCGGCGACTACTGCGCCGGCTCCAACCACGTACTGCCCACCGGCGGCTGCGCCTGCCACTCCTCCGGCCTGTCCGTGCAGTCCTTCCTGCGCGGCATCCACCTCGTCGACTACACCCGCGACGCACTGGCCGAGGTCACCCACCATGTCGTGACGCTCGCCGAGGCGGAGGACCTCCCCGCCCACGGCGCCGCGCTGAAGGCCCGGTTCGGCTGGAAGGTTCCGCAGCAGTGACGAACGACAGCCCCACGCGGAGCCGCACCCCCGCGCAGACCCGCATCGACGACCTCCCGATCCGGGACGAACTGCGCGGCCAGTCCCCGTACGGCGCGCCCCAGCTCGACGTACCGGTCCGGCTGAACACCAACGAGAACCCCTACCCGCTCCCCGAGGCGCTGGTCGACCGGATCGCGGAGCGGGTCCGTGAGGCCGCCCGTGACCTCAACCGCTACCCCGACCGGGAAGCCGTCGAGCTCCGCACCGAGCTGGCCCGCTACCTCAGCCGCACCGCCGGCCACCAGGTCACCCGCGCCAACGTCTGGGCGGCCAACGGCTCCAACGAGGTGCTCCAGCAGCTACTGCAGACCTTCGGCGGCCCCGGCCGCACCGCGATCGGCTTCGAGCCCTCCTACTCCATGCACGCCCTCATCGCCCGAGGCACCGGAACCGGCTGGATCTCCGGGCCGCGCAACGAGGACTTCACCATCGACGTGGACGCGGCCCGTGAGGTCATCGCCCGGGAGCGTCCCGACGTCGTCTTCATCACCTCGCCCAACAACCCCACCGGCACCGCAGTCGACGCCGAGACCGTCCTCGCGCTGCACGACGCCGCGCAGGCCGCGAAGCCGTCGATGGTCGTGGTCGACGAGGCGTACGGCGAGTTCAGCCACCACGCCTCACTGCTCCCGCTGATCGAGGGCCGCCCCCGCATGGTGCTCTCGCGCACCATGTCGAAGGCGTTCGGCGCCGCCGGACTGCGCCTCGGCTACCTCGCCGCCGACCCCGCCGTCGTGGACGCGGTCCAGCTGGTCCGGCTCCCGTACCACCTGTCCTCCATCACCCAGGCCACCGCGCTCGCCGCCCTGGAGCACACCGATACGCTCCTTGGGTACGTGGCCCAGCTCAAGAGCGAACGCGACCGGATCGTCACCGGGCTGCGCGCCCTCGGCTTCGACGTCACCGACTCGGACGCCAACTTCGTCCAGTTCGGCCGCTTCGCCGACAGCCACACCGCCTGGCAGCACATCCTCGACCGGGGCGTCCTGGTCCGGGACAACGGCGTACCGGGATGGCTGCGGGTCTCCGCAGGGACCCCGGCAGAGAACGACGCGTTCCTCGATGCGGTACGCGAACTGAAGAAGGAGCACGACGCATGACTCGCGAGGCCCGCGTAGGAAGAGTGGAGCGGACCACCAAGGAAACCTCCGTGCTCGTCGAGATCAACCTCGACGGCACCGGCAAGGTCGATGTCGCGACCGGGGTCGGCTTCTACGACCACATGCTCGACCAGCTCGGCCGCCACGGACTGTTCGACCTCACGGTCAAGACCGACGGCGACCTGCACATCGACTCGCACCACACCATCGAGGACACCGCCCTCGCGCTCGGCGCCGCCTTCAGGCAGGCCCTCGGGGACAAGGTCGGCATCTACCGCTTCGGCAACTGCACCGTCCCGCTGGACGAGTCGATCGCCCAGGTCACCGTCGACCTCTCCGGCCGCCCGTACCTGGTCCACACCGAGCCCGAGAACATGGCGCCGATGATCGGCGAGTACGACACGACGATGACCCGGCACATTCTGGAGTCGTTCGTCGCCCAGGCGCAGATCGCCCTGCACGTTCACGTCCCGTACGGGCGCAACGCCCACCACATCGTGGAGTGCCAGTTCAAGGCGCTGGCCCGTGCCCTGCGCTACGCCAGCGAGCACGACCCGCGTGCGGCCGGAATCCTTCCCTCCACGAAGGGCGCGCTGTGACCGGCCTCAACACCATCCTGATCCTGGTCGGCCTCTTCCTGGCCGGCGGGGTCTACTCCTTCTCGAAGCAGGGCATGCCCAAGGGCGTCATCGTGCTGCTCTCCATCGGATCCCTGATGTGCCTGGTCGCGGGCGTCATGCGGATCCAGGGAATCTGGGGCTAGGGGGCCGCGTGGACACCAAGAAGAAGGTCGTCGTCTTCGACTACGGCTTCGGCAACATCCGTTCCGCGGAGCGCGCCCTCGCCCGGGTCGGCGCCGAGGTCGAGATCACCCGTGACTTCGACACGGCGATGAACGCCGACGGGCTGCTGGTGCCCGGCGTCGGCGCGTTCTCCGCCTGCATGGAGGGGCTGAAGAAGGCCCGCGGCGAATGGATCATCGGCCGCAGGCTCGCCGGCGGCCGTCCCGTCATGGGCATCTGCGTCGGCATGCAGATCCTCTTCGAGCGCGGCATCGAGCACGGCGTGGAGACCGAGGGGCTCGACGAGTGGCCGGGCACCGTGGGCCCGCTCAAGGCCGACGTCGTCCCGCACATGGGCTGGAACACCGTCGAGTCCCCCGAGGACTCCCGGCTGTTCGCCGGACTCGACCCCGAGGCCCGGTACTACTTCGTGCACTCGTACGCCGCGCACGACTGGTCCCTCGAAGTCACCAACGCCAACATCCGTGCCCCCAGGGTCACCTGGGCCACGCACGGCGAACGGTTCGTGGCGGCCGTGGAGAACGGCGCGCTGTGGGCCACCCAGTTCCACCCCGAGAAGTCCGGCGACGCCGGCGCCCAGCTGCTGACCAACTGGATCGAGACGCTGTAATGCCGAAGCTTGAACTGCTCCCCGCCGTAGACGTACGCGACGGCCAGGCGGTCCGCCTGGTGCACGGCGAGTCCGGCTCCGAGACCTCCTACGGCTCCCCGCTGGAGGCCGCGCTCGCCTGGCAGCGCTCCGGCGCCGAGTGGCTGCACCTCGTCGACCTGGACGCCGCCTTCGGCACCGGCGACAACCGCGCCCTCATCGCCGAGGTGGCCGGCGCCATGGACATCAAGGTCGAGCTGTCCGGCGGCATCCGCGACGACGCCACGCTCGCCGCCGCCCTCGCCACCGGCTGCCGCCGTGTCAACCTCGGCACCGCCGCCCTGGAGACCCCCGAGTGGGTCGCCAAGGTCATCGCTGAGCACGGCGACAAGATCGCCGTCGGCCTCGACGTGCGCGGCACCACGCTGCGCGGCCGCGGCTGGACCCGCGACGGCGGCGACCTCTACGAGACGCTGGCCCGCCTCGACTCCGAGGGCTGTGCCCGTTACGTCGTCACCGACATCGCCAAGGACGGCACGCTCCAGGGCCCCAACCTGGGCCTGCTGAGGGACGTCTGCGCGGCCACGGAGCGCCCCGTCGTCGCCTCGGGCGGAGTCTCCTCCCTCGACGATCTGCGGGCGATCTCCCTGCTCGTCCCCGAAGGCGTCGAGGGCGCGATCGTCGGCAAGGCGCTGTACGCGGAGGCGTTCACGCTGGAAGAGGCACTGAAGGCGGTCGCCGCATGACCGACTCCGTCAAGCGCGTCTCCTCCGGCGGCCCCTGGGAGGAGAAGATCGGCTACTCCCGCGCCGTCGAGCTGCCCAACGGGCTGGCACTGGTGGCCGGGTGCACCTCCGTGGTCGGCGGCCAGATCTCCGCCGGCGGCCCCTACGAGCAGGCCATCACCTCCTTCCAGGTCGCCTTCGAGGCGCTGGAGGAGCTGGGCCTGGGCCGCGAGGACGTCGTCCGTACCCGCATGTACATCACCCACGCCCGGGACGTGGAGGAGATCGGCCGGGCGCACAAGGAGCTGTTCGACGACGTGCGGCCCGCCGCCTCCATGATCATCGTGTCCGGCTTCATCGACCCGAGCCTGGTCGTCGAGGTCGAGGTCGAGGTCGAGGCCTACCGGGCAGGTGCGCGATGACGCTCGCGGTACGCGTGATCCCCTGCCTCGACGTGGACAAGGGCCGCGTCGTCAAGGGCGTCAACTTCCAGAACCTGCGCGACGCCGGTGACCCCGTGGAGATGGCGAAGCTGTACGACGCCGAGGGCGCCGACGAGCTGACCTTCCTGGACATCACCGCCTCCAGCGGCGACCGCGAGACGACCTACGACGTGGTGCGCCGCACCGCGGAGCAGGTCTTCATCCCGCTCACCGTCGGCGGCGGCGTCCGCACCACACAGGACGTCGACAAGCTGCTGCGGGCCGGCGCGGACAAGGTCGGCGTCAACACCGCGGCCATCGCCCGGCCGGAGCTGATCCGGGAGATCGCGGAGCGCTTCGGCCGACAGGTCCTGGTGCTCTCCGTGGACGCCCGGCGCACCCCCGCCGGCACCTTCGAGGTCACCACGCACGGCGGCCGCAAGGGCACCGGCATCGACGCCGTCGAGTGGGCGCACCGGGCCGCCGAACTGGGCGCGGGCGAGATCCTGCTCAACTCGATGGACGCCGACGGCACCAAGGACGGCTACGACACCGAGATGATCGCGGCCGTACGCGAGCACGTGAGCGTCCCCGTCATCGCCTCCGGCGGCGCGGGCCGGCTCGCGGACTTCGCGCCGGCCGTCGGCGCGGGAGCGGACGCGGTCCTCGCCGCGTCCGTCTTCCACTTCGGTGATCTGCGGATCTCCCAGGTCAAGGGCGCCCTCCGGGAGGCCGGCCACCCGGTCCGCTGAACCCCCTCCAGACGACGTCACCGGCCGTGAAGGTCGGTGACGTCGTCATGTGCGCTGCCGCGACGGGCCCAAGTTCCGCAACATTTATTGCGCAACACATATTGCGCAACTTTTCTTTCCTATCTACCGTGGAGGCATGGCAAGCAAGGAATCACGCAGGGTGTCCGACCTCGGGACGCTCAAGGCGTTCGGACACCCGCTGCGGATGAAGCTCTACCGGGCGCTCTACATCGCCCGGCAGGCCACCGCCTCCCAGCTCGCGGAGCAGGTCGACGAGCAGGTCTCACTGGTCAGCTACCACCTGCGCAAGCTCGCCGACCACGGCCTGATCGAAGCGGCCCACGGGCCGGGCAGGGACGGCCGCGAACGCTGGTGGCAGCCCGCCTCGAAGGGGCTGCGCTTCCACGACGAGGACTTCAGCGACGCGCCCGAGAAGGCCGCCACCCACACCGCCGTCAGCCGGCTCTCGTTCGACCAGCACATCGAGCTGTACCGCCGCTTCCTGGACGCGTACCGGAGCTGGACACCCCCGTGGCGCAAGAGCTCCTTCTCCTCCGAGTACCTGACCCGGCTGACCCCGGAGGAGCTCGCCTCGCTCGAACGCGAGCTGCACCAGGTGATCAACCGGTACGAGGAACGGGGCCGCGCCCGCGACGAGGCCGGCGACACGGAGAACCGCGAGAACGTCGCGCTGCACCTGTACGGATTCCCGTTCCGGACCTGACCCGGCCACCCGAGAGGACGCCCCCGTGACCGTCACGCTCACGCCCCAAAAGGCTCCGGAACGCCCCGCTCACCGCGACGGGAACGTGCTGCGCTGGCTCGGCGCCTACACCGCGTCCACGATCGGTGACAACGTCTACTACATGGCCCTCGCCTGGGCCGCCGCCCGCACCGGAACCGCCTCCCAGACCGGCCTCGTCCTGGCCGTCGGCGCCATACCCAGGGCCCTGCTGCTGCTCGGCGGGGGAGTGCTCGCCGACCGGTTCGGGCCGCGCCGCGTCGTGCTCGTCAGCGACACCGCCCGCTGTCTCGTCATCCTCGGCCTGGCCGGGACGCTGCTCCTGACCTCGCCCACGGTGTGGATGCTGATCGCCGTCGCCCTGGTCTTCGGCGCGGCCGACGCCCTCTTCCTGCCCGCGGTCGGGGCCCTGCCGCCGAGGATCACCGCGCCCGGACAGCTCGCCCGGGTTCAGGGCATGCGCGGCCTCGCCACCCGGACCGCGACCGTGGTGGGCGCCCCGCTCGGCGGCTTCGCCGTCGCCCTGGGCGGCCCGTTCCTCGCCTTCGCCGCGGCCGGTCTGCTCTTCGCCGTCTCGCTGCCGCTGCTGCTCGCCGTACGGATGCGCCCGCTGCCGGTGGCCGACGCGGCCGAAGCCGTACCCGCCGGCACCGCCTGGCGCGAACTCGTCGACGGGGTGCGCCACATCCGCCGCCACCCGCTGCTCGGCCCGCTGATGCTCGTCGTCGCCGTCAGCGAACTGGGCTTCGTGGGACCGCTCAACCTGGGCCTGATCCTGCTCAGCGAGGAGCGCGGCTGGGGTGCCTCCGGGATGGGCTGGATCGTCGCCGCCTTCGGTATCGGCGCGGGCGCGTCCGCCCTGGTGCTCGCCGTGCGCGGCCGGGTCCGCAGGGCGGGGCTCACCATGTGCCTCACCGTACTGATCGGCGCGGCCGCCATCGCCGCCCTGGCCTACGCGCCCTCGGTACCGCTCGCGGCCGGTGTCGCGCTCCTCGTCGGGCTCTTCGCAGGGCTGGGCGGCGCGCTGTGCGGAGCCCTCATCCAGACCGCCGCCGACCCCGCCTACCTGGGCCGCGTCACCTCGGTCTCGACGCTCTTCACGCACGCGCTCTCGCCGCTCAGCTACCCGGTCACCGGCGCGGCCGTCGCCCTCTGGGGCACCGGACCGGTCTTCGTCGCCAGCGCCTCGCTGTGCGCGGCGGGGGCGGTGATGGGCCTGCTGCCCCGCGCGCTGCGCCGCGCGGAACTCCCCGGCTGACCGTCGCGCTACATCCCCAGCTTCGCCGTCGTCACCCGGGCGATCGCGTCCTGGTCACCCTCCAGCTCCACCCGCGCCGCGTCCTGCCGCCCGAACGCGAACAGCAGCAGCTCGCCCGGCTCACCGGTCACCGTCACCACCGGGGTGCCCTTGTGCGCGACCGCGGTCTGACCGTTGGGGCGGCGCAGCACCAGCCCCACCGGCGCCTTGCGCCCCAGCATCCGCGCCGCCTTCTCGGTGCGCGACCACAGGACATCGGCGAAGACCGGGTCCAGCTCCCGCGCCGACCAATCTGGCTGGGCCCGGCGCACGTCCTCCGTATGGACGTAGAACTCCACGGTGTTGGCGGCCTCGTCCAGCTGCTTCACGCCGAACGGGGACATCCGCGGCGGACCCGTTCGGATGAGCTGGATCAGCTCCTCATACGGCTTTGAGGCGAACTCGTCTCTGATCCGCTCGCTCCGGCTCTTCAGCGGTCCGATCACCAGCCCGGCCGCCGCGTCGGGCCTGCGCTCCCGCACCACCACATGGGCCGCCAGATCCCGGGCGGTCCAGCCGTGGCAGAGGGTCGGGGCCTCCGGGCCCGCCCCCTCCAACAGGTCGGCAAGCAGAAGTCGTTCGCGCTTCGCATGGGTCGACATGTCCGCCAGCGTACGACCGGTGTCCAGCGTCCGCCCAGTGGACGCCCGCCCGAACGGCCCTCGCGGTCACGGCACAATAGGGGCATGACCAGCTCGCCCACGCCCGGCACCCCCTCGCCCGCCAGCGGCCTCGACCCCGCCATCGCCGCCCGCCTCAAGCGCGGCGCAGACGGACTCGTCCCGGCCATCGCCCAGCAGTACGACACCGGCGAGGTGCTGATGCTCGGCTGGATGGATGACGAGGCGCTGCACCGCACCCTGACCACCGGCCGCTGCACCTACTGGTCGCGCAGCCGCCAGGAGTACTGGGTCAAGGGCGACACCTCCGGCCACACCCAGCAGGTCAAGTCCGTCGCGCTGGACTGCGACGCCGACACCGTCCTCGTCCGGGTCGACCAGACGGGTGCCGCCTGCCACACCGGCGACCGCACCTGTTTCGACGCCGACGTCCTCCCGCTCGGACAGTAGGGTCAGCCGCCATGGACCTCGACACCTTCCGGAAGCTGGCCATCGACCGGCGCGTCATCCCCGTCACCCGCCGGCTCCTCGCGGACGGTGACACACCGGTCGGCCTCTACCGCAAGCTCGCGGGCGAGCGCACCGGCACCTTCCTCCTGGAATCCGCGGAGAACGGCCGCACCTGGTCGCGCTACTCGTTCATCGGGGTACGCAGCGCCGCCACGCTCACCGCCCGCGACGGCGAGGCCCACTGGCTGGGCACCCCGCCGGTCGGCGTCCCCGTCGACGGCGACCCGCTCCAGGCCCTGCGCGCCACCATCGAGACCCTGCACACCCCGCACGACCAGGAGCCCGGACTGCCGCCCTTCACCGGCGGCATGGTCGGCTACCTCGGCTACGACATCGTGCGCCGCCTGGAGAAGATCGGCGAGAGCGGGGGCGACGACCTGAAGCTCCCCGAGCTGACCATGCTGCTCACCTCCGACCTCGCCGTCCTCGACCACTGGGACGGCAGCGTCCTGCTCATCGCCAACGCGATCAACCACAACGACCTGGCCACCGGAGTCGACGAGGCGTACACCGACGCGGTGGCCCGGCTGGACGCCATGGAGCGGGACCTGCGCCGCCCCGTCGACAACGCCCCCGCAGCCCTGCCGCCCTCCGTGCTCCCGCCGTACACCGCGCTGTGGGGCGGCAAGGCCTACCAGGACGCCGTCGAGGACGTGAAGGAGCGGATCAGGGCCGGCGAGGCCTTCCAGGTCGTTCCCTCCCAGCGCTTCGAAACGCCTTGCACGGCGAGCGCGTTGGACGTCTACCGGGTGCTGCGCGCCACCAACCCCTCCCCGTACATGTACCTCTTCCGGTTCGACGGCTTCGACGTCGCGGGCTCCAGCCCCGAGGCGCTCGTCAAGGTCGAGGACGGCCGCGCGATGGTCCACCCGATCGCCGGGACCCGGCACCGCGGCGCCACCCCGCAGGAGGACCAGGCCCTGGCGGAGGAGCTGCTGGCCGACCCGAAGGAGCGCGCCGAGCACCTGATGCTCGTCGACCTCGGCCGCAACGACCTGGGGCGGGTCTGTGAGCCCGGCAGCGTCGAGGTCGTCGACTTCATGTCGGTCGAGCGGTACTCGCACGTGATGCACATCGTGTCCACCGTCACCGGCCGCGTCGCCGAGGGCCACACCGCCTTCGACGTCCTCACCTCATGCTTCCCGGCGGGCACCCTCTCCGGCGCCCCGAAGCCGCGCGCCATGCAGATCATCGAGGAGCTCGAACCCACCCGCCGCGGGCTGTACGGCGGCTGCGTCGGCTACCTCGACTTCGCCGGGGACTCCGACACGGCCATCGCCATCCGCACCGCCCTGCTGCGCGACGGAACGGCGTACATCCAGGCCGGAGCGGGGGTCGTCGCGGACTCCGACCCGGTCGCGGAGGACACCGAGTGCCGCAACAAGGCCGCGGCGGTGCTGCGCGCCGTCCACACGGCCAACCGCCTCCGCGGCGCGTGAGGGCCTGACGGCGCAACCGGAGCGCGCGCCGGGGGGCTCCATCTCACACCCCCCGTGTACCCGTCACGCCGGGACGGTAGGGGATAGTGGGGTACGTGAGCGCTGTCCCCGTACCCCAGCCCCGTGCCGAAGCCGCCCCCGCGCCCGACAGCGCGGGAAGCCGCCGAAGCCTGGCCGCCGGCCTGCTCCTCGGGGCCGCCGGCGCCACCGTCGTCCTCCTCGCGTCCGGGCAGACCTGGGCCCAGGGCCGGGCCTCTGTCGGCGGCGGTGCCCTGCCACTGAGCGCCGACGGACAGGACGTCACCGGTGTCCCGGCCGCCCTCGCCATCGTCGGCCTGGCCGCCCTCGTCGCCGTCTTCGCCGTCCGCAGCGGCGGCCGGCTGCTCGTCGCGGGACTGCTGGCCCTCAGCGGGTTCGGCGCCGCGCTGAGCGCCTTCCTCGGCGCCTCCGACAGCGCCGCGCTCGACGAACGGGCCGCCCAGAGCACCGGCGACAGCGCCGCCACCATCGGCGCCCTCAGCCACACCGCCTGGCCCTATGTGACCGCGGCCGGCGGGCTGCTGATCCTGCTCGCCGGGCTGCTCGCCCTGCGCTACGGCAGGCGGTGGCCCACCATGTCCGGGCGGTACGAGCGCGACGGCACCCCGCGCCCCCGCAAGACCCCCCGCAAGGCGATGGATCCCGACCGGCCCGAGGACCTGTGGAAGGCCCTGGACCGCGGCGAGGACCCGACGCGCGAGGCATGACCCCCAGCTCACGTCCACTTCGCACGTACGGGACAATGGGCCCGAGCTCACAGCACAGCGGCACCCACAGCGGCACCGGCTCTGCGCACAGCGACACCGAGCGATACCAACAGCGCAACACCAACGAGGAGCAACTCATGGCGGGCAGCAGCCACGGACACACCCCGGCCGCCTGGACCGGTGTCATCATCTCGTTCATCGGCTTCTGCATCGCAGGCGTCTTCATGGTCGCGGCCAACCCGCTCGGCTTCTGGGCCGGTATCGCCGTCACCGTCGTCGGCGGGATCGTCGGGCTCGCGATGAAGGCCGCCGGTCTCGGCATGCCGAAGGAGTCGGCGGAGCTGGCCCACGCCAGGGCCCGCGCCGGGCAGGCGCAGACCTCCTGACCCCCTCCGCGGGACGTACGCACGCGAGGGAGTGTCCGCGAAGTCTCGTCCGCCCGGCGGGCCGGTCGGACGAGACTTCGCGGACACGACAAAGGCGCAGCCCGGACCGGGCTGCGCCTTTCCGTGTCAGCGGCGACAATCACCGGGTGGACGCTTCGCCATCTCCAGCCGCCGCCCCGCCGACGCCGGGCCACCGCCCCGCGCCCGGGGCCTCCGCCGCCCCCGGCCCCCAGCCGCC
>CBRG010000241.1 GCA_000470535.1 Streptomyces sp. AW19M42
CCCGGCCCGCCGCGTGCCGGGCACCGGCCGCGGCGAGCCCGCGACGGCGGGCGGGAGCCACCGGTGGAGCGCTCGTCGTCATGGGGCTTGCCCCTCTCTTCATCGAATACATGTCAGTTGCCTTGTGCGCCGGATCAGTTGGCGCCGTTGACAGTCACGCCGGTCCAGTCGATGTGGGCCGGGTTCTTCGGCAGTCCGGAGATGTGCTTGCTCTTGGCGATGAGGTTCGGCGCGGAGTACGTGAAGACCAGCGCCTTGCTCGCGAGGCCGGCCCGGGTCGCCCGCTGAAGGGTTTCGGTGTACTTCGGTGAGTCCAGCGGTGTCCGGCGGACCTTGGCCACGGCCTCCTCGAAACCGTCCGGCTCGTACGGCGTGCTGAGGTTGAGCGGGCCGTTGGGGCCGAAGTGCGCCGTGAGGGTCTGCACGGCGGAGTCGCGGCCCGTGGTCGAGTACAGCGAGAACGTGAGGTTCTTGGCGAAGAACGGGGTGGCCCAGTTCTTGTCGATCTTGATGGTCACCTTGATGCCCACCGCGGCCAGCTGCGACTGCACGATCTCGGCCTGCGGGTCCTCGGCCGGGACGACCAGGCTGAGCTTGATGTCACCGGCCTTGTGTCCGGCGTCGGCCAGTAGTCGCCTGGCCCTGTCCGGGTCGAAGAGGTAGTCGTTCTCCGACTTCGGGTCGTAGGCGACGTATCCCTTCGGGAAGGGCTGGTTGGTCACGTCGCCGTAGCCGAAGGTCAGTTTGTCGACGAACTCCTTGCGGTTGACCGCGTAGCGGACGGCGTCGACGACCCGGTCGTCGTCGAACGGCGCCTTGTTGACGTTGAGGCTGATGTTGGAGGCGTTGAAGCCCGGCTGGGAGAAGACGTCCAGCCCGGCCTTCTTCGCGGCGTCCGCCTGGCTCGGATCGAGGTCCGCGAAGTTGTAGACACCGGTCTGCAGTCCGGAGACGACCGTCGAGGCGTCGGGGGCGGAGTTCAGCTCGACGTCGTCGATGTGGATGTTCTTCGCGTCCCAGTAGCCGGGGTTCCTGGTCAGAACGGCCTTGGTACCAGGGACCAGTTGCTTGACGATGAACGGCCCTGCCCCGACCGGGTTCCGGTCCAGCTGGGCCGGGTCCTTGGCCGCCTTGGGGCTGGCGATCTGCAGGACGCGCTCGCCGAGCAGTTGCGGTATCTGGTAGTCGACCTGGGTGAGGTGGAACACCGCGTCCAGTCCGTTGGCGTCCACAGATTTGATCGACGTCAGGTCGCCGAAGAGAGCGGAGTTCTTCTGCTTCTTGGCCCGTTCGACGGCGGCCTTGACCGCGGTGGCGTCGACCGGCTCACCGTCGCTGAACTTCAGACCAGCGCGTACGTGAAAGGTGATCCGGTCCCCGGCCGCGTTGTACTCCCAGCTCTCGGCGAGGTCGGGCACGGCCTTTCCGGACTCGTCGGTCCGTGTCAACGATGCGTACACCAGCGCGAGTTCACGGAACTGGGCCCCGCTGCCGGAGACCACCGGATCCCAGTGGGCGGGGAAGTAGGAGGAGGCCCACTTCAGCGTGGCGCTGCCGGCCGAGGCGGAGACGTCGCCGCCGCAGGCGCTCAGGGCAGGGGTGAGAAGAGCGACGAAGGCGGTTCCCAGGGCCGCGGACCGAAGGCCGCCGGCTCGTCGGGCCGACCGGACGTGGTGTCCGGGGCGGAGCGTCGTGAGTCGAGGGGACATCTCATTCTCTCTGTGACAGTCCCGCCCTGTTCCGGCCCGGATCGGGGCGGGAGGTCGGGGAAGGCAGGCGGCTCAACACCCGCGCCGGACCACCGGCCGGCACACGGGCGTGCGGACAGCGGCGACAGGGCAAGGCCTTCGGGCACGCGGGCAGGCCGGCCCTCGGCCAGGGGTGGGCAGGGAGGAGGGTGGGAGATCCGGCCGTGCGTGAGACGGCACTCCATGAGGAGCGCCGGGACTCAGGGGTGGGCCGGAGTGCGGGATCCGGTGCGCGACGGTGCGCGGCGGAGCACAAAGGCAGGAAGTGCGAGGACAGGCGCGGCTCGGCGCGACAACGGGCAGTCAGTGCTGCCGGCGGGCGTCAGTCGGGGCCTGTGGATCGGAGCGGTGGCCGATCAGCGACAGAGTGCGCTGGAGGTGCGCCGAAGATCCACGTATCGGCACACCACACCGGGGTGCGTCGTGAACATGGTGCATATCCTGCTGGCAGCCGTCGGCGTCTGTCAATGGACACCAATTGGTGTCTCATTCGGTGGAACGGTCTCTGACCGCAGATCAGAGCCCTTCCGAGGGGCGGGGACTGGTAGCCGGGTGCACCGCGGCCTCCCCGGGGTGCAGCCACAGCGGCCCGTTCCCGGTATCCACCCGGACCGCGCCCGAAGGCGGCCGGCCCCCCGCCGTGAGCAGTTCGGCCTCCGGTCCGGTCAGGCTCCGATGACGCTCCAGGGCGGCGTCCGGCGAGAGGGGCACTGGGGGCTCCAGCAGCCCGGGGCAGAGCTCCTCGACGGCCGCCGCATATGTCGCGAAGGGCCGCCAGCCGGGCACCACCCGGTACCCGGCCGGAGAGCGGAACAGCAGGGTCGGGAGCGCGTACCGGAACCCGTCGTCTGGGGTCGGCTTGGCCGCACCGGGGTGCGGCGATCCGTCGCGCACGGACAGCACTTCGGGTACCGGGCGGCGCGCCTCCGCCCGGTCGGCCCGTACCCGTTCGAGCACTTCGCCCGAGGCCGCGTCGGACCTCAGCCGGCCCGGATCCAGGCCGGGCACACCTCGCGCCGCGGACAGCGCGAGCACGCTGGTGTCCGCCGGCTCCCCGAGCACGAACACGCTCTCCCGCAGCCGCCGCAGCACCCGCTCGGCCACGCCGGACCCTTGGAGCTCAGCGGCCTTGGCGACGAGCGAGGAGGGCCAGGAGCTTGCCGCGACCCGGCTCAGCCGGACCGCGCGGGGCGCCAGGGTGTGCGAGCTGATCTCCTCCACGTAGCTCGCGTACCAGGCCGTCTCGGCCGCCGGGTCGGGCGGCGGATCGTCGTCGGCGTCGAAGAGGATGGCGTACGACCGCCGCCAGCGGGCCCGGCCGGCCAGGGCCGACCGCAGGCGGCGGAACACGGGCTCAGAGCCCCAGGCCCAGGGACACATCGGATCGGTGTACTCCACCACCTCCACCACGGGCGGCGGTTGCGGCGTGCCCGTCACGAGACGCCGACCCCGGACTGCCGCTCCAGCGCACCCGCGGGCAGCAGGGAGGCCAGGGTGAGTCCGCCCAGGACCGCCGCCGCCCCCGCCTCGACCTGCCGCCACACACCGGGCAGGCCCACCGCTGGGCCGGGGTAGTCGAGCGCGGCCAGGGACTCGCCGCGCAAGGTGATCACTTCGCCGTCGACGGCACGCACGATGTCCAGAAGGGCGATCTCGCCGGCCGGTCTGCCGAGCCAGTAGCCGCCCTCGCAGCCACGCTGGCTGCGCACCAGGCCGGCTCTGCGCAATTCGCCCACGACGGACTTCAGGAACCGGAACGGGATGTCCTGTGAGGAAGCGATGGCCTCACAGGTGAGTGGACGGCCAGGCTCACGGGCGAGCTCCAGGAGGGCCCGCGTGGCGTAGTCCGCCTTCGCGGAGATATGCATGCCCACATCATGCCCGACACCCCTTCCGCGACAAGGGTTTCGCGGAGTTCCTCTCCTTCATTGCGGCAACATTGCCGCAGGTGAAGGGCAATGGACACCTCTTGACATCCTTTTCCGTGCCGCTCTAGCGTCCCTGCCATGAGTGAGCCGCTGACGACCCCCGGTGAAGGCTTCCACCCTCACCTCCACGACTCCCCCGGCCGGTCGGTCGCGCCCCTGCGCAGCCGGGTGCACCACATCCGTGCGGACGCCCTGGACGGCGACACCGCCCAGACCGGAGGCATGCGCAGGTTCGCCGCCGTCAGCGGAAAGACCGTCGGAGCGGAGAGGCTGTGGATGGGCCAGACCCACGTGGCCCCCGCGACCTCCTCCTCCGACCACCACCACGGCGAGTCCGAGACCGCCATCCATGTGGTCAGCGGACACCCGGAGTTCGTCTTCCTGGACGACTCGGGCGGCGAACCGGAGGAGGTACGGCTGCGCACCTCACCCGGCGACTACATCTTCGTCCCGCCCTTCGTACCGCACCGGGAGGAGAACCCCGACCCGACCGAGGAGGCCGTCGTCGTCATCGCCCGCAGCACGCAGGAGGCGATCGTCGTCAACCTTCCCCGGCTGTACGCGCTCGGAGACCCGCAGGCCTGACGTCTGGTTCCGCGCGGGCGGCGGCGCCGGTCTCAGCATCGAGGACACCGTCCACTCGGGCGCCTGCCGTCCGGGAACCCCTCGTCGTGCCGCAGCCGGTCCGCCCGGGTTGCCTGCCCTCGGCGCGGGGTACCGTCCGCGTAGGCATACCCACTCACGACGGGTGGCGAGGTCGGAATTCGTCGGAGTCGCAGAAGACATGATCCAGTGTCCGGGAACCTGCGGTGTCCGATGCTATGGGCCGGTTTCCGCCCGCCGCGCCGCCCGCGCCCGTGGTCGCCGGCTGCCGGGCCGGGCTCGACGCCTGTCACAAGAAGGCGTGGGCAGGCTCAGCGCCAGGGGATGTTCCGCCACGGACTGCCTTCGCTCTCCGTCAGCAGACGGTGCGCCGTGACATTGCTCCGGTAGTAGTCGCCGTAGTCCTCGCCGTCGAACCGCAGCACCCGGCCCAGCGCATACCCCGCCGAGAAATCCTCCCAGGAGCGGTAAGCCGATCTGCTCAGCGCACCGGCGTGCACGACGGCCTGCTCCGCCTCGTGCGGAACGCAGAATCGGGCGGACAGCCCCCACCTGGCCAGATTCACTGCCCGCCCGTAGTCGTAGGCGACGGTCGTGGTGACCCGGCCGTCCGGCGGCAGCAGCCCGTCGGCGCGGAACCGGGCCTCGTACCTGACGATGCGCCGTACGAGTTCCTCGATGTCCCGGACCGTGTCATGGCCCGCCCCGACGTCCTGGGCGTGCCCGGCGGCCGTTTCACGCCACAGGTCCGCGGAAGGCTGCTCGCCCAGCCCGGCCCTGAGCTGTTCACGGACCCGGAGCACGAAATCCGGCTCGGCCGGACTGTTGCTCGCGTCCAGGAGAACGTCCAACTGCTCCCGCCAGGCCACCGGTTCGGTGATGCCCCATGAGTCGCGGAGCAGCTCCAGCTCGCACGAGTACTCGTGGTAGGCGGTGCCCACCTCGTTCCAGGGCACGGCGTTGCCGACCGCCAGATGCGCCCCGCACGCCAGCCCGTACGCCAGTGGGCCGTGCAGCGCCCCGTGGCGCAACGCGATCAGCCGGTCACCTCTCGGGCGGTCGTTCTCCGCGTGGTAGCGCAGCCACATCGCACGGTGCGGGGGTGTGGCCGGGAAGAGTATCTGAGCGGGACTGCCCGTGTTGACGGAGAGCAGTTGATACGGGTCGCGCCAGTCAAGCTCCGCCACCCACTTCAGGGAGACACCGTGGAACACCCACTCCGGGTGCCAGGGCGGCAGCATCCCACGGGTGAGTACCGGCCGGCAGTTCCGACCGGCCTCGTCCCGGTACGAGCGCCAGGTGATCCTGTCGGGAGCGGCGTCCACCTCGGACTTCGGCGCGACGATGTACAGCTCCTCGCCGGCCAGCACACGCAGTTGGGCCTCCGCGTCACCGCGTGCTCCCGCCTCGTACAGCAGATGTTCCGTTATCGACGGCGACACCCAGGGGACGCCGTGGGCAGGGTGGCCGGGGTAGGAGGGCAGAGGATTCATGACCATGCGATGTTCCGGTAGGGGCTGTTGGGGTCCTGCGTCAGGACGCTGTGCTGTGCGAGTGACTGCTCGTACGTCACCCCGGACTGATCGTCCTCGTCGAAGTGCATCGCGCGGGCCAGCGAGTAGCCGAGCGAGAACTGCGCCCAGGAGCCGTATGCCTGCCCGGCCAGGGCGCCGATCCGCAGCACAGCCTGTTCGGCTTCGCGCGGATCGCAGAGGCGGGCGCCCAGTGCGAGCCGAACGACGTTGACGGCCCGTCCGTAGTCGAAGGCGGCCAGCGTGTCGACCCGTTCGTCAGCACCGAGGGCGCCGTCCGCGCGGAGCCGGCCCTCGTAGGTGACGGCCAGCCGAAGTGCCTCGTGGGACTCAGCCGACTCGGACGGTGTGGACTGGCGGCGAGTCAGCGCATCGGCGAGCGCGGCGGACCACTCCGGAACCGCGGGGGTCCGGCCCAGGCGCCCGGCTAGGGTGCGACGGATCTGGAGCACCGACTCGTAGGTGCGGCCGACGAGCCGGGTGGTCAGCAGTGCTTCGAGAGTCTCCCGGTAGGCCGCACGGTCCAGCACTCCCCAGGGATTGCGAAGCCGGGCGCGATCCGTCGAGTACCCCTCGTAGGTGGCGCCCAGGTCATTCCAGACGAGGCCGTTGTGCACGGCGAGATGGGCGCCGAGGGCCAGTCCGTGCGCGAGCGGTCCGTGCAGCGGGCCGGCCCGGTGTGTCACCAGCAGGCCGGTCTGGGGCCCCGCGGACCGTTCATGGGCCTTCTGCCACGCCCGGCGACGTCCCGGGCCGGCCGCGAGAGTGACGGCATAGGGCGTGCCCGGATTGACCACCAGCCACCGCACTCCGTCCGGCCAGCGGCGCGTGAGCTCGTCGAGGTCGATCGCCTCGAACACCCATTCCGGGTGCCAGGGCGGCAATGTGCCGGAGGTATGCACGGTGACACACCTCCGGCCCGGCATCACGGGATCCGGGTGTGCGGTGAGGAGGGGTGCGTAGCCGGGAGTGTCCGCGTGCAGTCGGGCGACGAGCACGTAGAGCCTGCTCCGGGCCAGGGCGTCCAGCATCGCGTCCCGGTCGCCGGCCGCCGCCGTCTCATGGAGCAACCGCTCGGTCTCGGTCGGCGGCCCCCACCCGGACCACTGCGCCCCTGCCCCCGGCACACCTGTCTCCGTTGTCCCTGTTCCCGTCGTCACGGTCGGATCCTACGGAACGCCTCCGGCGGCCGGTACGGTGACTTGGGCGATGCCCCCTGCGAACGGCCCTCGGACCGGTAGAAGTCGGACCGGTAGGAGGAGGGGAAGCTTCAACTGCCGCGGGCCTCCGGATTACGCGGGTTCTCTGGACGCGTCGGCTGTCTCGCCGGACGGCGGGTTCTGCAGACTCAGCCCCTTGGTCGTGAGCCGGAGCAGCCGCGTTGCCGAAGCGGTGGGGTCGGGGTGATGTTCTGTGGCCATCGTGAGGCCGACGGCCAGTGCGATCAGGTCGGCTGCTGTGACATCCGGGTCCATGGCGCCGTCTCGCACGGCACCGCTCAGTAGCGGTCCAGCTGCTTCCTGGAGGGTCATCGAGCAGCTGTTGTCGTGCACGGAACCGTCGTAGGAGAGTGCGACCGCCAGCCCGCGGGCTCGCACACAGTAGGCGACGACCTCTTCGAGCCATTCCATCAGAACGGCATACCGGTCGCCGCCAGGGCTGCCCGCCAGATCGCGGGCGTGCGTGTGCAGGGCCTCGACCCGTTCATGGGAGACCGCCTCCAGCAGCGCCAGGCGTGTGGGGAAGTGCCGGCGCACCGTGGCCGAGCCGACTCCCGCGGTGCGCGCGATCTGCTCGAAGGACGCGTCAGCGCCGTGTGCGGCGACCTCTTCCTCCGCCACCGCGAGGATGCGCAGGTAGTTGCGCCGGGCGTCGGCGCGTTGTGCGGACATGACGGCGGTCTCCAGACTCGTGGCCACTAAACGGCGGGGTCTGCCATATTGTAGCCAACACGAAACGGCGACCCCCGCCGTTTAACTGTTCCGGGAGTGACCATGCCGATCCCGTCCGCAGCACCCGTGCTCGTCTCCGGTGCCACCGGCAAGCAGGGGGGCGCTACCGCACGTGCCCTGCTCGCCGCAGGAACTCCCGTTCGTGCCCTGGTGCGCGATGCCGCAGCAGCACGGGCCCGAGCAGTCGAGGAGCTGGGCGCCGAACTGGTGACCGGCGACCTCGACGACCGCGCGTCCCTGGCCCGCGCCGCCGCGGGAGCCCGTGCGGTGTTCTCCGTACAGATGCCCGCCCTGACCGGGAACGGCTTCGACTTCGACGGCGAAGTGGCTCAGGCGCGCAACCTCATCGAGGCCGCCCGGGAGACCGGCGTGCCGCACTTCGTCCACACTTCCGTGACCGGGGCCGGACAGCACATCGAGACCCCTGGATGGGCCGAGGGCCGCTGGGCATCGATGGAAGGCACTCTGGGAGCCAAGGCCGCGATCCAGGAGCTGGTCCGGGCGGCAGGCTTTCCGTACTGGACACTTCTCAAGCCGGGCTTCTTCATGGAGAACTTCCTCCCCTCAAGCGCCTTCCTCTTCCCCCGCGGCGTCGAAGGGGGCCTGGTCAGCGTCCTGAACCCCGAGACCCGCTTGTCCCTGGTCGCGGTCGACGACATCGGAGCCGCAGCCGCCGCAGCCGTCGCGGACCCGCACACCTTCAACAAGGTCGAACTGGAGCTTGCGAGCGACCACCTGTCGATGGCGCAGATCGCCGGGGTCCTCTCCCAGACCCTGGGCACGCACCTGTCCGCACCCGACATGACCGAGGCGCAGGCCAAGGCTGCCGGAATGCCGGGGCCGGGCGCCAGTCACGAGTACCTCAACGTGGCCGGCCAGCCCGGCCGCCCCCAGTACGCGCGAGACCTCGGCATCCCCCTCACCACCTTCGAGATGTGGGCCCGCACCTACATGAGCCTCACCGCGTAAATCCCGGAACAATCTGTGGCCGTTCGTACGGGCCGTTCGTACGGCCCGTACATGTGGGACGCCTGACGGCAACGCAGAGGAAACACTCCGTCCCTACGGTCTCCTCCACACCGGTCATGGCTGCGAACGGCCGGTGTGCGCGGAGGTATCCCCTGCGCTAACCAGCCATCTTCCGCCGAGCTTTCAGGGAGGAACGATGGCTGTGTCCACGCATCCCGTCGCGCCCGCGCCACCGGGCCCGCACCCCGTCGATGTCCGGCCGCCGCTGCGCCGCCTGGTACCGCTGAGCCTGCAGCATCTGCTTGTCGCGTACGCGGGCATGTCGACGATGCCGTTGCTCGTCGGCACCGCACTGGATCTGCCCGAGGACCGGATACGGCTGCTCATCAGCGCCAATCTGCTGGTGAGCGGGCTCGCCACGCTGTTGCGGTCGCTCGGTGTGATGCGGGCCGGGGTCCGGCTGCCGATCGTGATGGGGTCGACGTTCACCGCGATCACACCGTTCCGGCTGCGCTCACGACCCACCGAACAGCCCCCGGGCGCGTGCGGTCAGCTCAGCCGGGCATCGGCGTACACGGTCATCGCATCGCGCTGGTAGACGGCGAGACCGTCGGCGATCCTGTCGAAGTTGGCCCGCATCTGCGGGTCGTCGACATAGGTCTGGCCCACTCCTCTGTACGCGGCCGCGGTCGGGGTCCAGAACCGGCAGATACCCTGGTAGTTGGCGTCCACCTCGGCCTGTACCACCGGGTCGGACACCGGTGTGCCAGCCACCATGAACTCCGCCATACGGATCATCTGCGCCGTCACCTCACGCTGCCAGCGCTCCGTGTCCTTGGCGGTCATCGCCTCGACGGCCTGCCGGGACTGCTCCCACGCCTGCGGCCACCGCTCCCGTACCTCGGCCTCGGCCTCGGAGGGGGGCTGGAACCCGTCGAACAGGTTCTCCGGCTTGTTGATCTTCGTCATATGGCCCTTGTCCTTTGCTTCTTCCAGTTCGGCGATGGTGCGGCCGACCGTACGGGCCAGCGTCTCCAGCCGGTCCTGTTCCGCGAGCAGCCGTTGATGGTGCTCACGGAGCACGGCCACCTGGTCGAGCCGGCTGTCCAGGACCGCCTGGACCTCGCGCAGCCCCAGGTCCAGCTCCCGCATCAGCAGGATCTGCTGCAACCGCAGCAGATCGGCCTCCTCGTAATAGCGGTGCCCGTTGCTCCCGGTCCACGCCGGCGGCAGCAGGCCGATCTCGTCGTAATGCCGCAGCGTCCGCGATGTCACCTTGGACATCCGCGCCACCTCCGCGATCGACCAGGCCATTGCCGGTACCTCCCTCGCCGGGCCGGTCTCTCCGGCCACACACATGACCGTAGAAGTTGCCGCAACGGAAAGCACAAGCCCAAAGCCCTGTCGGACAGGCACCAGGGCCTGACCCGTCGGACAGGCCGTGGCGGCATGGCCAGTTGAGACGCCCTCTTCATGCCCCTGACGGAGTGGGATGGCGGATGTGCCCATGCCGCAGCGAGGATCTCTCGGTACTCGCGGATGACGGGGCAGTTGTGGAGGACATCGTTCCGAGAGAGCTCATCTCTCGCTGGTGACGAGGGGAACAGCGTCACCGTCAGCTTTCTGGGACGCGATCCCAGATGGCCCACCGGACTGGAGGGTGGCCTTCCGCACGACCGTCCGTCCACCGAGGTCCACCGACCTCAGCCGGCCCGGCGAGTTGACCATGTCGAACCCCGGCGCGGGCGGACCGTCCTTGAGCGTCGCCCCAGTCCGGGTGCCGGGCCTTGAGCGCCGGCGCTTCGTCCGGCGAATCCGCCAGGACGATCTTCTCCGCCCCTCACGCGAAGGCCCGGGCAGCCACCCGTGCAGGCGCGCGTGACGTCCACACCACGGCCACGGACGGGGCTCCGACCACTGCTGCGAGACCGGTGAAATGAGCGTCCATCCGTTCATGATCGCGCAGGGTTTGGCCCACCGTTCAGGTCGGAACATTTTTTGCGTCATCTCCGTCGATATTTTCGCAATACGCGTGCACTATTGCCGACACGTAACCGTGTCGTTACGATCCCCGCAGCGGAATCCTGACCGTCCGACTGGCCAACTAGCCCTGTGCCAGCCGTAGTTGACCTAGTCGAGGAGTTTCCTTATGGGCGTCACACGCCGGACATTCGTGCAAGCGGTGATCGCGGTCACGGCCGTGGGTGCGGCAGGGGGCACGCAGACCGCCCTGGCCGGAGCTGCGGTGGCCGCCGGCAGTCCGCCCGGTGATGTGGTGGGGAAGGTCACCGTCGGCTATCAGGGGTGGTTCGCCTGTACCGGCGACGGCGCCCCGATCAACGGCTGGTGGCACTGGACCCAGGACTGGGGCCGGCCGCCATCCCCGTCGAACACCGGCACCAAGTGCTGGCCCGACATGCGGGAGTACACCCACAGCTACCCCACGGCCTACGAGAACCTCGGCAACGGGCAGCCCGCGGCGCTGTTCTCCTCCTACGACCAGCAGACCGTCGACACGCACTTCCTGTGGATGCGGCAGTACGGCATCGACACGGCGGCGCTGCAGCGCTTCAACCCGACCGGCGGCGAGGGCCCGACCCGCGACGCGATGGCCGTCAAGGTGCGGTCCGCCGCCGAGTCGCACGACGTGAAGTTCTACGTGATGTACGATGTCACCGGCTGGACCGGCATGCAGTCGGAGATCAAGGCCGACTGGACCAACAAGATGAGGGCCCACACGGCCTCATCCCAGTACGCCACCCAGAACGGGCTGCCGGTGGTGTGCATCTGGGGCTTCGGCTTCAACGACGACAACCACCCGTTCTCCACCAATGCCTGCCTGGACGTCATCAACTGGTTCAAGGAACAGGGCTGTTACGTCATCGGTGGGGTGCCACGCGAATGGCGTACGGGTGGCGCGGGAACGCGCACCGGGTACACGGACGTCTACCACGCCTTCCACATGATCTCCCCGTGGATGGTCGGCGCGATCGGCAACGCGGGCGACTCCGACAACGCCTACTCCACCTACACGGTCGGCGACGAGGCGGACTGCGCGGCGCACAGCATCGACTACCAGCCGTGCGTGCTGCCTGGTGACGTGTCAGGCCGCCAGCGCGCCCACGGCGACTTCATGTGGCGGCAGTTCTACAACATGTGCCGGGCCGGGGTGCAGGGCATCTACATCTCGATGTTCGACGAGTACAACGAGGGCAACCAGATCGCCAAGACCGCCGAGACCCAGGCATGGGTTCCGACGGGCTCCGGGTTCCTGGCACTGGACGAGGACGGCACCGCCTGCTCGTCCGACTACTACCTGAGACTGACCGGCGACGGCGGCCGGATGCTGAAGGGCGAGATCGGCCTCACCCCGGCCCGCCCCACTCCGCCGACGCCCCCGGGCGGAGCCGACACCACCGCACCCACCGCCCCGGCGAGACTGCGGGTCACCGAACGCACCAGCGACTCGGTGACGCTGACCTGGGATGCGGCGACGGACAACGTCGGTGTCACCGGCTACCGAGTGCTGCGGGTGGATGGCCAGTCGGGCACCCAGGTGGGCGCCGTCACCGGCAGGTCGTTCACCGTCACCGGCCTGGCCCCGGCCACGGACTACGTCTTCCACGTGGTCGCGCTCGACGCGGCCGGCGGCGTCTCGCTCCCGTCCAACCAGGTCACCGCCACGACCGGAACGGCCGGCAGCACCACGGACCTGGCCCTGCGCCGGCCGACCGCGGAGAGCGGTCACACCCAGGGCTACGGCTCCGGCAACGCGGTGGACGATGACCCGAACAGCTACTGGGAGTCCGCGAACAGCTCCTTCCCCCAGTGGATCCAGGTCGACCTCGGCGCCGCGACCACCGTCCGGCGGATCGTGCTCACCCTGCCCCCGTCCAGCGCCTGGGGCGCCCGCACCCAGACGGTCTCGGTCCAGGGCGGCATCGACAACGGTGTCTCCGGTCAACTGCTCGCCGCGGCGGACCACCGATTCGACCCGGCGAACGGCAACACCGCCACCCTCACCCTGCCGGCGACCTCACCTGTCCGGTACGTACGGCTGACCGTCACGGCCAACACCGGCTGGCCGGCTGCCCAGATCTCCGGCCTCAGGGTCTACGCGGCCTGAGACGCCGGTGCGGGGTCCGGCGGGCCCCTCGACGCTGTACGGGCCGACCATGGCCGCGACCCGTACAGCCCTTACTATCGGGCCCCATGATCGTTTGGCTCAACGGCACCCACGGGGCGGGCAAGACGACGACCAGCGCACTCGTGCAGCAGCTGATTCCGGACTCACGGGTGTTCGACGCCGAGCAGATCGGCGGGATGCTCATGAACATCAATCCGGGGCTGCCCTGGACGGGGCAACTTCCAGGACGGGCCGCCGTGGCGGCCGCTCGTGGTCGAGACCGCCCGCCACGTGCTCGCATACGCCGGCGGCACCCTGGTGATGCCCATGACCGTCCTGGTCGAGCCGTACTGGCGCGAGATCAGCGCGGGCCTCGCCCACCATGCCATTGCGGTCCGGCACTTCGTCCTCCACGCCGATCAGGACACCCTCCGCGGGCGCATCGAGGGCGATGCTCATCTCGGCCCCTGCACCTTCCGCCTGAAGTACCTTGAGCCCTATGCAGAGGCGGCCCGCACCTGGTTCCACCGCGAGGCGGAGGTCGTCGACACCACCCGGCTCACACCCGCTCAGGCCGCCCTGCGGATCGCGGAGGCGGTCAACGGTTGAGCGCTGCCGGCAGGCAGCAGCCCAGGCGGTCAGGCCTGGCGCGCCGTTCGCCAGACCAGCGTCTGGGCGACGATGACGTTCGCACCGTTGAAGGTGACAGCAGGCCCTTCGTGCAGTTCGTAGCCGATCGCGAGCATTTCGCTCACGCGTCGGCAGAACGCGGCGTCATCCCGCCCGGTGACGACCCGCTACACGGGCAGTCCGTCTGGTGGCGTCCTCAGGAGAGCGAGGATCTCATCTGCCTGCGGGCCGGGCGCACCGGGGCGCGCTCGGCAGCCGACAACCGACAACCGAATAATTTTGCAGGGCCTGCATTTTTGCCTACTATGCAACATGTGCCGACCACGACGCCCTCCGCATCAGGGCCCCCCGAGCGCAAGAAGCCGTCCCCACCGGGGCTTCGGGAACGCAAGAAGCGGGCGACTCGCAACGCCCTCGCGGAAGCAGCCGTACGCCTGGCCGCCGAGCACGGCGTGGAGAACGTCACGGTTGAGGCGATCAGTGAGGCCGCCGGGGTCTCACCCCGGACCTTCTTCAACTACTTCCCCAGCCACGACGACGCGTTCGTGCTGATCGACGAGGCGGTCGGCGAGCGGATCAGGGAGTCCGTGCGCCTCGCCCCCGCCGATCGTCCGCCGCTCGACGTGGTCCACGACGCGATCACCGACGAGCTCGGCGGGTTCGAGCAGCGCAAGGAGTTCTGGGCTCTGCAGGCCAAGGTCTTCCAGCGTTCCCCCCACCTCATCCAGCGCGGCCTCCAGGCCCAGGTGGCGGACCAACGGGCCCTGGCCGCCGCCATCGCCGACTGGCTCGGCACCGGGACCACCGACACGGCCCCGGACGCGGGGGGCACTCCGGCCGGGCCCCGTACGGCCGGCGGCAGCCTCTTCCCCCAACTGCTCGCCGCGATCGCCCAGACCGCTGTGCGGGTCGCCATCGAACACTGGTGCGACCACCCAGGAGAAGTGGAACTCGCGGACACCTTCCAGGAGGTGTTCGTCCAACTCGCCCACGGCCTGCCACGGCCACCCGGGTAGCCCCTCGTTTCGCGGCCGCACCGCCTCCCACCGGCACAACCGCCCCCCCTCACCGTCGACCTCTGTTCCGGCCCAGCTCCCAAGAAGGACACCGTGACCGCAATCGAGGCGCCCGAAGAGGCGCCTTCCTCCATGTCCAACCGGCAGATACTCCAAGCGATGTCCGGCCTGATGGCAGGCATGTTCGTCGCCATCCTCGCCGGTACCGTCGTCGCCAACGCGCTGCCGCGCATCATCGCGGACCTCGGCGCCAGCCAGTCCGCGTACACCTGGGTCGTGACGTCCGAACTCCTCGCGATGACGGCGACCGTGCCGCTCTGGGGCAAGCTCGCGGACCTGTTCAACCAGAAGCTGCTGCTCCAGCTCTCGCTCGGCCTGTTCGTGGTCGGTTCGCTGGTGGCCGGATTCTCGCAGGACGTCAACACGCTGATCGTCAGCCGTGTCATCCAGGGCGTCGGCGCCGGGGGCCTCACCGCGCTCGCCCAGATCGTGATGGCGGCCATCATCCCGCCGCGCAGGCTCGGCAAGTACGCGGGCATCTTCGGCGCCGTCTTCGCCGTCGGCACGGTCGCCGGTCCGCTGATCGGAGGTGTCCTCGTGGACACCTCATGGCTCGGCTGGCGTTGGTGCTTCTTCGTCGGCGTGCCGTTCGCACTGGCCGGGATCCTGCTGCTCCAGCGCACCCTGAAGCTGCCGACCGTACGCCGTCAGGTCAGGATCGACTGGCTGGGCGCCTTCCTGATCGTCGCGGGCGTCTGCGCGCTGCTGATCTGGACCTCCCTCGCCGGCAACAACTTCGACTGGGCCTCCTGGCAGACCGCCGCCCTGGTACTCACCGGCGTGGTGCTGCTGACCGCCGCGGTCTTCGTGGAGTCGCGGGCGGCCGAGCCGATCATCCCGCTGCACATCTTCCGCAACCGCACGGTCACGCTGACCACCCTGGGCAGCTTCTTCGTCGGCATCGCGATGTTCGCCGGAACCGTGTTCCTGTCGCAGTACTTCCAGATCTCCCTGGGCAAGTCACCGACCGTCGCGGGCTTCATGAGCCTTCCGCTGATCGGTGGTCTGCTGGTGTCCTCGACCGTCGCCGGGCAGATCATCTCCGCGACCGGAAAGTGGAAGCGGTACCTCGTCTCGGGCGCCGTGATCATGACGGCCGGACTCGGCATGCTGTCGACGATCGACGCCGACACGCACTTCGGGCTCCTCAGCCTCTACATGGCGTTCACGGGCATCGGCGTCGGCATGCTGATGCAGAACCTGGTGCTCGCCGCCCAGAACGACGTACCCGCGCATGAACTGGGCGCGGCCACGTCCGTCCTGTCCTTCTTCCGCAGCCTCGGCGGCACCGTCGGGACCAGCGTGCTCGGCGCGGTGCTCGCCAACCGGGTCGCGAGCGAGATGGCCAAGGGCCTCGCGGAGAACGGCCTGCCGGCGCCGGCCGGCGGCCACGGCAGTGCCGTACCCGACATGACCACGCTGCCCGAGCCGATGAAGAACATCGTCGAGCACGCCTACGGAGTCGCCACCGGCGATCTCTTCCTCATCGCCACGCCCTTTGCCTTCCTCGGCCTGCTGGCGGTGCTCTTCATCAGGGAGAAGCCCCTCAAGACCACCAGCGGCATGGAGCGGCTGGCCGCGGAGGCGGCCCCCGGCCCCGAGGACGCGGCAGAGCGGCCGCTGCTCCCCGAGCCTCCCGCTCCCCGGCAGGGGGAGGCCGGTTCGCCCGAAACAACCAGGCACTGACGGGGCACCCCGTGGCAGGATGCTCGGTATGTCCAGTCGTGCACTGAGCTTCGGAACGATGGCGCAAGGGTACGAACGGTTCCGGCCGGGGTATCCCGTGGAGCTGTTCGACATGGTGATGGCCTACGCCGGTCAGCCGGTCTCCACTGCCCTGGAGATCGGCGCCGGTACCGGCAAGGCGACCCGCCTGCTGGCTCGGCGGGGGGTCTCGGTCACAGCGACCGATCCTGACGCGGCCATGCTCGCCGAGCTGCGCAAGCATGTGCCGCCGGGCGTCAGGACGGCACGCGCCGCCTTCGAGGAGCTGCGGCCGGGCGAGAGATTCGGACTCGTCTACGCGGCAGCGGCTTTGCACTGGACGAGTCCGGCGGGCCGGTGGTCCCACATGGCCGGGCTGCTGGAGCCGGGCGGCGTGTTCGCCTCCTTCGCCGGGCCGGTGGGGCTGGCCGACCCGGCTGTGGAGGATGCCGTTCGCGCGGCACGGGCACCGTTCCTGGAGCGCGACGGTGTCCCGTCCCCGGACGGGACACCTCCGGGGCACGACATGCAGTGGCCGGGCACGGAACTCCAACGGTCCGAGTGGTTCGACGGAGTCCAGCAGTCCGTGATCGAACGACGCCTGACGATGAGTGCGGACGACTTCGTGGGTTACCTCTCGACCGTTTCGGCCTACATCGTCCTGCCGCAGCAGCAACAGGCGCGGGTTTTCAGCCGGATCCTGCGGGTTCTGCCCGGGACGGTCGAGATCTCGGCCGACATCATCGTCCATCTCGCCCGTCGGCGGTACGAGGTGTAGCGCCTGGGGTTCGGCACCGTGACGGTTCCCGGTGCCGAACCCCAGGCGGTTCACGTTCCCGCGGCCCCGCGCGGGGCGGGGTCGCTACTCTCCGGTCCGGGTTCCGTCGGCGTTCACCCGCACCCCGTCGACGGTGAGCGTCCCGTCGTGGTGTGCGGTGACCTTCGCGGTCATCGCACCCGCGAGATCGATCCGCTGCCAGCTCCCCCCGTCGCCCTGCTCGTCCAGGGCCGAGCCGGAGGGGATCTGGGTGGCGGCGAGCACGGTACGCCGCTGGGCGCCGGTGAGCTTCGGGTGCGACGTGCGCAGCAGGTCCTGCGCCCCGTCCGGAACGGCAGGCGGCCGGCCCTCGGCGCCGATGTGCGGGAACCCGTAGGTCATCCGCTGCTTGTACACCTTGAGCGCCTCGGCCGTGGGGAGGTACGGCGTCCCCCGGCCGGCGCACCGTGTGAGCGAGTCGCCCGCTCCGGTCTCACGGCACTTCTGTACGAGGACGGCTTGCAGCTCCGTCTTCGCCTGCTCCAGGAGCGCGCGGAACTCCGGGTCGGACCAGCGCGACTGGGCGGTCTTCTCGCCGACGATCCGGCCGCCCATGATGTCGGTCGGGTAGTGGAAGGACAGCAGGATGCGGTTGTTGCCGTACTCCGAGGCGCGCGCCAGGATCTGCGGCGCCAGTTCGGGCAGCAGGGTGGCGAGGACGATGCCCTGCGCGTAGCCGTGGCTGGTGTGCCCGCTCGGGAAGGAACCGTCGCCCTCGAGACCGGCGTAGCCGCCGGGGCTGTCCCACGGCTTGATGAGTCCCTCGTCGTCGGTGAACCCCATCCGGACGAAGGGGCGCTTGTACTGGTAGTTGTTCTTGGCTGTCTGGTACCAGTCGGCCGACGAGTCCGGGGTGTGTTCGACACGGCCGGACAGCAGCGCCTGGGTCTTGGGGAGTTCGCCGTTCTTCAGCGCCTGCTCGTACAGCCGGCCGAGGGCCGTGCCCAATCCGTCCGCCATGGTCCGGTAGGGACTGTTCGCGCCGTCCACGAGTGCCTTGTGGACCTGGGGGTCGGCGGGCCCTGAGGGGGCGTTGTTGATGTCGACGACCGTCCGGTCGTCGAGCGCGGTCAGTTCCTCGTACGTCGTTCCCTTCGGCAGGACCTCGTTGGCCCCCATGACGGACGGCTCGTTCCGGGCGGCGTCGAACGAGCGCAGCAGCCAGGTGAAGTAGTCACCGCCGCCGGGCGCGGTGGGCTGGGTGTCGGAGGCGTACGAGGTGCCCAGCTGCTCGTCCGTGAAGGGCAGGGAGCCGGCGGTCTGCGCGAGCGGGCCGGGCCCGAAGTAGATGTCCGAGCTCGTGCTGTCGCACTGGTGGACCTCGACGGCCAGGGTGTTGGTCCCCGGGCGCAGGGCGGAGGCCGGTACGCCGAAGCGGGCGGTGACCGGGTCGCCCTCGCCCGAGGTTCCGTCCGGGGTCTCGTACTGGAGGTTCTTCGTGATCTTTCCGTCGCCGTGGCCGGCGATGCGCCTGCCGTTGAGGTAGACGGTCACGGTGTCGTCGTACACGACCGTGCCGACGAGCCCGCTGATCGCGTCCAGGGAGGCGCGGTCCATCGAGAAGGAGGTACGGAAGAAGTACGCCTCGGTACTGTCACCCGACTCCTTGCGGAGCCCCAGCTTCGTACGGACGGGGAAGCCGTCCCCGAGATCGGTGCCGTCGTTCTTCGCGCCGAAGGGACCGGTGGCCGTCTTCCAGGGAACGTCCCCCGCGTCGAAGCCGGTCCGGGTCCACGCCGTGCGGTCCTCGTTCCCGTGCGCCGGGTCGACGTCCGGGGTGTCGAGGTAGCTCCAGCTGGTCAAGGCGTCGACGACGGCCTTGCCGATGCTGATGTCGTCGATCCAGCCCCTGGGCCCGGAGCCGGACTTGGCGTGCGCGTCGTCGTAGCGCAGCAGGATCTCGCTGACGTGCTTCCCGGCGAGCGCGCCGAGGTCGGCCGAGACGGTGTTCCACGCCCCCGGCGCCGGCTTCCTGTTCGCCGTCGGCACCTCGCGGGTACGGGGGTGGCGACCGTCCGGGTCGGTGTAGAGGATGTCGAGCGCGACGTGGACGGAGGCGGCGTCGTCCGGGCGGATCGCGTAGCTGAGCCTCGACCCGCGCACCAGGGGGACGTCGAGGCCGGAGCGCAGGACGACGGTGGAGGAGGCCGGTCCGGGGGCGAGGACCCGGCCCGCGTACCGCAGCGCGGCCGAGCCGTCCGCCGCTCCGACGGAGTCGGCGTTCTCGACCCGGACCCCGAGCTCGGAGGCCGTGGATCCTGCGGAACTGCGCAGGGTCCAGTCGGCGAGCTGGAGCTTCGAACGGTCACCGGTCGGCCCCTGGCACCGGTCGGCGCAGTTGTCGGTGATGCGGAGCTGGTAGTGGCGGTATGGGTGCGTGGTGGTGACCGGATAGAAGTTGCTCTGCCCGCGGGCGCCGAAGCGCTGCTCCTTCTGCTGGCCCAGGACGTGCCACGAGGAGTCGTCCGCGTCCGTCGCGGCGGAGTCGCTGTCGCTGCCGAGCACGGTCCACGCGGCCGGGTCACGCGGCGGCGCGTCGTTCGCGGAGGTGAGCGAATAGCCGGTGACAGCCGCCGGGGTACGCAGGGTGTAGATCGCGTACACGGGCTCCTCCGCGGTGGGCCGTCCGCTGTCACGGGCGTACCACTTGGTGCCGGGGTCCTGATCGGAGAGGCTGGTGACGCCTTCCTGCGCGCTCGTGTCGTTGGGGTGGCCGGACCGTACGTCGCCCACTGTGGTGGTGACCTCTGTGGTCTCGCCGCGCAGATTCCGCGCCTGCCCACGGGCCGGGAAGCCTGCGGGCCTGGGCGTCCCGGGCTCGTAGGAGGTGGCCCAGTAACCACCCACGTCGGCCGAGGCCGTGCCTGCCGGGCCGGCCGAAGCGGCGGAGGTGGCAGGGGCGGCCGGGCCCGTCCCCGCCACGAGCGATGCCGCCACGAGTACGGCTACGACAACACCGGCGCCCGCGTCCTGCCCACGTCTGCTGAACACCCGCACAACTCGCCTCTTCTCTTCGGACAACGTTGTCAGCAGCCGAGCCTGAGGGTTCGGCAGGAGACATGTCAACGCTCAGGCGGTTAAGTGTCGTGTTCACACCACCAGGGAGGAAGAGCGGGCGGACCGCTCGCCCGCCACAACCGGTCAGGGCACGGCACCCGCCGAATCGTCCTGCTTCGGCGGTCGGCCGGAAGTCGTGGTGGCCGCGGTGGCCGCGGTGGACGCCGTGGCCGCCGTGAGCGCGATACGGCTGGACCAGGTCAGGGCCGCTGCTGCGGTCAGCGCAAGCAGAGGCACGGTGAATCCGGCTCGTGCGCCCGCGCCGTCGACGAGCCGGCCGACCACCGCGGCGGAGACGGCGATGCCCGCCGCGCACGCGGAGTTCGTCCAGGTGAAGGCCTGGGTGAGGACCGACCTGTCCATGACGGACTCGACGAGCGTCGAGGAGACGATGATGCACGGAGCGACGCCGGCACCGGGCAGCAGCAGGGCAAGACCGAGCTGCCAGGGCGAATCGGCCAGCATGGGCAGCAGCGACGCGCAGGCCAGGAACGTCAGGATCAGGGGCAGCCGCCGACCGGGCGAGGTGCGCCGGTGGTAGCGCCCGTAGACCAGACCGGCCAGCAGGCTCGCCGCGCTCATCAGCCCGTACAGGAACCCGGCCGCCGAGGCGGCGTGGTGGACCTCGGCGAAGGCGCTCACCGAGACCTGCATCGAGCCGAAGAAGACGCCGAGGGCCACGTTGACCGCCAGCAGCGTCCCGAAGTTCCGGGTCCACAGCCTGCCCGGTCCCCGGTCGGCAGTGCCGCCCCGGACCGCCCGTGCGGCGGGGGCCGGGGCCGTACTGCGCAGTGCCGCGAAGGCGAGTCCGGCCCCGACGACGAGCGCCCCCGCCAGCGCCGTACTCGCGGCCGGGTGCAGCCGGGTCGCCGTCAGCACCGCGAGGGCGGGCCCGAGGAGGAAGGCGGCATCGTTGCTCATCGTTTCGAGTGCGAAGGCCGGGGCGAGTTCGGCTCTGCCGTGCAGCAGGGCCGACCAGCGGGCCGCGGAGAGCGCACCGATCTGCGGGACGGTCGCCCCGGCCGCCAGACCGGTGGCCATCAGCGGCAGCACCGGAGCGCCCGTCAGGGCCAGCGCGACGAGGGCCGCGACCGCTCCGGCGTGGGCGCACAGGAGGGGAACGAGGACGCTCGGCTGTCCGAACCGGTCCATGAGACGGGCCGCCTGCGGGCCCACCAGGGTCTCCGCCACAGCGAACGAGCCGGTGACCAGGCCGGCCGCCGCGAAGGACCCGGTCTCGGCATGGACCAGCCAGACGATGCCGAGACCGGCCATGGCCACCCCGACCCGGGCGGGGGCAGCGGCCAGGAAGAAGGCCGCCGCGCCGGGGGTTCGCAGGGCCGAGCGGTAGGAGGCGGTCCCCGGCCCGGCCGCCCCCGGATCGTGAAGCGCCCGTCCGGGACGACGGACACGTGTGGTGCGACGACGGAACCAGTGCCGTGGTGTCACGGCGAACCTTCCGCTGCACGGTGGGACGGGTCGGGGGAACAGCGCTCGTCGAGGGAGCCGTCCCCCGCCGCCAGGAGTCGTCCATGGTGACGCGGACGGGACGGAATCACGGTCCGCGTCGGCGTCGGCTCCAGCGCCGGCAGAAATATTGAGTAGTGAGATCGCGAAGTCGAGATCGCGTAGAGGATCTCGCAGGACACGACACTAGTAGTGCTTGGTCATGTTG
>CBRG010000242.1 GCA_000470535.1 Streptomyces sp. AW19M42
CCGTGGACAGAACACCTAGAGCTCGCCCTTGCGCGTGAGGTGGTTGAAGCAGATCCAGCCGGGAAGCACCGGCAGCCACAGGGTCATCAGCCGGAACAGCAGCACGGCCGGGGCCGCGACCTCCTTCGGCAGGCCGACCGCGATCAGACCCAGCGTCAGCGCGCCCTCGACCGCGCCCATGCCGCCCGGGGTCGGCGCCGCGGAGCCCAGCGCGTTACCGGCGAGGAAGACCACCGCGATGCTCGCGTAGCTGAGGTGGGGGGTGTCAGGACCGCTGAACGCCCGGACCGACGCGTCCAGGCACATCACGAACAGGCCGGTGAGCAGCAGCATCCCGCCGATGCCGGTGAGCAGCTTCTGCGGCCGCTGTACGACGTCGAGCATGCGCGGTACGACCCCGGCGAACAGCGACCTCACCCGGGTCACCACGAACTTCCGCAGGAACGGGATCGCCGTCACGACCAGCACCAGCACCGCGACCGTCAGCAGTCCCGCGATCACGGTCCTGGACGGGGTGAGCGAGGACGGGGTCTTCTCGGTGCCCGTCAGATAGCCGAAGGCGCCGAGCAAAAGGATGTGACAGCCGAGGCCGAACAGCTGCGAGGCACCGACACTCGCGACCGCCAGCCCCGGGCGTACGCCGGAGCGTTGCAGGAACCGGGTGTTCAGCGCGACACCGCCCACCGCGGCGGGCGCCACGATCTTCACGAACGACCCGGCGATCTGCGCCAGTACCGTCTTGCCGAACGGCACCCGCTCCGGCACGAAGCCCAGCAGGCTCATCGCCGCCGCGATGTAGCTGAGGGCGGAGAAGCCGAGCGCGGCCGCCACCCAGCCCCACTCCGCCTGCTCGACCACCGCACCGAAGTCGGCCTCTGTGACCTGCGAGATCAGGAAGTACGCGGCGATGGCGCCCGCGATGAAGCTGAGCAGGGTGCGCGGTTTGATGCGCTCCAGACGGACCGGCTCGACCGGGGCCTGCGGCCGGATCAGCAGCACCTCCCGGCGGATCAGGGTGAGCAGATCCTCCTCGCGCGCCCCGTCCAGCGCGTCGTCCATGGCCCGCTTCTCGGCCTGCTTCTCGGTGCGCAGCGATTTGCGGGCGGCCTTGCGGTCCGAGTCCGCATGGGTTCGGGCCCGCTTCGCCGCGTCCGACGCGTCGAGCACCGCCTCGCGCTCCCGCTGCGACCGCTCCCGGGCGAGTCTGCGCAGATGCGCCCGGGTGGAGCGGCTCAGCGCGATCGGCTGAAGCAGCGGCAGGCAGTCCGCGACGGAGTCCGGGCCGACGACCGCGAGCGCGGCGGCCACCGCCCGCTCCGCGCCCACCCGCAGACCGGTCGTGGTGAGCAACTGGGCGACGTCCATCCGCAGCACCAGATCGCCGGCCGCGATCTCGCCGCCGCGCAGATCCGTGACGAACACCTTGCCGGAACGGTCCACCAGCAGGGCGTCGCCGGTGAGCCTGCGGTGCGCGATCCGCCGGGACTGGAGCGCCTGCACCTGGCGCCAGGCGCCGCGCACCAGGTCGTCGGTGATGTCGGCGTCCTCCAGCGCGTCCAGTGAGCGCCCGCCGATGTGCTCGTACACCAGCATCACGGCGTCGGGGCCCAGCTCGGAGGTGGCGATCAGCTTGGGCGCGTTGGCCCCGGCGGCGATCGCCGCGTACGCGAGCAGCGCCTCCTGCTCCAGCGCCTGGCGCAGCGACTGGATGGAACGCCGCTGGGTGATCCCGCGCAGGGTGAGCCTGCGCCACACCCGGTAGAAGAAGCCCTGGGCCTGCTGCTCCCGGTCGACGACCGTCACGTCGAGCGGCGGGCCGTCCTCCAGGGAGACCAGGTAGCGGCGGCCGCGGTCGTTCTGGTCGCCGGAGTCGGGGGCGTCGTCGGCGCGCATCGCGGTGACGGGACGGAAGCCGACATGGCGCAGACCCGCCATCAGGTGCTGGCCGGTCGGCCGGACGTTCGGCGAGCCGACCGCGTACAGCGTGCCGTACGCCACCGTCCAGCCGATCAGCACCGTGAGGATGATCGAGAGCGGTGTCGTGTAACCGCCGACCAGCATGGCGAAGGCGTCGAGCAGCAGCACCACCCACAGCACGACCCGCCAGCGTGGCCGTCTCGCCATTCCGACCGCCGTCATATAGGCGATCACGGGGGCGAGATAGCCGTGCACGGGATCGGTGAGCGCGTCACCGGGCGCGGGCTGGGTCAGGGCGTCCTGAATCGTTCCGGAGGCGGTCTTGGCGACCCACAGATCCGCCGCGAGCGTCACCCCGTGTGCCAGCACGGCGGCCAGCACGCCGTCCGCGATCCGCAGTCCGTCGCGTTTGATCAGCCGCTCGATGGCGAAGGCGACCGGCACGAGCAGGACGGCGATGCTGGAGACGAGTCCGGCGATCTTGATGAGCACGTCGGGCGCCTGGCCGGTGCCCTTGTTGATGTCCTCCTCAAGGCCGGTGGTCGTGCCGTGGGCGAACGCGGCGACGGAGAACAGCACGGCGATCGCCAGGACGCCGATGAGGAGCCGCAGCAGATCGGAGGGACGGTGCACCCGGGCGGGGAGCAGGGGTTCGTCCCCCGAGACGCGTTCGGACAGTTCCTCTTCCGCGGTCGACAGCGTCGAGCCGGCCAGGCTGCCGGAAGGGCTCTGCGGACCGGTGTCCGAGTCCGGCCGGCCCTCTTCCGGGTGCGGCTCGGCATCAGAGGCGTCGGCCGCCTTCGGTGGCTGCACGCCCTGCTCCTTCGTCGCCTCTGGTTGGTCTTCGTGTTCTCGTATCACCGGTCACCGCCCGGATGATGGTGGCACGGCCTGTGGACGGAGGAGGGCATCAGGGTGCGATGCGGGGGCGCGGGAAGCGCAAGATACGCCCCTTTCCCGGTCTCCGTACGCTGCGTGTGCGGCCGGACACGGAATCGGCGGCGCTGTCGGTGGTATACGGCAGGATGGGCCGGATGAGCGAGAACCCGACGAGTGACGCGTTGCCGGAGTACGCGGAGCGCGTGCTCGACGTCGCCGAGCTGATCCCGACCGGCCGCGTCATGACGTACGGCGATATCGCCGAGTGGCTGGGCGACGGCGGCCCCCGTCAGGTCGGCCGGGTCATGGCGCTGTACGGGGCGGCGGTGCCGTGGTGGCGCGTCGTGCGCTCCGACGGGACGCTGCTGCCCGGCCACGAGCTGCGCGCGCTGAGCCACTACCGCGAGGAGAGCACCCCGCTGCGCGAGGCCCCGGCCGGTGCGGACGGTCACATCCCGCGTCTGGACATGAGACGGGCGCGCTGGGACGGAGTGCCGGGCGCGGCGTCGGGCTCCGGGGCGGACGGCAGGGCGGGCGGTCCGGGAGCGGACGGCGGCGGGGGTGCTCACACCTGACAGCTTCGGCCATCCGGCGGCCCATCGTGCGGAGCCGGGCCCGTACGGCGTACGGGAAGCGTGACGCGCGCACCGTGCGGAGCGCGCTGCCCGCCGGGCGCGCGCCGTCCGTGCGGAGTGCGCCGAGCCCGCCGCGGCGGCCGTGGGGGCGGAGTGCGCCGCCCCCGTCACGTCAGCCGTCCGGGCCGAACGTGACGATCCCCGCATCCGTACCGCCGCGATCGGGCCCGTCGCCGGAGTAGCGTCGTCAGTTCGCGGCAGCTGCCGCGCCCTCACCATCAGCACACCCACCAGGACCGGCGACCCACGTGAGTTCCTCCTCCACCACCCGGCACAGTCCGCACCGGCAGGCACGGCGTGGGACCACGGGCGCGTACCGGCTGGTGCGTACCCCGCCGGGCTCCGTGGACCCTCCTCTCCTGGACGCGGCGCAGCGTGCGGTGGTTGACCACTCCGGCGGGCCACTGCTCGTCCTCGCCGGACCGGGCACGGGCAAGACCACCACGCTCGTCGAGACCGTCGCGTCGCGCGTCGCGCGGGGCGCCGACCCGGCCCGCATCCTGGTCCTCACCTTCAGCCGCAAGGCCGCCGTCGAGCTCCGCGACCGGATGGCCGCCCGGCTCGGCGCCGTCCGGAGCCCGCAGGCCACCACCTTCCACTCCTTCTGTTACGCCCTGGTCCGCGCGCATCAGGACGCCGACCTCTTCGCCGACCCGCTGCGGCTGCTCTCCGGTCCGGAGCAGGACGTCACGGTCCGCGATCTGCTGGCCGGCCAGCTCGATCTGGAGAAGCAGGGCCACGCCCACATCCGCTGGCCCGACGAGCTGCGGGCCTGCCTGACCACCCGTGGCTTCGCGGACGAGGTACGCGCGGTGCTCGCCCGCAGCCGTGAGCTGGGCCTCGGCCCGGAAGCCCTCGCGGACTTCGCCCGGCGCACCGGCCGCCCCGACTGGAGCGCCGCCGCCGAGTTCCTCGCGGAGTACCTCGACGTGCTGGACGCCCAGGGGGTGCTGGACTACGCGGAGCTGGTCCACCGGGCGGTGCTGCTCGCGGAGCGCCCCGAGGTGTCGGCGCTGCTGGCCGGCCAGTACGACCTGGTGTTCGTCGACGAGTACCAGGACACCGACCCGGCGCAGGTACGGCTGCTGCACGCGCTGGCCGGGAACCGGGGGAGCACCCCGGGGGGCGGCGGTGGCCGGGACCTGATCGCGTTCGGTGACCCGGACCAGTCGATCTACGCCTTCCGGGGCGCCGACGTGAACGGCATCCTCGACTTCCCCGAGGTCTTCCGGCGGGCGGACGGCGCTTCGGCCCCGGTCGGCGTCCTCACCACCTCGCGACGCTCCGGGGACCGGCTGCTGGCGGCCACCCGGCTGCTCACCCGCCGGATGCCGCTGACCCGGCTGCCCTCCGCGAAGGTCCGCGCCCACCGGGAGCTCGGCGCGGTCCACGAGGGCGGCACCGTCGAGACGTACACCTACCCGACCGCCTCCACCGAGCTCGACAACATCGCGGACCTGTTGCGCCGGGCGCATCTGGAGGACGGGGTGCCGTGGCACGAGATGGCGGTGCTGGTCCGGGCCGGCGGCCGCACGATCCCCGCGATGCGCCGGGCCCTGACCTCGGCGGGCGTTCCGCTGGAGGTCGACGGCGACGACCTGCCCCTGCGCCACGAACCCGCGGTGGCCCCGCTCCTGACCGCCCTGCGCACGGTGGCGACGGCAGCACTCCGCCGGAACGCGGACGAGGGTGCGGGTGCGGGCCCGCCCGTAGAGGTAGAGACCGAGGCGGAAGCGGAAACGAAATCCGAGGCGGGCACGGCACCCGAGGCGGAAGCGGACTCTGAGGCGGAAGCGGCACCCGAGGCGGGCGCGGAATCCGACGCGGAAGCGGACTCGGAGGCCCCTGCTCCGGCGTCCTGGCTCGATACCGAGACCGCGCTGACGCTCCTCGCCTCCCCCCTCGGCTCCATGGACGCCGCCGATCTGCGCCGGCTGGGCCGGGCCCTGCGCGACGAGGAGCGCGCCGCCGGGAACCGGGTGCCCGCGCCCTCCGGCGATCTGCTGGCCCGCGCCCTGGCCGAACCGGAGCGGCTCGTCGCGCACGATCCGGCGTACGCCCGTGGCGCCCAGCGTCTCGGCGCCCTGCTGCGCAAGGCGCGCGAACTCCTGGAGGGCGGCGGCACCGCAGAGGAGGCCCTGTGGGAGCTGTGGTCCGGCACCCCCTGGCCGGGCAGGCTGGAGCGGGCCGCGCTGCGGGGCGGCGCCGGCGGCCGCAACGCCGACCGCGATCTCGACGCGGTCTGCGCCCTGTTCGACACGGCGGCCCGCGCAGAGGAGCGCACCGGCGGGCGCGGCGCGCTCAACTTCCTGGAGGAGGTCGACGCCCAGGACATCGCGGCCAACACCCTCTCCAGGCGCACCGCCCGGCCCGATGCCGTACGGCTGATGACCGCGCACCGGTCCAAGGGCCTGGAGTGGCGCATGGTCGTCGTCGCCGGGGTACAGGAAGGCCTCTGGCCCGACCTGCGCCGCCGAGGCTCGCTGCTCGAAGCGGACCGGATCGGCCGCGACGGTCTCGCCGAACCCCTCACCCCCGGCGCACTCCTCTCCGAGGAACGCCGGCTGTTCTACGTCGCGGCCACCCGCGCCCGCGAACGGCTCGTCGTCACCGCCGTCAAGGCGCCCGCCGACGACGGCGATCAGCCGTCCCGCTTCCTGACCGAACTCGGCGTCGAACCCCGCGACGTCACCGGCCGCCCGCGCCGCCCACTCGCCGTGGCCGCCCTGGTGGCCGAACTGCGCGCCACCACCGTCGACCCCGGCGCGTCCGACGCCCTGCGCGAGGAGGCCGCCCACCGCCTCGCCCGGCTCGCGGCGCTCACCGACGACGAGGGGCAGCCGCTCGTGCCGTCGGCCCACCCCTACCGCTGGTGGGGCCTGTACGAGCCGACCCGCTCGGCCGTCCCGCTGCGCGACCGGGACCAGCCCGTCGCCCTGTCCGGAAGCGCGCTCGACCAGCTCGCCAACACGTGCGCGCTCCAGTGGTTCCTGGGCCGCGAGGTGAAGGCCGACGCCCCGGCGACCGCCGCCCAGGGCTTCGGCAACGTCGTCCACGTACTCGCCGACGAGGTGGCCTCCGGGCGTACGCCCGCCGATCTGGCCGTCCTCATGGAGCGGCTCGACTCGGTCTGGGACGGGCTGGTCTTCGACGCCCCCTGGAAGTCGCAGCAGGAGAAGGAGCAGGCGCGCGTCGCCCTGGAGCGCTTCCTGCGCTGGCACGTCATGGACCGCACCGGCCGCACCCCGGCCGCCAGCGAGCACGACTTCGACGTCACGCTGGAGGCGGGGGAGTACGAGGTGCGCATCCGCGGTTCCATGGACCGGGTGGAACGGGACGCCGACGGCCGGGCCTACGTCGTCGACTTCAAGACCGGCAAGCAGTCCCCGACGAAGGACGAGGTCGCCCGCCACCCCCAGCTCGCCGTGTACCAGCTGGCCGTCCGGGAGGGGGCGGTCGACGACGTCTTCGACGGCCGGCGCCCGGAGTCCGGCGGCGCCGAACTCGTACAGCTGCGCCAGCCCGCGCCCAAGAAGGAGGGCGGTGACGCCGTTCCCAAGGTGCAGGCCCAGCAGCCGCCGGACACCGAATGGGTCTCCGACCTGCTGGCGACCGCCGCGGGCCGGGTCCTGGACGAACGGTTCACCCCGACGACCGGCCAGCACTGCACCCACTGTGCGTTCAGGGCCTCGTGCAGTGCCCAGCCGGAAGGGCGGCAGGTGCTGGAGTGAGCGGGCGCGTAAGCGGGCGCGCCCGGCCCCGGCCCGTCACGGTTCGCGGGCCATCACCCCGTACACACTGACGTCCGCGTCGGTGACGTCGTTGATGTCCTGGCAGCGCGTCCGGTCCAGGACGTCCAGGCTCGCCACGAACTCCCGGTCGGGGTTGGCGGCCTCGGGCAGATCGGCGCTCATCTGACCGTCCTCGTATGGCTGTTGATACGACCAGCGCCAATCTAGTGCCCCTCCCGGCAAGCTCTGCCAGTCACGGCACCGGACGGTTCGAGAAGGTGTGCGCCCCGGTACCGGGCAGCACAGGTGCCTCGTCGGACACTGCAGCGATGCGGTCGGCTGCTCGGTGTGCGCCCGCTCACAGCTGTCTGCATGCGCCCGCTCACAGCTGTCTGTGTGCGCCCGCTCACGGCTTCGTGGGTTGTCGGCGCGTCCGGTTAGCCTCTGTGGAGTGTCCTCACACCTCACCGATCCCGAGCAGCTCAAGGAGCTCCTCGGGATCCCCTTCACCCCGGAGCAGACGGCGTGCATCACCGCGCCGCCCTCCCCGCAGGTGATCGTCGCCGGAGCCGGGTCGGGGAAGACCACGGTGATGGCGGCCCGCGTGGTGTGGCTCGTCGGGACCGGACAGGTCGCCCCCGAACAGGTCCTCGGCCTCACCTTCACCAACAAGGCGGCCGGCGAGCTGGCGGAGCGCGTCCGCAAGGCCCTGGTCGCGGCCGGCGTCACCGATCCGGAGGTCATCGACCCGGACAACCCGCCGGGCGAGCCCAGCATCTCCACCTACCACGCCTTCGCCGGCCGGCTCCTCACCGAGCACGGGCTGCGGATAGGGCTCGAACCCACCACCCGCCTCCTCGCGGACGCCACCCGCTTTCAGCTCGCCGCCCGCGTGCTGCGCGAGGCCCCCGGCCCCTATCCAGCCCTGACCAGGTCGTTTCCCACCCTGGTCAGCGATCTGCTGGCACTGGACGCCGAGCTGGCCGAGCACCTCGTACGCCCGGAACAGCTCGCGGAGTACGACACCGAACTGCTCCGCACGCTGGAGACCGCCAAGCTCAGCAACGCCGAACTGCGCAAGATCCCCGAGACCGCAGAGGCCCGCCGCGAGCTGCTCTCGCTGACCCGGCGCTACCGGGAGGCGAAGCGGAGCCGCGACCTCCTCGACTTCGGTGACCAGATCGCACTCTCCGCACAGCTCGCCCTCACCCGCCCGGAGGTCGGCGCGATCCTGCGCGAGGAGTACCGGGTCGTCCTGCTCGACGAGTACCAGGACACCTCCGTGGCCCAGCGCCTCCTGCTCTCCGCGCTCTTCGGCAGCGGCCCCGACGGCATCCCGTCCGGGCACGCGGTCACCGCGGTCGGTGACCCCTGCCAGGCCATCTACGGCTGGCGCGGCGCCTCCGTGGCCAACCTCGACGACTTCCCGAGCCACTTCCCGCAGGCCGACGGCGCCCCCGCGACCCGCTACTCCCTCAGCGAGAACCGCCGCAGCGGCGGCCGCCTCCTCCACCTCGCCAACGGCCTGGCCGAACCGCTGCGCGCCATGCACGAGGGCGTCGAGGCACTGCGCCCGGCCCCCGGTGCCGAGCGCGACGGTCTCGTCCGCTGCGCCCTGCTGCGTACCCACACCGAGGAGATCGACTGGCTCGCGGACTCGATCGCCCATCTCGTGCGGACCGGCAAGGCGCCCGGCGAGATCGCCGTCCTGTGCCGCACCGCCGGCGACTTCCCGCAGATCCAGGCAGCACTGGTGGCACGGGACATCCCGGTCGAGGTCGTCGGCCTGTCCGGGCTGCTGCACCTCCCCGAGGTCGCGGACCTCGTCGCGGTCTGCGAGGTCCTCCAGGACCCGGGGGCCAACGCCTCCCTGGTCCGGCTGCTCACCGGCCCCCGCTGGCGGATCGGCCCCCGCGACCTGGCACTGCTCGGCCGCCGGGCCCGCCTCCTGGTCCACCGCGCCTCCCACGGCGACGACGAGGACTACGACCCCGACCGCCGCCTCGCCGAAGCGGTCGAGGGCGTCGATCCGGCCGAGGTGATCTCACTGGCCGACGCCCTGGACACCTTCCTCGACTCCGGCGGCGAGGAGGACGACCGGCTGCCGTTCTCCACCGAGGCCCGCATCCGCTTCGCCCGTCTCGCCACCGAACTGCGCGAACTGCGCCGCTCGCTCTCCGACCCGCTGATGGACGTACTCCACCGGGTCCTGAACGCCACCGGACTCGAAGTCGAGCTCTCCGCCTCCCCGCAGGCCCTGGCCGCCCGCCGCCGCGAAACCCTCGCCAACTTCCTCGACGTCGCGGCCCGCTCCGCCGCCGTCGACGGGGAGGCCACGCTCCTCGCCTTCCTCGGCTTCCTGCGCACCGCCGCGCAGTACGAGAAGGGTCTGGACAACGCGCTGCCCGGCGGCGAGAACACCGTCAAGGTCCTCACCGCCCACAAGTCCAAGGGGCTCGAATGGGACGTCGTCGCCGTGCCCGGTCTGGTCAGCGGCCAGTTCCCGAGCGGCCAGTCCCGCGACGCCTGGACCTCCCAGTCCAAGGTCCTCCCGCACGCTCTGCGCGGCGACACGGCCACCCTGCCCGTCGTCCACTCCTTCGACGCCAAGGGCCTCAAAAGCTTCAAGGAGGAGATGAAGGAGCACCAGCACACCGAGGAACTGCGCCTCGGATACGTCACCTTCACCCGCCCCCGCACCCTGCTGCTCGGCTCCGGCCACTGGTGGGGCCCCAGCCAGAAGAAGACGCGCGGCCCGTCCGGCTTCCTGCACGCGCTGTACGAGCACTGCGCGGCCGGCCACGGCGAGATCGAGGCCTGGGCGGACGAGCCCGCTGAGGACGAGGAGAACCCGGCCCTGGCCGAGTCGGCGGCCGACCACGCCTGGCCGCTGCCGCTGGACGACACCGCGCTGGCCCGCCGCAGGGCCGCCGCCGAGACGGTGATGGCCCACCTGACGGCACTGGCCGCGGCGGGGCCGGTGCCTGACGCGTACGAGGCGTCGCCGCGCCACGGAACGACGGAGCCGCTGTCGGACGAGCCGTCCCCGGACGAGCCGTTCCCGGACGAGCCGTTCCCGGACGAGCCGCTGTCGGACGAGCCGTTCCCGGACGAGCCGTTCCCGGACGAGCCGTTCCCGGACGAGCCGTCCCCGGACGAGCCGCCCTTCGACGAGGAGCTGTTCCCCGAGGACGACCCCGTCCTGGACGGCGCGCCCGCGCCCGACGCCACCCCGCCACCGCGCATCCCCGCAGCCCGGCTGCCCGAGCGGGTCCCCACACGTCTCACCCCCGAGGAGTCCCGCGCCCTCGCGTCCTGGGACCGTGACCTCGACGCCCTCGCCGGGGAGCTGCGCCGGGCCCGCGCCACCGTGCGCGACGTCCGCGTCCCCGCCTCGCTCTCCGCGACCCAGCTGATGCGGCTGGCCGACGACCCGGACGGCTTCGCCCAGGAGCTGGCCCGGCCCATGCCCCGCCCCCCGCAGCCCGCCGCCCGCCGAGGCACCCGCTTCCACGCCTGGGTCGAGTCCCGCTTCGAGGAGCTGCCGCTGCCCATGCTCGGCCCCGAGGAGCTGCCCGGTGGCGAGGAGAGCGATGCCGACATCGCGGACGAGCACGATCTCGCGCTGCTCAAGGAGGCCTTCGAGCGCACCCCGTACGCCCGCCGGACCCCGTACCGCGTCGAGACGCCGTTCCAGATCACGCTGGCCGGCCGGATCGTACGGGGCCGTATCGACGCGGTGTACCGCACCGGGGACACGTACGAGATCGTCGACTGGAAGACCAGCCGCACCAACACCGCCGACCCCCTCCAGCTCGCCGTCTACCGCCTCGCCTGGGCCGAACTGCACGGACTGCCGCTCACCGACGTCACGGCCACGTTCCTCTTCGTCCGCACGGGCGAGAGCGTCCGCCCCAGCCGCCTCCCGGGCCGCCCGGAACTGGAGCGCATCCTCCTGGACGAGCCACCTCCCACGGACGGATAAGCTGAAGGTCATGAGCGACACCCCGGACAGCGCCGTCCGTACGTACACCGAGCAGCACCGTGCAGCCTTCCTCGACGACCTCGCGGAGTGGCTGCGCATTCCTTCCGTATCCGCGCAGCCGGAGCACGACGGGGACGTACGACGCAGCGCGGAGTGGCTGTCCGCCAAGCTCAAGGAGACCGGCTTCCCGGTCACCGAGGTCTGGGAGACGGACGGTGCGCCCGCCGTCTACGCCGAGTGGCCGTCCGATGATCCGGACGCCCCCACGGTCCTGGTGTACGGACATCACGACGTGCAGCCCGCCGCCCGCGAGGACGGCTGGGACACCGACCCGTTCGAGCCGGTGATCCGGGACGGCAGGATGTACGGGCGCGGCGCGGCGGACGACAAGGGTCAGGTGTTCTTCCACACCCTCGGCGTCCGGGCCCACCTCGCCACCACCGGCCGCACCACCCCCGCCGTGCACCTCAAGCTGCTCGTCGAGGGCGAGGAGGAGTCGGGCTCCCCGCACTTCCGCGCCCTGGTCGAGCAGCGGGCCGACCGCCTCACCGCGGACGCCGTGATCGTCTCCGACACCGGCATGTGGGACGAGAACACCCCGACCGTCTGCACCGGCATGCGCGGCCTGGCCGAGTGTGAGATCGAGCTGCGCGGCCCCGGACAGGACATCCACTCCGGTTCGTTCGGCGGCGCGGTCCCCAACCCGGCGACCGAGATCGCCCGGCTCGTCGCGGCGCTCCACGACCCGGACGGCCGGGTCGCGGTCCCCGGTTTCTACGACGGCGTGGCCGAACTGACCACCACCGAGCGCGCACTCTTCGCCGCGCTGCCCTTCGACGAGGCGACCTGGCTGCACACCGCCAGGTCGCAGGCCGCCTCCGGCGAGGCGGGCTACTCCACGCTGGAGCGCATCTGGGCCCGCCCCACCGCAGAGGTCAACGGCATCGGCGGCGGCTACCAGGGCGCCGGAAGCAAGACCATCATCCCGTCCTCCGCCCGGGTCAAGATCAGCTTTCGCCTGGTCGCGGGTCAGGAGCCGGACCGGATCCAAGAGGCCGTACAGGCCTGGGCCGAGGCCCGTATCCCGGCCGGAATCGGCCACCGGATCACCTTCCTCCCGGCCACCCGCCCCTGCCTCACTCCGCTCGACCACCCCGCCCTGCAGGCCGTCGCCCGCGCCATGGGACGGGCCTTCGACAAGAAGATCCTCTTCACCCGTGAAGGAGGCTCGGGACCCGCCGCGGACCTGCAGGACGTGCTCGGCGCCCCCGTCCTCTTCCTCGGCATCTCCGTACCGTCCGACGGCTGGCACGCCCCCAACGAGAAGGTCGAACTCGACCTGCTGCTCAAGGGCGTGGAGACCACCGCCCACCTCTGGAGCGAACTGGCGGCCGCACTCCGCTGAATCCTCTGAACACCCGATCCATCCCGGGGGAGTAGGAAGCACCTGTGAGCACCTTCGACAACGGCACCACCGACAAGCCCATCGGCCTGACCGCACCCAGCGGCATCGACCGCGCCGCACACCACCGCCTCGACGAGGCCTGGCTGGCCGCAGCGTGGAGCCACCCGACGACCCGGGTCTTCGTCGTCTCCGGCGGGCAAGCGCTGATCGACGACACCGACGACGGCACCGAACTCGTGATGACCCCCGCTTTCGAGGCGCCCGTCACCGAGACCCACCGCTACTTCCTCGGCACCGACGAGGACGGCGTCAGCTACTTCGCCCTGCAGAAGGACTCCCTGCCGGGCCGCATGGACCAGTCGGCGCGCCCCGCCGGGCTGCGCGAGGCCGGCCTGCTCCTCGGCCCCCGCGACGCCGGACTGATGGTGCACGCGGTGGCGCTGGAGAACTGGCAGCGGCTGCACCGCTTCTGCTCGCGCTGCGGCGAACGCACGGTCATCGCGGCGGCCGGACACATCCGCCGCTGCCAGGCCTGCGGCGCGGAGCACTACCCGCGCACCGACCCCGCGGTCATCATGCTCGTCACCGACGACCAGGACCGCGCCCTGCTGGGGCGCCAGGTCCACTGGCCGGAGGGCCGCTTCTCCACCCTGGCCGGTTTCGTCGAGCCGGGCGAATCGATCGAGCAGTCCGTGGCGCGCGAGGTGTTCGAGGAAGCGGGCATCACGGTGGGCGAGGTGGAGTACGTCGCCAGCCAGCCCTGGCCCTTCCCGTCCAGCCTGATGCTCGGTTTCATGGCACGGGCCGCGACGTACGAGATCAACGTCGACGGCGAGGAGATCGAGGAGGCGCGCTGGTTCTCCCGCGAGGAGCTGACAGCCGCCTTCGAGTCGGGCGAGATCCTGCCCCCGTTCGGCATCTCGATCGCGGCCCGGCTGATCGAGATCTGGTACGGGAAGCCGCTTCCGAGGCAGCGCAGCGCCGGCTGACACCGGAGCGAGGACGCGAGCGGGGGAGTGCCGCCCTCCCCCGCTCGCTCGCGCGCCTCTACAGTGGGTGCGGGCCGTGACTGGCGCTGAGGTGGAGCACCACCGGGGAGCGGCCGCAGAGAACACCGGCAGTCCATGGGGCTGTCGGAGCCGTGCGCCTGGGCGACCGACCACGATCCCGCGATCCCCGCGGCCCGTCGGCCGACGTGATCGCCCGAGCGCCCAGGAGTACCACGTGAACCCGACCCGCACGGCTCAGCTGATGGACGGCACCGGCCTCGCCCGCCGGAGCGTAGAGGAGACCACCGCCGCGGCCGCGGAGATCCGGTTGCGCACCGGAGCAGCGCCCTGTCTGGCCACCGTCCTCGTCGGTGAGGACCCGTCCTCGGTGACGTACGTCAAGATGAAGCGCAACCGGTGCGCGCGTGCGGGCATCGAGTCCCGTCACGTGGCGCTCCCCGCCGACGCCACCACGGCCGATGTGGTCGCCGCGGTGACCGCGTTGTCGAACGATCCGGGAGTGCACGGCATCCTGCTGCAGCACCCGATGGGCCCGCACATCGACGAACGGGCCGCCTTCGAGGCGATCGTCCCCGAGAAGGACGTCGACGGGGTCACCATGCACTCCTTCGCGGCGATGGGTTTCGGCCTCCCCGGATTCGTCTCCTGCACCCCCGGCGGCATCATGCGGCTGCTCGACGCGTACGAGGTCGGCCTCGCGGGCAAGCACGCGGTGGTCGTGGGACGCAGCGCCATCCTGGGCAAGCCCGCCGGAATGCTCCTCCTCGGACGCAACGCCACGGTGACGTACTGCCACTCGCACACCGCCGACCTCTCCTCGATCGTGCGGCAGGCGGACGTCCTGGTGGTCGCGGTCGGCCGGCCGCGCTTCGTCACCGGCGCCGACATCAGGCCGGGAGCGGTGGTGATCGACGCGGGCTACAACGAGGGCAACGTCGGTGACGTCGATTTCGAGACAGCGGCCGAGCACGCGAGCCTGATCACCCCGGTCCCCGGCGGAGTCGGCCCGATGACCGTCGCCGTCCTCCTCGAACAGACGGTGGCGGCAGCGTCCCGTCAGCTCGGCCTGAGCTGACCCCGGGCGGGCGGACGACCGGGCCGGCGCTTGCGGCTCAGGCACGGTCGGCCGGTGCGCTTCCCTCGGGTGTCGCCACGGGGCGAGGCGGCTGACGCCCGAGCACGTCAGTCGGCCAGAGCGGCCGTGAACGTCTCGCGGTGGGCGGCCAGCCGGGCCTGCGTGCGGTCCCGGCGCTTCCATCCGCCACGGCCTCCCGCCGTGTCGGCGAGATCGCGGGGCCATTCGACGTCCGCACCGACCCCGACGGCCTCGCTCGCCCCATGCGGGCGGCGCGACAGGTTCCCCACCGATTCGAGGGCGGTTGTCGTCAGCACCCAGGCCGGGAACGGTGGCAGAGCCACCTCGCCGGGAATGAAGGTCAGCTGCTCGCGGCCGTCAGCGGTGAGGCCGACGGGAGTTGGAGCCGCGTCGGAGCCGTGCTCCCTCAGCGCGCGGAGGTAGGCGTGCAGGGCGGGGGCGTCGGGGGTGCCGGCCGTTCCGCCCAACGCACCCCGGCGGAAGACCGCGCCCGCGTTCGCCGTGCCTCCGACCAGCGCCTCTCCGTCCGCCTCGCCCCCGGTCGTCATGCCGATCACGCTACGCGCGAGCCGGCCTCCCAGGGCGGACATGGGAAACCGGCGGACGCGGGTGACCGCGGACATGGAAAACCCCCGATCCGGCGCCGGGCCGGTCGGGGGCGTGCGCGCCAACGCGGGTCAGGCGCCGAGCGCCTGCTTCACCTGGGCCAGCGAAGGGTTCGTCAGCGTCGAACCGTCCGGGAAGAGAACGGTCGGGACCGTCTGGTTCCCGCCGTTCGCCTTCTCGACGAAGGCCGCGGACTCCGGGTCGTGCTCGATGTTGATCTCGGTGTACGCGATGCCCTCGCGGTCCATCTGGCCCTTGAGCCGACGGCAGTATCCGCACCACGTGGTGCTGTACATCGTCACAGTGCCCGGCATGTCTTGGCGCTCCTTTGTCTCTTCGGTCCCGGCAAACCCGTCACATCCCGGCACGGTCTCGTCCGTCGTGCGCACGAGCTCGTCCGTCGTACGCACGAGCCGGAACGTGCGTTGCCGCACGGAAGGGGAACGCACGTGACCTGGCCGCCATTCCCGACGCCGGTCCGGATTAGTACGACGGATGCGTCACCCCTGTGGACAACTTCCGCGTCCGCCTCCTTCGACCTGGCAGCATGGCGGGGTGACATCAGCAACGCATTCCACTCTCTTCCCGCAGGTCCCCGACTCCGCCGACGCCGTCCTCGACGGGCTCGACCCCGAGCAGCGCGAGGTCGCCACGGCCCTGCAGGGTCCGGTGTGCGTGCTGGCCGGAGCCGGTACGGGCAAGACGCGGGCCATCACGCACCGCATCGCCTACGGGGTGCGCGCCGGGATAATCCAGCCGACGAGTGTGCTCGCTGTCACGTTCACCAACAGGGCCGCCGGCGAGATGCGGGGACGGCTGCGCCAGCTCGGGGCGGGCGGGGTGCAGGCGCGGACCTTCCACTCCGCGGCCCTGCGCCAGCTCCAGTACTTCTGGCCGAAAGCTGTCGGTGGTGATCTGCCCCGGCTGCTGGAGCGCAAGGTCCAGCTGGTGGCCGAGGCCGCGGCCCGCTGCAACATCCGGCTCGACCGCAACGAGCTGCGCGATGTCACGAGCGAGATCGAATGGGCCAAGGTCACCCAGACCGTGCCCGCCGACTACCCGGCCGTGGTCGCCAAGTCCCAGCGGGACGCCCCGCGCGATCCTGCCGAGATCTCCCAGGTCTACGCGATGTACGAGCAGCTCAAGCGGGACCGCACGGTGATCGACTTCGAGGACGTGCTGCTCCTGACCGTCGGCATCCTCCAGGACCGGCACGACATCGCAGACCATGTGCGCCGGCAGTACCAGCACTTCGTCGTCGACGAGTACCAGGACGTCAGCCCGCTCCAGCAGCGGCTGCTCGACCTCTGGCTGGGCGACCGGGACAACCTCTGCGTCGTCGGCGACGCCAGCCAGACGATCTACTCCTTCACCGGGGCCACCCCCGACCACCTGCTGAACTTCCGCACCCGCCACCCCCGGGCCACCGTCGTCAAGCTCGTCCGGGACTACCGCTCCACGCCCCAGGTGGTCCACCTGGCCAACGGGCTGCTCGGCCAGGCCCGGGGAAGGGCCGCCGAGCACCGGCTCGAACTGGTCTCGCAGCGCGAGCGCGGCTCCGAACCCGCCTACACGGAGTACGCGGACGAGCCCGCGGAGGCCGAGGGCACCGCCCGCCGCATCCGCGACCTGATCGCGGCGGGCGTCCCGGCGGGTGAGATCGCCGTGCTCTACCGGGTCAACTCCCAGTCAGAGGTCTACGAGCAGGCCCTGGCCGACGCGGGGGTGCCGTACCAGCTGCGGGGCGCCGAGCGGTTCTTCGAGCGCGCGGAGGTACGGGAAGCGGGCGTCGCCCTGCGCGGCGCGGCCCGCGCCGGGGGCAACGACTCCCTGCTGGACGATGCGCAGGGGCTGCCCGCCGAGGTCCGCGCGGTGCTGTCCACCAAGGGCGGGCGGAGCGAGCCGCCCGCCGGTTCCGGGGCGGTGCGCGACCGCTGGGAGTCCCTGGCCGCCCTGGTCAGGCTTGCGGAGGACTTCGAACGGGCCAGGCCGGGCGCGACCCTCTCCGATCTGGTCGCTGAGCTGGACGAGCGGGCCGCGGCCCAGCACGCCCCCACGGTCCAGGGAGTCACCCTGGCGTCGCTGCACTCCGCGAAGGGCCTGGAGTGGGACGCCGTGTTCCTGGTCGGCCTGACCGAGGGCATGATGCCGATCACCTACGCCAAGACGGACGAGCAGATCGAGGAGGAGCGCCGGCTGCTGTACGTCGGCGTCACCCGGGCCCGTCTGCACCTCTCGCTGTCGTGGTCCCTGGCCCGCTCGCCCGGCGGCCGGGCCGGCCGCCGCCCGAGCCGCTTCCTGAACGGGCTGCGCCCCGGTTCTGCGGCGCCGGGCTCCAGGAGCGCGGCGGGCGGCAGCGGCGGCATCGAGCGGCCGGTGGCGGCCCGGCGCAAGCGGCGCGGCCCCGCGCTGTGCAGGGTGTGCGGCAGAACCCTCACCGACGCCGGCGAGATGAAGCTGATGCGCTGCGACGACTGCCCGTCGGACATGGACGAGGCGCTGTACGAGCGGCTGCGCGACTGGCGCGCGGTCCGGGCCCAGGAGATCAGCCAGCCCGCCTACTGCGTCTTCACCGACAAGACGCTGATGGCGATCGCGGAGGCCGTGCCCGGCAGCGAGGGTGAGCTGGCCGTGATCCCCGGGGTCGGCGCGCGGAAGCTCGGCCGTTTCGGTGGATCGGTGCTGGACATCTGCGCAGGTGGGGACGGGATGGAGGAGTCCGCGGAGGCCGACGAGGAGGTGTGAGGAAAACTCGTCGAAAAAATAGTTTGCGCCCGCCCCAGTCATCACCATAGGTTCTTAACCACGGGAACAGCGACTTCTCTGAAGCCCTGATCCTGTGCTGTACTTATCCGAATACGTAGGACCGGCTTGGTCGGTCCGCCCTAGACGCCGAGAGGAGGCGATTGAAGTGATCAGCATCATCGAGACCAACAAAGTGACCGATCTCTCGGTCGTCTCCGCCTGCTCGCTCGGCCTCGCCTGCTCTTCGATGTCTTCCCTGCGTGGCACCGGTATGTCCGGCATCTCCGCCGTCAGCCCGCTGTCCCTGGTGAGCCGTCCCGAGCGGGAGCGTAATGAGCGACCGACCCAGGCACCGACAGCAGCAGTAGCGAAGGGACAGGCCCAGGCCTATGCCTTTGCGGCCGTCGGTGCGGGAGCGGAAGCCGGAGTCACGAAGCAGACGACGCACCACCACTCGATGTGGGCCTTCCGTGGGCCTGAACCCTGGAGAGATCCAGCCTGATCGACGATCAGGCCGGCGCCTTCAGGGCCGCGGAACCCCACTCGGGATCCGCGGCCCTTTTGTTTTGTCCGAACGGACGAGACAGCGCGAAGGAGCCTCGGGAAAAGCAGGACCTGGTACCAGCCGCCCCCCGGCCAACAGGCCGGAAACGACCAGACGAGGACACCACCACCGTGCAACTCGAAGCGCACGCCCCGTCCGTACCGCCTTCCGAAACGATCCCCCCGCCCGGCCTCACGGAGGACTCCACCTTGCAGCCCCTCACCGCGCTCACCGCGCTCGACGACGCCATCGAGAACCTCGGCGTGCCCGTTCCCTGCCGTGCCTACGACCCGGAGGTCTTCTTCGCGGAGTCCCCGGCCGACGTCGAGTACGCCAAGTCCCTCTGCCGCACCTGCCCGCTCGTCGAGGCCTGTCTCGCCGGCGCCAAGGAGCGCCGCGAGCCCTGGGGCGTCTGGGGTGGCGAGCTCTTCATCCAGGGTGTCGTCGTCGCCCGGAAGCGGCCGCGTGGCCGTCCGCGCAAGAACCCGGTCGCGGCGTGATCGCCGACCTGGGGGTCACGGCCCCCAAACCCATCAAGCGCATCGGAACCATCGACCGTCCCCTGACCCACGACCCCCGAAACCAGGCACCAATGACCATCCCCACGAGGGAGCCCGTCGGCTCCGCGACACCGGACGTCACCATCATCGGCGCGAACGACTCGCGTCAGAACAGGACCCGTGAGATGCAACTCATCCCAGAAGCCATGGCTCGTGCGCATATGCACGACCGCCTGCGGGAAGCCGACGCGGAACGTCAGGCCGTTCGCCTGGTCTCCGCGCGGCGGATGCAGCGCCGGGCCGAGCGCGCCTCGATGCGTGCCCGCCGTGCGCTCGCCATGGCGGTCATGCACTGATCCGAGCAGGACAGAAGCAGTACAGAACACAGCAGTACCCCGGCGGGGCAGCCGCTCTCTGACCCGCGGCGAACGGTACCCAGCATCGACATCACCACCCCTGCCTCGGGGCCGGTCCACGCGGACCGGCCCCGAGGCCGTGCTGTGTGGTGCCGGACGGCGACGGTGGAGTTATCGTCACGAGGTGGACGAGCAGACTCAGCACCCCGAAGCGGCGGGCACGCAGAGCGGCGAGGGCGTCGTATGCGCCCTGTGCGGTGCCGGAGCCGGAAGCGACAACGCGCCGCCGACCTGGATCTGTTCCGTGGAGAACGGCAGCCGCCGCTACTTCTGCGACACCTGCGCCCGCACCCACATCAGAGCCATCGAGGGCCGCCTCGACTCCGACCGGTGGTGACCGGCCGCTATGTGGCGAGCTCCGAAGAGGCTTCCCCGGGACACTCCTCCTCTTCCTGCGGCAGGAACCCCGGCAGCCAGGATTCGAGCTCCTCGCGCAGCCGAACGGTCGCGCCGAGCTGGCACAGCACCCCTATCGTGCTCAACGTCACGCGGTGTATGAGCAGGTAGGCGGGCGGAAGATTCAGCTGCTTGCCCAACTGGTGAGCGGGAGAACGCGGATCCGCTATCCGGGCGGCCTGATTGCGCATCCAGCTCCGGCTGAAGGCGAACTCCTCCACGAGGGCGGGTTCGATGATCGGCCGGAGGTAGTCGAGCACCGCGTCCGGCGCGAGGTCGACCGAATCCTTGACGAACCCCTCCTCGCGCAGCAGCTCGTACACCGCGTCCGCGTCACCCTGGAGCGTCAGCCGCAACGAGTCCCCGATGGTCTGCGGCAGTCCGCCCGGCAGCCGGTCCACCGTCCCGAAGTCGAGTACACCGAGCCGCCACCGATCCGCCCCGGTGTCCGCCGTGCCGTCGATGTCCTCCGGGTCGGCCGGGTCGGCCGAGTTGGTCGGGTCCGGGGGCAGCAGCCGGAAGTTGCCCGGGTGCGGGTCGGCGTGCAGCAGCCCGGTGCGCGCGGGGCCGGAGAAGAGGAAGCGGGCCAGCAGCTGACCGGCCCGGTCCCGCTGCTCCGCGGATCCGTCGGCGATCACATCGGCCAGCGGCACACCGTCGATCCACTCCGTGACCAGCACCTGATCGGACTGGTGGACCACGCCCGGGACCACGACATCGGGATCGTCGGCGAACTCCTCTGCATGCTCCCGCTGCGACTGCGCCTCCTGCTCGTAGTCAAGCTCCTCCGACACCCGGTCTCGCAGCTCCGTGATCAAGGGCTTGATGTCCATGCCCGGAACCAGCGGGCCGAGCAGCCGGGCGAACCGGCTGAGTTGGGTCAGGTCCGAGAGCAGCGCCTCCCCGGCACCCGGGTACTGCACTTTCACCGCGACGTCGCGTCCGTCGTGCCACACCGCCCGGTGCACCTGTCCGATCGAGGCGGCGGCCGACGGCTTGTTCTCGAAGCTGAGGAACAGCTCCCGCCAGTCCTCACCGAGTCGCTCGGCCAGCACCGCGTGGACCGTGCTGTTCGGCATCGGAGGTGCGGCCTCCTGGAGTTTGGTGAGGGCCGCGCGGTAGGGGCCGGCGACCTCCTCCGGCAGGGCGGACTCGAAGACGGACAGCGCCTGTCCGAGCTTCATCGCCCCGCCCTTCAGCTCGCCCAGGACCTTGAAGAGCTGGTCGGCGGTGCGCTGTTGTACCTCACGGGCGACAAGCTCCGCGGACTTCCCGCCGATGCGCTTGCCCAGCCCCCAGGTGGCGCGGCCCGCGAACCCCAAAGGCAGCGCGGCCAGCTTGGCGGTTCGGGTGACCGCCTTCCGGGGAAGATCAGACATTTGCCCCTCCAAATCCCAGACTGCCGCGCTGCGTGCGGCGGCTATCCGGCCATTGTGTCGTGCGCCGTGCCGGCCCCGGAGGTGCGCACCCCCTCAGTGTGCCCACCCGCTCCACAGGAACAGTCGAGGTGCGCCCGGATCCGCTCCGACCGCCAGTCCAACAGCGGCAGTGCCGTTTCCCACCGTGCCCCGGTGCAGGCGGGCAGCTCACCGTCTAGGAAGGCCAGGGCGTGGGCGGCGGCCAGACCCGCCACCGCGGTAGCGAGGCCCAGGTCGCAGGCCTGCACGGCGGTGCGCCGGCCGGACTGCCACTGAGCCAGCATCCGCGGCCACTGCGGGTCCCGGTCGCGCCGGTGCAGATCGAGGCATCCCGCGCACGCCGTGCCGCCCGGCAGCACCAGGGGGCCGACGAATCCAGTGGCCTCGATCACTCCGGCATAGAGATGAGGTGTGCCCGAGGCGATCCACGGCTCGGCGGTGCGCGGATCGGGGACGTAGGCGGAGAGGCTCTCGCGCGGCGCCACCACGATCAGGGACAGGCCCGGCTCGCCGCTCGCGGGCGGGCCCGACGACTGGGTCGCCCGCGGCGCCGGACAGGGAGCCGAGCGCCGGACCAGCTGCCGTGCCGCGGTGTCCCGGCGCTCTTCGGCCGCCGAGGGCGGCAGGCCTCCCGGCGAGACGTCGCACGGCTCGACGCTGCCGCCGTCCAGGACCTCGACGTGGCCCACCCCGGATCCGGAGAGCACCGCGGCGAGGGCCGCGCCGACCCGGCCGGCTCCCCGTACCTGGACGCGCATGGAGCGGCGGGCGGCCAGTCGGCGCATCCCGCCGCCGGGCTCGGGATGCACGACGGAGAGGGATGCCAGGTCGGGCCGGTGACGCGCCATGGCGTCCGCCCGTTTCCGTAACGCATCGGTTTCCGGTCCGCCGGCCCGTACGTCGTCGATGAGCCCCGCGTCCAGCAACCGGACGACGAGCGTGTCCACTTGGCGTTCGGTGAGATCCAGCGCCCTGGCCTCTTCGCGCAACAGCGGCATCCCGCGTGTTCCGTCGAGGAGTTCCAGGAAACAGCCCGTCGCGATGTCCATCGGGCCGATCTTCACCGCATGTGCGGGCGTCACACCGAATTGGACGGTGCCGCGGCCGCGCCATGCGCGGCGCAGTGCGGGTTTCAACATCGGATGCACGGCTTACCCCCGGTCTGTGCGTCTGTCTGCGTGAGATCCATTGCCAGAATGCAACGCGACGCCGGAGCGGGTGGAAAGTTATCCACAGGCGGGGGGTATTAGTCGTTCAAATGGTGCACGCGGTGTGGCGGATCATGTGTGAACCGTTCAGGAGACGGGACTTCCCTCACCGGCAACGGGTAACGTCGTGCCGTGTCCGCCGACCCGTCACCCGGCTTCGCCGGGGAGACCCCCACGCGCAGCGCCGGAACCCAGCAGGGCAGCGCGGCAGACCACCCGCCCCGCGTCTCGACGACGAGCGCGGTCGAGGTCCGCCGGAGCGCCCGCCGCAGCAGAACGGTCTCCGCGTACCGGGAGGGCGACCGCACGATCGTGCTGATCCCCGCCCGGATGTCGGAGGCCGAGGAGCAGCGCTGGGTGAGCGTGATGCTCGACAAGCTGGCCGCCCAGGAGAGCAGACGCATTTTCGGTGACAGCGAGCTCGCCGAGCGGGCGGAGCGGCTGTCCGCGCAGTATTTCGGCGGCCGGGCCAGACCCGTCTCGGTCCGGTGGGTGACCAACCAGAACACCCGGTGGGGGTCCTGCACCCCGGCCGAGGGCAGCATCCGCCTGTCGCACCGGCTGCAGGGCATGCCGGAGTACGTCGTCGACTACGTGCTCGTCCACGAACTGGCCCATCTCCTGGTGCCCGGACACGGTCCGCGGTTCTGGCGGCTCCTGGACGCCTACCCCCGTACCGAGCGGGCGCGTGGCTATCTCGAAGGGGTGGTGGCGGCCGAGCGGCTGCCGCATCTGCCCGCCGCACGGGGCGAGTGACGTTCGCTGATTCTGTACCGGGTCTGTACCGGCTTGGCCCGGGGCGGGACTTTGCGGTTAGCCTGACGCGACGCATTCAGATTCCGGATGGGGGACGGTCGTAACGCATGGCCAGGGAATTCCAACGCGGCCACAAGGCCAAGATCAGCGATCTCACACCGGGGACGGACCTGTACGTAGGTGTGCAGATCGCCGGCCCGGGTCTGACCTTTGACATCAGCTGCTTCGGCCTCGATGCCAATGAGCAGCTCTCCGACGACCGGTATTTCATCTTCTTCAATCAGCCGAAATCGCCCGAGGAGTCCATTCAGCTCCTGGGTGCCCAGGCCGGTGACACCGAGTCGTTCCGCGTGACTCTGGACCGCATTCCGGCGAGCATCCACAAACTGTCGTTCACCGCCACGCTGGACGGCGCCGGACAGATGGCGCAGGTTGGCCCCGGGTACATCCGGATCGTCGCGGGTGGCGAGGAAGTCGTCAGGTACGCCTTCACCGGCTCCGAGTTCACCACCGAGCGTGCGGTGATGCTGGGCGACTTCTACCTCAAGGACGTCTGGCGGTTCGCCGCTGTCGGCCAGGGCTTCGACGGCGGTCTCGACGCGCTGCTGAAGAACTTCGGGGGCGAGGTCGCGGAGGAGGAGCCCGCGGCTCCGCAGCCGCAGTCCGCCGCCCCGTCGTTCGCGCCGCCCGCCCAGGCTTCGGCGCCCCCTCCGGCGTTCGGAGCCCCGGCCGCACCCCAGGCTCCGCAGCCCGCACCGTCCTTCGGCGTCCCGGCCGCGCCCACTCCGCAGCAGCAGATGCACGCCGCGCCCACCATCGTGGCGCCGCTGGCTCCGCAGGGCGGCAGCGTGCCCCCGCCGCCCCCGCCTCCGCCCGCTCCGTACGGGCAGCCGGGGCAGCCGCCCCAGCAGCCGCAGTTCGGGCAGGTCCCGGGACAGGCTCCCGCGCCGTACGGCCAGCCGGCTCCGGCCCCGTACGGGCAGCAGCCTCCCGGCATGCAGGGAGGCATGCCGCCGGGCATGCCTCAGGGTGTGCCGCAAGGGGCGCCGCAGACCGGGGCAGGACTCCTGGCCGCGCTCCAGCCGTACAAGGAGACGGCCACCGGCCAGCGCTGGACCTCGCAGAACCAGCAGCTCATGCGGGTCGACCTCACCAACGGTGGCGGGGGAGTGCTGGCCAGGCAGGGCAGCATGGTGATGTATCAGGGCAAGGTCGACTTCGGCTACAAGGGCGCTGGTTTCGCCGGCCGGATCGTCGGCAACGCCACCGGCCAGGAAATGCAGCTGATGCGCTGTACCGGCCGGGGACAGGTCTTCCTCGCCGAGGAGGGCGCCCATCTGCACGCGGTCGAACTCCAGGGCGACGGCATCTGCGTCTCCGCCGAGAACGTGCTCGCCTTCGACGAGTCGCTGCAGTACGAGGTCCGCAGGATCGAGGGCCACGGCATTCCCGGAGGCGCCCTGTTCACCATGCAGTTCCAGGGCACCGGCACCGTCGTCGTCAAGACCCACGGTGTGCCGGTCGTCCTGCCGGTCACCCCGACCACCTTCGCCGACTGCAACGCCGTCGTGGCGTGGTCGTCGGCGTCCCAGGTGATCGTCTCCAGCCAGGTCCGGCTGCGCCGCAACGCCTACCCCGGGCACAGCGGCGAGACCGTGAACCTCCAGTTCCGGGGCGCACCCGGCAACTTCATCGTCGTCCAGCCCTACGAGGTCTGAGGGAGCCCGTCATGAATCAGCAACTCGCGGGCTACGCCCCGACCCCCGTCACGGCCCGGATGGAGAACCACGGCCATTCGATGCTGAAGGTGGCCATGGCCACCGGCCAGGACCTGTACGCGCGTACCGGTTCGATGGTGGCGTACGAGGGCTTCATCCAGTACGAGCCCAACCCGCCCGCCGTCCGCCAGATGGCCTCGCAGTGGATCACCGGCGAGGGCACGCCCGTGATGAAGTGCTCCGGTGACGGGCTGCTCTACCTCGCCGACTACGGCGCGGACGTGGTCGTCATCAATCTCAACAATGACTCCCTCTCGGTTAACGGCACCAATCTCCTCGCCTTCGACGCCCATCTCACCTGGGGTGTCGAACGTGTCAAGGGCCTTGCCAAGTTCGCGGGGCAGGGCCTGTGGAACGTCTGCGTCTCCGGCACCGGATGGGTCGCCATCACCTCCCGAGGCACGCCGATCGTCGTCGACTGCGGGCGCGGCGAGGACGAGACGTACGTCGACCCGGACGCCCTGGTGGCGTGGTCCCCGAACCTCAAGGTGAAGGGCAAGCGCAGCTTCAAGGCCTCCTCGCTCATCGGGCGGGGCAGCGGAGAGGCGTTCCAGATGGCTTTCTCCGGCGAGGGGATCGTCGTCGTCCAGCCGAGCGAGGACAGTACCGACCGCCTGCGCGTCCGGAACTGACGGGGAGGGAGAACAACACCATGCAGAGTTCGCTCTTCAGCTACACGGAACAGCAGTCCCAGGACCGGTACGCGGTGCAGAACCCGCAGCTCCTGCGGGTCTCGCTGACCGGCCACGACGATGTCCTCGCCCGCAAGGGCGCCATGGTCGCTTACCAGGGACTGATGGAGTTCGACGGCGAGTACCAGTCGCACGGACAGCGCCGGGCCCGCGCGACCACCGGTGAGGGCCTCGACCTGATGCGGTGCTCGGGTCAGGGCACCGTCTACCTCGCCAACCTGGCGCAGTACGTCCACGTGGTGGATGTCGACCGCGACGGCATGACGGTGGACAGCGCCTATGTCCTGGCGCTCGACTCGTCACTCCACACCGAGGTCATCGCGGTGGACAGCCAGTACGGCATCTCGGGCACCGGCAAGTACCAGCTCAACATCTCGGGCAGCGGCAAGGTCGCCCTGATGACCTCAGGTCAGCCCCTGATGATGCAGGTCACGCCCGACAAGTACGTCAACGCGGACGCGGACGCCGTCGTCGCCTGGTCCAGCTCGCTGCGCGTGCAGATGCAGGCCCAGACGCACTCCTCGGGCGTCATGCGCCGACGTGGTAACACCGGAGAGGGCTGGGAGCTCAGCTTCCTCGGGCAGGGCTTCGCCCTGGTCCAGCCGAGCGAGGTGCTGCCGCCGCAGAGCGCCCAGATCGGCCAGGGGCTGGCTGCCCAGTACGGCATGGGCCAGCAAGGTGTCCACGCCCAGAACCAGAACAACGCCTGGAACTGAGCCGCACCCGATCCGACCGGTAAGGGGCGGCCTCTCTGGAGGCCGCCCCTTACCCGTGCCGTCGTCCTGCCCGTGCCGTCGTAGCTCCGCTACCGGACGACACCGTCCAGCACTGCCCGCGTACGTTCCACCAGACGCACCACCGAGGAGTCGGCGACCCCGGAGACCTCGTCATAGGTGAACCAGCGCAGGTCCAGCGATTCGTCACTGATCCGCTCCGTGGAACCCGAGGGTGCCAGCGCCGCGTACTGGACATCCAGGTGCCAGTTGCAGGGCGCCGGGATCGGGTGCCTGTCCAGGGTGACCGGGCCGCCCGCCAGCAGCGTCAGACCGGCGATGCCGGACTCCTCCGCGGCCTCCCGCAGCGCCGCCCCGGCCAGCGTTGCGTCCCCGGGCTCGCAGTGACCGCCCATCTGCAGCCACATCCGCAGCTTCCGGTGCAGGGTGAGCAGCACCTTGCCGCGCTCCGGGTCCACGACCAGCGCGCTTGCCGTCAGGTGCCCGGCTCCGCAGGCCTTCCACATGCCGTCGAGATGGAGCGCCAGATGGTCCAGATAGGCCAGGCGCAGCTCCTCCTGGACGGCATTCGCCCCGGCCCCGTAGTTCTTCAGTACGAGAACGGCGTCGTCGTGCAGGCTCACTTTTCGGTGTCGTCCTTGCCGTCGTCGGGCGTGTCGCCGCCGTGCTTGTCGTCGCCGTCCTTGCCGTCGTCGTCCGCCGCGCTGTCGTCCTTGACATCGGTGCCGGCGGCGGGCTTCTGCGGCCCGTTCGCGGCCTCGCCGAGCATCTTGTCCAGCTCGGAGAAGTCCAGCTGCTCGTGGTGCACGAAGCCGTCCGGATCGTCCAGGTCGTGGGCGGTCGGCAGCATGTCGGGGTGTTCCCACAGCGCGTCGCGCCCGTCGAGGCCCCGCGCGTCCGTGAGCGAGGCCCACAGCCGCGAGGCGTCACGCAGCCGCCGCGGACGCAGCTGGAGGCCGATGAGTGTGGCGAAGGTCTGCTCGGCCGGACCGCCGGAGGCGCGTCGCCTGCGCATCGTCTCGCGGAGCGCGTCCGCCGAGGTCAGCCGGGACTTCGCGGCCTCGTGCACCACGGCGTCCACCCAGCCCTCGACCAGCGCGAGGGCCGTCTCCAGCCGGGCCAGGGCGGCCTTCTGTTCCGGAGTGTCCTCAGGCTGGAACATGCCCTGCTGGAGCGCTTCCTGCAGCTGCTCGGGCTGCGACGGGTCGAACTGGCCGACCACGTCCTCCAGCTTGCTGGTGTCGACCTTGATGCCGCGCGCGTAGCCCTCCACGGCACCGAACAGATGCGAGCGCAGCCACGGCACGTGGGCGAAGAGCCGCTGGTGAGCGGCTTCGCGCAGCGCCAGGTACAGCCGCACCTCGTCCTGCGGCACGCTCAGGTCCTTGCCGAACCGCTCGACGTTCAGCGGCAGCAGCGCCGCCTTGCCGGCCGGGCCCAGCGGCAGCCCGATATCGGTCGAACCGACCACCTCGCCCGCGAGCACCCCGACAGCCTGTCCGATCTGCTGGCCGAACATCGCGCCGCCCATCGACCGCATCATGCCGATCAGCGGGCCCGCCATCGCCTGCATCTCCTCGGGCAGCACATCGCCCATGGCGAGGCCGACACGCTCGGCCACCGGGTCGACGAGCTTCTGCCAGGCGGGGAGGGACGCCTCGACCCACTCCGCACGGCTCCACGCCACGGTGGAGACAGAGCCGGAGGGCAGCGACGTGACGCCGTCCAGCCAGAGGTCCGCCAGCCGCAGCGCCTCATCGACAGAGGCCCGCTCCGACGGGCCGACGCTCGCGTCCTTGGTGCCGTCGGGATTGCCCTGCGAGACGGTCTGGCGGGCGATCTGCTTGGCCATGTCCCAGTTCACGGGACCGCCCTCGTAGCTCAGCATCTGGCCGAGCTGCTGGAAGGCCGCGCCCAGGTCGTTCGGATCCATCGAACCGAACATCGCGGCGAAGGGGTTGTCACCGCCCGCGCCGGGGCCGAAGCCGAGCGGGTTCGCCGGACCGCCCGAACCCTGCCCACCTCCGGTGGGGTCCTTCTTCTTGCCATGGTCGCCGTCGTCCGGCTCCTCCGGCGGAAGGCCGAATCCGAATGGGGTGTCACTCACGGGTTTCCTCGGCTCGTAGGGCCGCCGGATGGAACCGACGGCGACTGCCCGACATCACCATCCAGCGTAGACACCAAGTCCGCTCAGGGCCTCAGTGCTCCGCCTGCTCCCGGCCTGCGGCAGGATGGACGCCACCTGGTACGTACGCGTCATTCGGGTACGTACTGAAGACAACCGCTGGAGACGCCCGGTGAGTTCCCCAGATCCGCAGGTTCGCGCAGCGCGAAACCTGGCCGACCCGCCGCCCGAGAACAAGTCGCAGAAGAAGTCGCAGGACAAGCCGCAGAACGAGCAGCAGGGCACGAGCGACAGTACGACCGAGAACAAGACCACCGAGGGCGAGAGCACCGACAGCACGGCCGTGAACAGGACCGAGGACAGGACCGAGGACAAGGCCGTCCGGAGCCGTTCCAGGAGCCGTGGGCCCGTCGTGGCCATCACCGGAGCCGCCACGGGCGTCGGCGAGCTGCTCGCGGCCCGGCTCGCGGCCTCCGAGGAGATCAAGCAGGTCGTCGCCATCGACGAGCGCCGCGGAGAGGTCTCGGAGGCGACCTGGCACATCCTCGACGTCCGCGACCCGGCGATCGCGGAGAAGCTGCGGGGCGCGGACGTCGTGGTGCACCTGGCGCTCGACCTCGACCTGGAGACCGACCCCGCCGCCCGCACCGCCTACAACGTGCGCGGCACCCAGACCGTGCTGACCGCCGCCGCGGCCGTCGGCGTCCACCGGGTCGTGCTGTGCACGTCCGCGATGGTCTACGGCGCACTGCCCGACAACGACATCCCGCTGGCCGAGGACGCCGAGCTGCGGGCCACCGCGGAGGCGACCGGCGTCGGGGACCTGCTGGAGATCGAACGGCTCGGCCGCCGCGCGCCCCGCGCCCATCCCGGACTCCACGTCACGGTGGTCCGTCCCACGGTGCTCGTCGGCGGCACCGACACGGCACTGACCCGTTACTTTGAGTCACCGCGCCTCCTGGTCGTCGCCGGATCGCGCCCCACCTGGCAGTTCTGCCACGTGGATGACCTGGTCACGGCGCTGGAGTACGCCGCGCTGGAGAAGATCGACGGGGAGTTCGCGGTCGGCTGCGACGGCTGGCTCGAACAGGAGGAGGTCGAGGAGATCAGCGGCGTCCGCCGGATGGAGCTGCCCTCCGCCGTCGCGCTCGGCGCCGCCGCCAGGCTGCACCGGATCGGCCTCACTCCGTCCCCTGCGGGCGATCTGGCGTACACGATGCACCCCTGGGTGGTGAGCGTGAGCCGGCTGCACGACGCGGGCTGGCGCCCGAGCTGGACCAACGAGGAGGTGCTCGCCGCGCTCCTCGAAGAGGTGGAGGGACGGCACACCCTCGCCGGGCGCCGGCTCGGCCGCAAGGACGCCACCGCGGCCGGCGCCGCCGGTGCGACCGTGGCCCTGCTCGGTACCGCCGCCCTGGTGCGACGCGCCCGCAAGGCGCGCCGCCGCATCTAGGGTCCGTCGTCTAACCGCCGTCGTCGCCCGAAGGCGGCCGCGCGGCGTCGGGCGCGTGCTCTCGGCGTGCCGGCCCAGGCCCCTGTACTGGACGTACCGGGGTCTGCACGGCGTCGCGCGGCAGACGGCAGTTTGACGACAGGCCCCAGGGTCCCCGGGCGCGTCCCGCTGTCTGTAGGAGGCTCCAAGGACGACGGCGGCCCACCAGCGGATCGCGCTATTCCGTGACGCCGGAGCGGTACGGCACGATGGCCCGTATGGCACCTACGTATGACCACCCCGGCGAGCAGGCGGCACAGGACCCCATCCGGCTGCTGGAGATCCGCGACACGCCGCTGTCGCTGGACGAGGTCTTCCGTGCCGTCGGCGACGACGCCGCCGGCGGCACCGCGCTCTTCGTCGGCACCGTGCGCAACCACGACGGTGGCCAGGACGTGGGGGCCCTCGGCTACTCGTGCCACCCCTCGGCGCAGGACGGGATGCGCCGGGTGGCGGAGAAGGTGGTCGGCGACTTCCCGGTCCGGGCGCTCGCCGCCGTCCACCGAGTGGGTGAACTGGAGGTGGGCGATCTCGCCGTCGTCGTCGGGGTCTCCTGCCCGCACCGCGCGGAGGCCTTCGAGGCCTGCCGCAGGCTCATCGACGACCTCAAGCACGAGGTTCCGATCTGGAAGCACCAGCGCTTTTCGGACGGTACGGAGGAATGGGTCGGAGCCTGCTGAGCGCAAACCCTGCCGGGCTGGCTTCCCCCCGATTTGCGTAACCGCACCCCTGCCGTGAGCGTTGGCTCTGCAGATGGTTAATCTGCTGATCGGTCAGTTGCGGTTGCTCATGGGGCAGGGAGGTCGTCATGGCAGCACTCGCCTGGTTGTTGATTCCGCTTTTCGCTGCGTTCGGTGCAGCGATATGGGGGAGCTGGGCCGCCCGTAATCGCACGACCGGCGATGTAACAGAGCTCGCTGGCTACGCCAGGTTCCGTGAGGCGATGGAGAAGCCGGACTCCGGTTCGGAACCGGCCGAGCAGATATCTAACGTCTGACGCCGCGCCGAACGTACGCGGTCGCCAATCCGTGCGGTCGCCCATCCGTGCCGCCGCGTCGTCCGCCGAGGCCTTTCGGCGTATCTCCGTAGCCCGGCCCGGACCTCGTACGGACCGGCCCCGGCGGTGGACAGACGGACCCTTCCCGTACTGTCGTTCCATGCCACGCCGAACCGCGACGATGCTCGCTTCCACCCTGGTTCTGATCGCGCTGCTCTGCGCGGGTGTGCTCATCAAAGTGCCGTACTCGGAGATGTCCCCGGGGCCGACCGTGAACACGCTCGGTGACGTCGACGGTGATCCCGTGCTGCAGATCACCGGGCACAAGACGTACGAGACGTCCGGGCACCTCAACATGACGACGGTCAGGGTGACCGGCGCCGACTACAACATGAACCTCGTGGAGGCCGTCTACGGATGGCTGGGCCACGACAGCCTGGTCGTACCGCACGACACGCTCTACCCGGACGGCAAGACCGAGCAGCAGTCGACGCAGGAGAACGCCGAGGAGTTCAGCCAGTCCCAGGAGAGCGCCAAGGTCGCGGCCCTCACCGAACTGGGCATCCCGGTGTCGTCACGGGTCGTGGTCTCCACGGTCGTCAAGGACAGCCCCGCACAGGGCAAGCTGCACGCCGGCGACTTGATCAAGGCCGTCGACGGTACGGCGGTCAAGCAGCCGGAGGACGTCGCGAAGCTCGTCACCCGGCACGAGCCCGGCCAGGACGTCACCTTCACGGTCATCCCGGCCAAGACCGCGGCGGCGGCCGAGAAGTCCGGCAAGGAGCCCGAGGGCGCCCAGAAGATCACCCTCACCACCGCGAAGGCCCCCAAGGAGGACCGCGCGATCGTCGGTATCCAGGCGGGGACGGACCACACCTTCCCGTTCGACATCGACATCAAGCTCGCCGACGTGGGCGGCCCGAGCGCCGGTCTGATGTTCTCCCTGGGCATCATCGACAAGCTCACCCCGGGACAGCTGACGGGCGGCAAGTTCGTCGCGGGCACCGGGACGATCGACGACAAGGGCGAGGTCGGCCCGATCGGCGGCATCAACATGAAGCTGGTCGGCGCGCGCAACGCCGGTGCTCGCTACTTCCTGACCCCGGCCGACAACTGCAAGTCGGCCGCCTCCGACACCCCCGACGGACTCACACTGGTGCGGGTGAAGACGATCGACGACGCCAGGGATTCGCTGGACAAGATCCGCTCGGGGGACACGGCCGGCCTGGCGAGCTGCTCGACAGGCTGACCGCTTCCCCTCGTTGGCGGACCGGGCGGGTCAGGACTCGAAGGTCGCGGCCAGTGCCTCGGCCAGCCCCGGAACCAGACCGGCGCCGGTCAGCACGTCGTTCGGGGAGTCCTTCTCCCGCAGCCGCACGGCCGACTCCCGCGCACCGTCCCGCAGGACGGCCACGGTCATCCGCACCTCCTGGCGGTCGGGGTGCTTGGCGACCCACTTGGTCAGCTGGGTGTCGTCGAGACCTTCGGGAACGGATGCCTCCGCGGACGGCGGCAGCATCAGCCGCTCCACCGTCATCGCGCACCCGACCACCGCGTCCGGCCAGGCGATCGTGGCGAGGAACTCGTCCAGTGCGGTACCTGCGGGAAGCTCCTCCTGCTCAATAGGGGTGAGTGCGGCGGCCTTCGAGCCGTCGTCGTCGAGGCCCAGCTGGGCGGCGAGGCCCGGCTCCTGGACCCGCAGCCGGGCGGTGTCGACGAGGGCGAAGAGCCGGGCGGGCTGATCCCAGCCGAGACCGGAGATGTATTCGTCGATTTCGAGCACCGCTACGGTGAGCGGGCTCGCGGCCATCGGAGGGCCTGAGGGGGAAACGTTGGACATGGACAACATCCTGCCTCCTTCTGCCCCGGGAACGGGAACTAGGTAAAGCCTCAGTAAGTTGCATAGGTGGGCTCTACGATCGCGGGGCCCCTTCAACACGACCGCGAACTTCGAGGTGCGCACGTTGGCTTTCCAGATGCCGGACCGCGGCGGAGGCCCGACAGGGCCACGGATCAGAGTCGGCCGCCCGTCCCGGCGCGCCCGAACCCTGCTCATGACACTGGGCGTCCTGGCGATTCTCGCCATGGCGTTCGTCATGTTCGCGGGGTTCTGGACGGACTGGCTCTGGTACAGGTCGGTCGCGTATTCATCCGTCTTCACCACCACTCTGTGGACCAAGATCGGGCTGTTCCTCGTCTTCGGACTGCTGATGGCCGTGGCCGTCGGCGTGAACATCTGGCTCGCGCACCGGCTCCGGCCGCCGCTGAGCGCGATGTCGCTGGAACAGCAGAGCCTGGACCGCTACCGGATGAGCCTCGCCCCGTACAAGAAGTGGGTGCTGCTCGCGATCACCGCGCTCGTCGGTCTGATCGCCGGAGCGTCCTCCTCCGGCCAGTGGCGCACCTGGCTGATGTACGTGAACGGTGTGTCGTTCGGGCAGAAGGACCCCCAGTTCCATCTGGACGTGTCCTTCTTCGCCTTCGACCTGCCCTGGTACCGCTTCCTGCTGGGCTTCGGCTTCGCGGCCACGGTGCTCTCACTGGTCGCCGCCGCGCTGACGCACTACCTGTACGGCGGGCTGCGCATCACCAGCCCCGGCGCGCGGGCGACGGGGGCGGCCACCGGTCATCTCTCGGTGCTGCTCGGCATCTTCGTCGCGCTGAAGGCCGTGGCGTACTGGCTCGACCGCTACGGGCTGGCCGTGAAGTCCAGCGACTTCAAGGCCACGGACAACTGGACGGGCCTGCGGTACGTCGACGCCAACGCCTATCTCCCGGCGAAGACGATCCTGTTCTGCATCGCCGCGATCTGTGCCGTGCTGTTCTTCGCGACGCTCTGGCGCCGCACCTGGCAGCTGCCGGTGATCGGTTTCGGGCTGATGGTCCTCTCCGCGATCCTGATCGGCGGGCTCTACCCGGCGATCGTGCAGAAGTTCCAGGTCCAGCCGAACGAGCAGGCCAAGGAAGCCCCGTTCATCCGGAAGAACATCGACGCCACGCGTGACGCCTACGACATCGACGACGCACAGGTCGACGACTACGCGGGCAAGAGCACCACGGACGACGAGACGAAGCTCCGCGCCAGCGCGGACGCGGCGGCCAGCTACCGGGTGATGGACCCCAACGTCGTCTCCCCGGCCTTCCAGCAGCTCCAGCAGAAGAGGAACTACTACCAGTTCCCCAAGACGCTGGACGTCGACCGCTACGAGGACGAGTCCGGCAAGGAGCAGGACACGGTCATCGGTCTGCGCGAGCTCAACCTGCAGGGCATCCCCAAGCGCAACTGGATCAACGACCACTTCACCTACACCCACGGCTACGGTGCGATCGCCGCCCGGGGCACCACGACCGGCAAGAACCCGAAGGGGTCTCCCGACTTCACCGAGTCCGGCCTGCCGACCACCGGCGAGCTGGGCTCGTACCAGCAGGAGATCTACTACGGCGAGAAGACCGAGCAGTACTCCATCGTCGGCGGGCCCCAGAAGGAGCTCGATTACGAGGAGGACGGCGAGAAGACCACCAGCTACAAGGGCAAGAGCGGGGTCAGCCTCTCCAACGCGTTCAACCGCGCCGCCTACGCGGTGGCGTTCAGCGAACCGCAGATCCTGTACTCGGGAGCCATCGGTGACGGCTCGCGGATCCTGTACAACCGCACCCCCAAGGAGCGGGTCGAGGCGGTCGCTCCCTGGCTGACCATCGACGGCGACGCCTACCCGGCCGTGGTCAAGGGCCGCATCCAGTGGGTCGTCGACGCGTACACCACGACCAACGGCTACCCGTACGCCTCGCGTACGACGCTGGGTGACACCACAGCCGACTCGCTGACCACCAACCAGCGTGCCGTCGTCGCCCAGCAGAACCAGGTCAACTACATCCGCAACTCGGTGAAGGCCACCGTCGACGCGTACGACGGCACGGTCAAGCTCTACGAGTGGGACACCGAGGACCCGATCCTCAAGACCTGGCGCAAGGCGTTCCCGGGGACCGTGAAGCCCCGGGCGGACATCCCACAGGACCTGATGGACCACCTGCGGTATCCGCAGGACCTGTTCAAGGTGCAGCGCGAGCTGCTGACCCGCTACCACGTGGAGAACCCCGCCCAGTTCTACAGCGGCAGTGACGCGTGGCAGGTCCCGGACGACCCGACCAACAAGGAGTCCGGCGCCGTTCCGCCGTACTACCTGAGCATAAAGATGCCGGATCAGAAGGCTCAGAAGTTCTCGCTGACGACTACGTTCACCCCCAAGGGGCGGCCCGACCTGGGCGCGTTCATGGCGGTGGACGCCGATGCGTCGAGCAAGGACTACGGCACGATAAGACTGCTCCGAGTCACCACCACGGTGAAGGGGCCCGGTCAGGTACAGAGTGAGCTCAACGGCAACGACGACGTCGCCGAGTTCGTGAGAAACCTCAAAGGCACCGACTCCGACATCGAGTACGGCAACCTGCTGACGGTGCCGCTCGAAGGGGGCTTCCTCTACATCGAGCCGGTGTACACGCGCGGTGGCACGCAGAACTATCCGCTGCTGCGCAAGGTCGCCGCCTCGTACGGGTCGAAGATCGTCTTCGAGAACAGTCTCGGGGAGGCGCTCAACGCGGTCTTCGGGGTGGACGGCTCCGATACGAGCGAGCCACCGGACGAGAACACGCGACCACCGGGTGACACCACGGAGCCGCCGGCTACCGGCGACACCGCGCTGAAGAAGGCGATCGCGGACGCCCAGAAGGCCTACACGGAAGGCGAGGCAGCCCTGAAGGAGCAGGACTGGACCGCCTACGGCAAGGCCCAGACGGATCTGCAGGACGCCCTGCAGCGGGCAGCGGCCGCGCAGCCCAAGTCCGGTAGTCCCAGCAACGCGGATAAGCCCGATAAATCCGATAAGGCTGATAGGGCTGATAAGTCAAGCACGGAAGATAAGGCTGACAGCGGTGACAGTGGTGGCTGAGTAACTCGGTAAAGCTTCACCTTCGCGCCGTGGTACGGTTTCAACACAACGGCGCGGGGTGGAGCAGCTCGGTAGCTCGCTGGGCTCATAACCCAGAGGTCGCAGGTTCAAATCCTGTCCCCGCTACTGAAAGACGAAGGCCCGGATCCTTTCGAGGATCCGGGCCTTCGCCGTGTCGTCGTGACTTTTCGGTGCAGTCGGCGTGAAGCGCGGTTCACGGGGCACCAGTTGATGAGGGGCGTGCTTGACTTGTCTCTCTGTGGGCAAGTCGACAAAACGCTGAAGTGACCTCACTGGCCGCGATATACCAGGTGTACGCGGGTTACAGGCGGTGCGACGATGGTATTTATGGGGGACAGGGCAACTCTGTTGGAGACAGGGCGGTTTGGTCAGCGTCATGCCCATCCGGCGGAAAACACGCTGGATGTGGCATTTGCCGCCGCCACACGGTACAACGACTACATCGAGACCGCCGAGACTGCGGAGTGTGCCGCGACCGTCGAAAGTGCAGAGACCGCAGAGTCCGCGGACGGCGTGGAGAACGCCGAGGGCGCGGAGACCGCAGAGAGTGCGGACAACGCCGAGAGCGAGGCGCGTCACCGTCGTGCCGCCGACGCAGGGGACACCGCGTCGATGAGCGTCCTCGGCGCGTTGCTGCTGCGCCGGGGCGATCTGACCGGTGCCGAGACCTACCTGCGGGCGGCCACCGCCGACGGCGACCGCGCGGCGGCCAACAACCTGGGCGTTCTGCTGCACCAGCGCGGATACCCGGACGAGGCGGCCGACTGGTGGCGGATCGCGGCCGTCGCCGGCTCCGCCGCGGCCGCGCACGCCCTCGGGCGCCACTACCGCGAGCGTGGCGACGAGCCCGGCGCCGAGTACTGGCTGCGTCAGTCCGCCGAGCAGGGTCACGCGCTGGGGGCGTACGCCCTCGCGGATCTGCTGGAGCACCGCAGCGACGTCGGCGCCGAGCGCTGGCTGCGCGCCGCGGCCGAGCAGGGGCACCGCGAAGCCGCGTACCGGTTGGCACGCATGGTGGAGCGCAACGCGGCGGACGACGCGCACGACGCGTTCGGCCGCCCCGGACTTGGCCCCCGCACCGCGACGGACGACGGGGCGGACACCACCGAGGGCCGGGCGGCCGTGCGCAAGGACGACAGCCCGGTCGCCGGGCCCGAAGCGGGCCGGGTCGGTGAGGCCGAGCAGTGGTACCGGCAGGCCGCCGCGCGCGGTCACCGGCGTGCCGCGCTGCACCTCGGCGCCATCCTGGAGCAGCGCGGCGAGCTGAAGCAGGCCGGCCGCTGGTACCTCATCGCGGCCAAGGCCGGTGAGGCGCGGGCCGCGTGCGCGCTCGGCTTCCTGCTCCGTGACGCCGGAGACCGGGAGAGCGCGGCCGTGTGGTGGCTGCGCGCCGCACAGGAGGGCGACGGCAACGCCGCCAACGCGCTCGGCGCGCTGCACGCGGCCCGCGGTGAGCAGCAGACCGCCGAGCGCTGGTACCGCGCGGCCATGGACGCCGGTGACGTCAACGGCGCGTACAACCTGGGGCTGCTCTGTGCCGCCCAGGACCGTACGGCGCAGGCCGAGCAGTGGTACCGGCGCGCCGCGTACGCCGGTCACCGGGAGGCCGCCAACGCGCTGGCCGTGCTCCTGCTCCAGGCGGGCGACGCGACCGGCGCGGAGCCCTGGTTCTCCAAGGCGGCCGAGGCGGGCAGTGTCGATGCCGCGTTCAACCTGGGCATCCTGCACGCCGGGCGCGACGAGGACCGGGCCGCGCTGCTCTGGTACGAGCGCGCGGCTGCGGCCGGCCACACCGAGGCGGCGCTGCAGGTCGGGATGGCGCTGCTGCACCACGGCGAGGAGCGGGAGGCGGAGCGCCACCTGCGCTGCGCCGCGGGTGGCGGCAGCGCGGAAGCGGCCTTCCGGCTGGCCGGGGTGCTGGACTCGCGGCTGCCGCCGCCGGGGCCGCCCGCCCTGGGGGAGCCGATGCCCGAGAAATCCGAGTGCGAGGAGTGGTACGAGCGCGCCGCCGAGCAGGGCCACCGCCGGGCCCAGGTGCGCGTCGGGATGCTCGCCGCGGCCCGGGGCGATGTGGAGAACGCCTCCCGGTGGTACCGGGAGGCGGCCGAGTCGGGCAGCCGCAACGGGGCCTTCAACCTCGGTCTGCTGCTCGCCCGCGAGGGCAGCGAGCGCGAGGCGGCGCTGTGGTGGAGCCGCGCCGCGAACGACGGGCACGGGCGGGCCGCCCTGCGCCTGGCCCTGCTGGCCACGCGCCGCGGTGAGCTCACGGAGGGGCAGCGGTGGTGTGCGCGGGCGGTCGAGCTGGGGCCGGCGGAGGTCTCGGAGCGGGCTGCGCGGTTGCGCGAGGCGCTGCATCAGGAGCTGACCGCGTAGGCGGGGTGCGGGTGGGGGCGGGTGTTCGGGGACGGGGCGCCTTCGGCCCTGCCTTGTCCTCAATCGCCGGAC